>CP089983.1:11570000-11912500 GCA_037157805.1 Sorangiineae bacterium MSr11367 | reverse complement strand
CGAGTGCCTGCGTCGCCACCGCCTCGCATCGCTGCGCGCGGTGCTTTTGGAGGACCGGCACGCCAATGAGCCCGGCCGCCGCGCACACGATGGCGGCGATGCCGACACCGCGCCGGCGCCGCCGTCGTGGAACGGCGGCCAGTTCATCGAGCAGGTGCTCGATCGAGGAATATCGATTCGAGGGATCACGTGATAGACCCCGAGTCAGCACACGCAAATAGCCGGGGTCCAATCGACGGTTCGATATTTCGATTTCACCGGCGCAGAGCGCCTCCGCGGAAATGTGTCCACGCTTGTTTAGAAATGGATGCCGCCCAACGAGCGCTTCGTAGGCCACGCAGCAAAAGCTGAATTGGTCGCTGCGTGCATCGGTGGCCAAACCCAGATATTGCTCGGGCGACATGTAGGCCGGCGTTCCGAGGAACGCGCCGGTCTCCGTGATGCGCTGATCCAATACGGATGGCCACTCGCCGGGCGGCATGGGCACGGGGTCTTCGGATTTGTAGGCGTCCACGGCCCGCGCGAGCCCGAAATCGACGACCTTGACCCGTCCTTCCCGATCGATGAGCACATTTTCGGGTTTGAAGTCTCGATGCACCAGACCGGCATCGTGCGCGGCCGCGAGCCCGCGGCCCGCATGATCGAGCAGCTGCAGCAGCTTCCGGCGATCGTGCGCGCCGCGACGCAGCACGTCCCGCAAGGTGCTGCCCTCGATCAGCTCCATGGCGAAGAACACCTGCTCGCGAAACTCACCGACGTCGAAAATGCTGACGACATGCGGGTGAACGACCTTCGCCAGTGCCTGTGCCTCCCGCAGGAGCCGCGGTCGCGGACCCGTATCGCCGGCGTCGCTCGACCGGACGCGAATGACCTTTACCGCCACATTGCGATTGAGCTTTGGGTCGTAGGCACGGTAGACGCTGCCCATTCCCCCCGTACCGATCAAATCGATGACCAGGTAGCGGCCGACGTACGTTCCCGGTTCAATGGGGGGTGGGCGATCCTTCGTCCGGCGATCGGCCGGAGAGCGAGCATGCGAGGTGAGCGTTGCGCTGGGAGGGCTTTCCTGGGGCGTCAGTCTCCTTGCGCGCTTGCACGTCTCGCATTCGGACACGTGCGCTCGAATGGACTCATGCGAGGTCGCGTCCAATTCCCCCTGGGTCCACGCGAGGAGCTCTTCAGGCGAGGGGCACGGCATTCTTCGCTGACGCTGCGCCGAGCGTCACGAAAAATCAAGGTCCCGCAAGCGTGCGTGCCACGGCGGCGCTCGCCGCGCGCACGATGAAATTTGGTCCCAAAAGACCAATTGGTCCGCGCGGGCGCAGAGCCTTTGATCGCGCTTTAGTAATCGACGATCATCGGCAACCGCAGACGGAGCGCGTCGCTCAAGGCATCGTGCAAGGTTTGCCGCGCGGAGGAGGACTTTTCCGTCCACGTGCAGCTCTCCAACTCGCGCAAGGCGGCGCCCGCGGAGCCGGCGGTCCGTTCGAAGATGACCGGCATGTCGAAGGGCTCCTCGAACTCGACGGGGAAAAACAGGGTTGCACGGAGGTGCCTGGCCGTCAGCGCTTTCGGTTTCAAGAATCGGAAGATCGAACGCGTAGGTTCGGCGGCGGCTTCCGCGGCAAGGCTGTCGTACGACTTCGGGTCGACGCGATGAAACGTCGGGTCCGCGGCGGACGATTCATCCCAGAGATTCGTCGCGATCGGCGGCGGCAACATGCCCAAGTCATCGAGAAGCATGGGCAGCATCGCATGACGATGTCGAGGAGCATCCGGACCGCCGAATGGGATGCCCTTGGGCAGTTCGCGTGGCCCCTGCGGACCGACCATCACGTACGGGATCCCCTGATTCCAGACGAAGGTCATCGTCGGTGTGACGAAGTCGCCGCTGATGTACCGGCTCAAGGGCATTGTCATGAAATCGATGGCCACGCCCTACTGCTAAATGCAGTCTCTACGTTTGGCTACGTGGCACTGCGCCATATCCTGGTGCGCCAATCAGGTGGAGCGGTCATGGCGCTTTCGGCATATCGTTGGCGTCGCGGGGCGCCAATTTCGTATTGCTGAACGAGTAATACAGGATTCCTCGCATGCCGCTGTAGGTCGTGCCTTTCGGCGGTACGACGCTGTCTTTGAACTTGGTGAAAATCAAATCATCGATGCGCAGGCCCCCGGTGACCACGAATTCGAACGACTTGATGTCCTTGTCGGGGGCATCGTCGGTCACCGTCAGCGGGCCATTGATCTTCAGCAGCATCGATTCGTACGTCTCGGCTTTGCTGCCACCGGTGACGATGTCGGAGACGGCGACCTCGATGGGGTCGAAGATCTTCGTCTCCACGGGATCGATGGTCACGCGCGAGGCGTTGATCTGGCTCACGCCGAAGTTCTCGACGTAGAAGCCTTCGACCTTGACCTTGCTCCCGATGGCCACACCGTAGCGATTCGAACCCGTCAGGACGTAAATGCCGTTGTACGCGTCCGTACCGGTTTGCACGTAGAATCCCTGCGGGGACTTGTTGTCATAGGGCGTCAACGCCGTGACGTAAGCATCCCCGATGCCCACCACGCCGTGCTGCTTCGGGTGCTCGGCCGCCTGCGCATTGCGGATTTGCGCCACCGTCACCGCGCACGGTGTTGCTCCCGCATTCGCCGTCCCGCACTTGTCGCACGCGTCGCCCCAGCCGTCGCCATCGCCGTCGGCTTGATCGGTGTTGGCCTGCTCGGGGCAGTTGTCCTTGCCGTTCACCACGCCATCGCCGTCCGTGTCGTTCGGGTCGGCCGGCGGTTTGCCGTCTTGGTTCTGCGCCGCGCCACCGCGCACGGGGCACGTGTTCGCCGGATCGCCGGGGCAGCGGTCGCACGCGTCGCCGCGGCCATCGCCGTCGCCATCGGCTTGCTCGTCGCCATCGGCGCCGCGCGGCGGGTTGAACATCGTCGGGCAGTTGTCCGCGTCGTCGGCCACGCCGTCGCCGTCTTGATCGCCGTCCTTGATCCCGTCCTTGTACTCCTCGCGGTACGGTGTGCACGAGGGCTCGTCCTTCGGTACCTCGCCCCTGCAGAAGAACAGCGGATAAAACGCTTCGCCCGCACCCTTGATGTCCGCCAGCTTCACGCTGCCGCCGCTGTCACGGGCCACGCACGCCTTCTTGGCGACGCTGCACACATCGAGCGCTTCGCAGTCCGCGGCGCCGATGACCGCATCATCGAGCAGCGCCGCATCGCCGTAGAGCACCTTCCCGCCGCGCAGCACCAGCGCCACGTCCTCGACCCCCGCGTCGATCACCGCGCGGTGATCCTTCTTGTCCTTCCCATTGAAGATCGCGAGGTCCGCCACGTACCCGGGCTTGATCGCGCCGATCAGCCCCTGCGCGCCCACGGCAAAGGCGCCGTTCTCCGTGGCCATGCGCCACAGATCCGAATCGGAGAAGTGCTTCCCAAAGTACTTCGTGTTCAAATCATCGGCGCATTTCAGCTCGCGCAGCATGTTCATCGAGCCGCTGGGCACCCAATCGGTGCCGAGCGAGATGCGTACACCCGCCGCGTCGAGCAAGGTGACCGGCGCCGTGTTCCCGTACAAATCGATGTTCGAGCGCGGCGACCACACGAGCGACGTCTGGTTCTTGCGGAACGCCAGCGCATCCGCCTCCGTCACGGCAATGCCGTGGATGACCGCGGTCTGCCGGCCGAGCAAGTCGTACTTGCTCTGCGTGGCATCGTCGACGTTGCTGCAGGCGAGCTCGTTGTGCGCCTCGGCGTTGATGCCCTCGGAGATGTGCGGCAGGTATCCATCGAGCGCCTGCACCGCGGACGTCTTCGTCCGGCTCGTGCCGTACGTGCAATCCGACGTGCGCATCGTCCCGTTGCTGTCGCCCAGCGGGAACGTGTCCGAGTCGGCCGGCTGCACCGGCAGCCCCTCGAGCTGCACGGGATCGGAGCTGTCCAAATTCCGCACGAGCCCCGGCTGCCCGCCCGCGCCCGCGATGCTCGTCACGCCGCCCATCACGAAGCGAAGCTCGGCGAAGCGCACCACGTTCTGCGGCGCGCTCGCCTTGTACGTGATCTTCGTGTGGCCATTCAGCCCGATCCGCCACTCGTGCCGGTGCGCGTAGCGCTCCGTCCCGTGCCCCACCGGCGCGTTGTTCGCGTACGTGATGTGGTCGTGCGGGTTGACCAACCCCGGTGAAATCACCCCGTCGGCACACTGCACGACGCTCGCCGCCGCATACTGCGCTACGGTGGAGCAATCGCAGGCGCCGCAGAGGATGTTCCCGTCCTCGCCGACCACCACCTCACCCCGGTGCAGCGTCTCGTCGGGCAAAAGCACGGTCCCTTGGAACACGCGCGCCCCCGTTCCAGGCTTCGTCACTTGGCAGGTGCCCGACGCCGGCGCGGCGATCGCGGGTCGCGAACACTCCGTCACCTTCACCGAGGCATTCGGTTTCAGCTCCGACTCGCCGCCCGGCTCCGGCCGATCGCCGCCCGCATCGCGTGTGAGGCGTGCGGGCCGGTCTACGGTTTGATCCGTGCACCCTGACACGAGGGGTGCCACCGCGAGGCCCACCGTGGCGAACGAGAAGAGAGCAAGGCCCAGAAAATACTTGGAAGAGCGCATGCAGCCGGCATGCACCTTACCTTGTCACACCCGACATTGCAGCAACGGCCGTGTGAAAAGGACAACCGAGGATTAATTCAGAAACACCGCATCGATCTCGTCGCGGGGACCATCCGGCTCCGAGGCCGGCTGCATCGGTTCAATCGGCCCTGCGCCCGAGAGCAGCGAGGTTTTCGTCAGCTCCGTCTTCGTCGCCAGCGCGTCGAGCACCGCGATCAAGATGGGCGCCTTCGTGAAGTGCACGATCTTCTCCCATCCCAACGCCGCCACGAGTCCGCGCGGCGAGCCGTCGGCGCTTTGATGGATCGCGCGCACCCACTCCGTGAGATCGGCCTTGGACAACCCCTCCGAGAGCACCTCGATGCCATTGAGCGCCGTCGTGCGCGCCGGATCCTGCGCCGCGGCCGGAGCTTCGAGGGCGGAGAGGAACCACGCTGCGTCGAAGAGCCCGAGCTCGTACGCCGTCGACAGCGCCTTCAAGATCGCGCGCTCGGACAGGTTGCCCCCGCGCCAGAAGGACCACCAATCCGAAAGCGGCACCCAGCGCACCAACGTCTCGGCGGTGATGCCCACCTCGAACGTCTGCGGATCGATGTCGCCCGAGACCAACGCATCGTGCACGGCCTCTTTCACCTTCGCGTCGTCGTCGCGCAGCGCCGTCTTCTGCCCGCGGATCTTCCAGGCCGAAAGAATCGGCCCGCGCACCTCGCGCGGTAGGTGACGAAAGACGAGGTCGGTCGCGTCCTTCGCGTCGTGCGCGAAAAAGTGCGACACGAACTCGCGTTCGCCGCGGACACGCCCGTCGGGCGTCCGGCGAAATTCTTCGAGGGTCAGGCAAAATCGGGCGAGGGAAGTGTTGGGGTCGGTCGTCACGTCGGTGTTTCTCCTCTTACGTCGTCGTCCAAGTCTCGCGAATCGAAGCGAGCAATGCACCATCACCTTGCTTTGTGGCGGAAGATCGCTCACGAAGAGTCCCACAATGTCGGTCGCAACCTTCGAAGCACTGGTCCGCCGTCGGCTCGCCGACGAGGTCGGGCGGTGCCCCAAGGAAGCGCCGACCACCGTGGCGCTCCTCTATCCTTCGCCCTACGGCGCGGGGATGAGCTCGCTCGGATACCAGCGTATTTACCGCGCAATCAACGACATGCCGGGCTTGGCCTGCGAGCGCGTCTTCCTCGACGACGAAGCCGAGCAGGACCTGTCGGTCCAGGCGCGCCCGCTTTCGTACGAGAGCCTTCGGCCGCTGGAAGAATTTCCCATCGTGGCGGTGAGCGTCGCCTACGAGCTCGAGATCGCAGGCCTCGTGCGCATGCTCGACGCGGCGAACATCCCCGCGCACCGCACCCAGCGCGACGAGCGGCATCCGTTCATCCTCGCCGGCGGCCCGCTCACGTTCTCCAACCCGCTGCCCCTCGCGGGCATCGTCGACGCGATCATCATCGGTGAGAGCGAGGAGCTCATCGAGCCCGTGATGGACATCCTGGCCAGCGAGGCCACCGACGTCGCGATCACGGCGTCGACACGCGCGCGCACGCTCGAGCGCCTCGCGGCCCTTCCCCATGTCTTCGTGCCCGCGCACCATGGCGTGACGTTGCCCACGGTGGCCAAGGTCGACAACGCGCTCCTACCCGCGTGGTCACCCATCCGCACGCCGCACTCCGTGCTCTCGAACATGTTCCTCATCGAGACGGAGCGCGGGTGCTCGCGCACGTGCACCTATTGCGTCATGCGCCGATCGACCAACGGAGGCATGCGCCTCGTGTCGATGGAGCGCATCCTCGAGACCATTCCCGAGGACGCGCGGCGGGTTGGCCTGGTGGGCGCGGCGGTGAGCGATCACCCGCGCATCACGCAAATCGTCAACGCGCTCGCCGACCGCGGCGCGGAGGTGGGCCTCTCCTCGCTGCGCCCCGATCGATTGAACGACGACTTCGTCGCCGCGCTCAAACGCGGCGGTTACAAGACGCTCACCACCGCGATGGATGGACCGAGCGATCGCCTGCGCGAATCGCTGGAGCGGCGCGCACGCGTCAAGAATCTCGTCCGCGCAGCGGAGCTAGCGAGGGCGCACAAGATGGAGCGCCTCAAGTTGTACTTGATGGTGGGGCTCCCCAACGAGACGGACGCCGACATCGACGAGTGCATCGCCTTTTCGACGGAGCTCTCGCGCATCGTGCCGCTGTCGCTGGGGATCGCGCCGTTCTGCGCAAAGCGCAACACCCCGCTGGACGGCAAGCCGTTCGCGGGCATCAAGGTGGTGCAAGATCGGCTCGAGCGGCTGCGTCGCGGCTTGAAAGGCCGCGTCGATGTTCGCTCCACGAGCGCGAAGTGGGCGTGGGTCGAATACGTTCTTGCGCAAGGGAGCGAAGCGGAAGGCCTCGCGGTCATCGATGCCGTGCGTGAGGGCGGACGGTTCGCTGACTACAAGCGGGCCTTTGCTTCGCTTCCCGCGCCTACGATGGCGAAGCCGCGTCGCAGCCTCGCCATCGCGCAGGTCTAAACTGAAGACCTGACTGAGTTTCTGATGTTCGTTGAAGCCCGCCCCCCGAGAAGGTCAGGGAGTGGTGTTGGTGGTGGACGATGCAGCGGATTGCACGAGCTGGTCGCTCGTGTTGCCACCGACGCCATTCGCGATCTCACTCGCGTGGGCGTCGAACCAGCATGCTGCACCTAAAATAATGAGGAACCCGACCAGAGCTGGAAATGCACTTTGCATGAACCGCGGTCTCTCTCTCCCCTCCGCGACAGGACACCGGGCGACCTTGCACGAGCAATGCCGTTGTCGGGCATTGCAGATTCCCGTGCTCCGTTGTCAGAAACGAACCCGGCAAGGCCTTCACCGTGGCGCTTTGGCGAGGGATTCGCGAGCACGCCACACTTTCTGCGCCCTCCAGTGCGCATGTCTGTCGCCTCTAGGCCGCTGTCGGTGCGTACGCGCGTGAAGCAGTGCGTACGGGGATGACGCGCACCCCGTACGGCTGAGCGATCCGACGTCGCATGACCGCGCCCGGTGGACTATAAGGCATGGCATGCCCGACGCGACCAAGGGGGGTCTTCCGTCTCGCAGCAGCTTCGCTGGCTTCACCAGTGCGGCCTATGTCGGCTTCGTTCTTGCGGCTGGGGTGCTCGTCTACAGCTTCGTATCCGTCGCACGCGAAGGCGAAACGCGCCGGCGCTGCGCACCCATGTGCCTGCTCCACCCGGAATACGCGGCCACCAATCGCCGCGCGCCAGATTTTTCCTTGAAGGACATGAAGGGTGAGACCGTCTCGCTCTCGTCGTTCCGCGGGAAAACCGTGGTGTTGAATTTCTGGACCAAGACATGCGGCCCCTGCCTCGAAGAGCTCCCCAGCATCGCAGACCTCACCAAGATCCTGCGTGAGCGGTCCAAGGACGTCGTCGTCCTCACCGTTTCGGTGGACCAGGGCCCGGAGGACGTGGACGACACGCTGAAGGCCGTCCTGCACGATCCTCCGCCCTTCCCGGTGCTGTTCGACCCGGACAACGAGATCGTCGGGGGCAAGTACGGCACGAACCTCTTCCCGGAGACGTGGGTCATCGATCCGCGCGGCATCATCCGCGCTCGCTTCGACGGCAAGCGCAACTGGTCGAGCTCCGCCGTGGTCGAGCTCGTGGACCAGCTGCGTGTGGGTGGCTACTGCCCGATGGAAGTCCACGACGGGCGGCCGAACGGAGACGGCGCCAAGGTCTGCGAAGACGTCGGTGGTAGCTGATGCCGCGTCTTTTATTGGTTTCGAACCGTCTCCCCGTGACGGTGAAGGCCGACCCGCGCGGCGTGACCGTCACGCCCAGCGCCGGCGGACTCGCCACGGGCCTCAGTGGACCGCATCGCCGCTCGGACGGCCTTTGGATCGGCTGGCCAGGCGACGTGTCGAAGCTCAAACCCGAGCAGCTCGCCCGCGTGAACCAAGAGCTCACCGACCTGAAAACGGTGCCGGTGCAGCTCAGTGCGAGTGAGGTCGCGCGCTACTACGAAGGCTTCTCCAACGGCGTGCTCTGGCCGCTGTTCCACTACCTGTTGCACCGCATCCCCATCGATGCGCACGATTGGGACTCGTACCGCCGCGTGAACCAACGCTTCGCCGAGGCCGTCATCGCGCAGTACCGCGAGGACGATCTCATCTGGGTGCACGACTACCAGCTCACGCTGGTTCCGGGCATGCTGCGCAAGGCGCTTCCCCGCGCGAAGATTGGCTTTTTCCTGCACATCCCGTTTCCGGCGACGGACATCTTCCGCATCCTGCCGTGGCGTGAGGAGATCCTCGACGGCATGCTCGGCGCCGACCTCGTCGGCTTTCACACGTACGGGTATCTGCGCCATTTCGCCAAGTCGATCGTGCGCACGCTCGATGCGAGCTTCTCCATCGATCGGGTGCCTTACCAAGGCCGTACCATCCGCCTCGGCGTCTTCCCGATGGGCATCGACGTGGCGGCGTTCGAGAAGCTCGCCAACGACGAGGACGTCATCGCGCAAGTCACGGGCATGCGCGAGCAGGCCAAGGGGCAGCAGATCTTCCTCGGCGTGGATCGGCTCGATTACACGAAGGGCATCCAGCGACGTCTGCTGGCGATGGAGCGATTGCTCGAACGTGAGCCGCGGCTTCGAGGCCGCGTAAGGTTGGTGCAAGTCGCCGTTCCTTCGCGCGAAAAAGTCGACGCATACGCCTCGTTCCGACGCGAGCTCGAGGAGACCGTCGGGCGCATCAACGGCGCGTATGGCTCGGTGGGACAAGTGCCCATCCACTACCTGTACCGCTCGTTCTCGCAGAAGCAGGTGACCGCACTCTACCGCGCCGCGGACGTGATGCTCGTCACGCCGCTGCGTGATGGCATGAACCTTGTCGCGAAGGAGTTCGTCGCCTCGCGCACCGACGGCGATGGCGTTCTCGTCCTGAGCGAATTCGCCGGAGCTTTCGCCGAATTGGGTGAAGCGATCACGGTGAACCCGCACGACTTGGACGGCATGGTGGCGGCGTACAAACACGCGCTGCGCATGCCCGAAGAAGAGCGCCGCTCGCGCATGCGTACGTTGCGCGAACGCGTGCAGCGCCACGACGTGCATCGTTGGGCCGATTCGTTCATCTCCAAGTTGGAGCATCTGCCGCGCGCCGAGCCGCTGGGCGACTCGCCCTCGACGTCCGCCGAGATCGAAGACTTGGTGGAGCGCATTCGCGAGGCGCCGTCGCTGGCGCTCTTGCTCGACTACGACGGAACCTTGGCGCCCATCGAGCGCGTGCCCGAGTTGGCGGCGCCCACCAAGGAGGTCAAGGCGCTCCTGGCGTCGCTCACGCACCGAAGCCAGCCCACCGACGTCAACGTGGTGAGCGGCCGCACGCGCGAATCGCTCCAAGAGTGGCTGGGCGATCTGCCCATCTCGCTCTACGCCGAGCACGGAGCGTGGGGACACGAGCAAGGCCAATCGTGGGTTCCGATGCGGGAGCTGCACAGCGAGTGGAAAACGTCGCTGCGCACCATCCTGAACGACTTCACGGATCGCACACCGGGCTCGCGCATCGAGGAAAAGTGGGCCTCCATCGCGTGGCATTACCGCATGGCCGACGCAGAATTCGGCCCGCTGCAGGCGCGCGAACTGGCCACGTACCTGACGGACATCCTGTCCAACGCCCCGGTGGAAGTCATCCACGGCCACAAGGTCGTGGAGATCCGCCAGCAAGGCATCCACAAGGGCATCATCGTCGACCGCGTTCTCGAGCGCGCGCAGCCGGCCTTCGTCCTCGCCATCGGCGACGACCGCACCGACGAAGACATGTTCCGCGCCTTGCCCCCGAGCGGCGTGGCCATCCACGTCGGCAAGGGCCGCAGCGCCGCGACCTACCGCCTCGCCGACCCCGCCGCCGTCTCGAGCTTGCTGCGCGCGCTGATCTGAGCCGGTAACCGTAAACAAGGGGCGCCATAGTTACGTTTGTTACGACAAGCGTTACTATGGTACGCCATGGTTACGGTTCCCTGGCCAGCTCTACAGTTCGAGGAGCGGACCTGGAGCTGGGCGGAACATGGCTCGCGTCCTTCCCGGCGAGAGGATCGCACCTTTCGTAGCTACGCCTCGGCGATTCCTCCGGAGATCGCGCCCCTTCGCCCCGCGCTCTCCTCCGAGGCAATGACTCTCGTGGTCGAAGCCGAGCGTCGATGTGCAACGCTCGATGGCCACGCCCGTCACGCGGGGCCGGAACTGAACGAGTTGGCGGCGTTCCTCCTTCGCTCGGAATCCGTGGCGTCTTCCAAGATCGAGCGCGTCGAAGCTCCCGCCCGGGCCGTCTTCGAAGTGCTCGCGGGCTTGCGGGGTGGCCAGACCATGGCAGGGCAGGTGGCCGCCAACATCCGTGCGATGCAACGCGCTGTCGAAGTGGGCGCGCAGAGCACGGCCTTCGGCATGGATCCGTTTCTATCCATCCATCGCGAGCTTCTTCGCGATGATGCCGCGGAGCATGCGTGGGCTGGACGATTGCGCATGCAGCAGAATTGGATCGGTGGCAGCGACGACAGTCCACGCGGCGCACTCTTCGTTCCTCCTCGTCCCGAGCGCGTGGAGGGCTTGCTCCACGACCTATTTCGATTTGCTGAACGGCTGGATATTCCGCCGATCGTGCAAGCGGCGATCGCTCATGCGCAACTCGAAACCATCCATCCGTTCACCGACGGAAATGGTCGCGTCGGGCGGGCACTCATTCATGTGATCTTGAGGCGTCGTGCGGTCATCACGCGAAGCTTGGTACCTGTTTCGACCGTCCTACTCTCCGAGCCAGAGGACTATTTCTCGGGTCTGACCCGGTACCGTGAGGGCGATCTCGACACCTGGGTGTCGGACTTTGCGCGCGCCGTGATCGTTTCCGCGCGCCACGGGGATATCCTCGCCGATCGCATCCTGGAGCTACGAGCTGCATGGCTCGAGGTGGCGCGCCCGCGAAAGAAGTCTGCGGCGGCCGCGATCTTGGAAGGGTTGATCCGTCAGCCCGTCGTCTCCATCGACACGGCGCGACAGATCGTGCGGGACGATACAGGGCGGGCGGTTGCAGACAAGAACGTGTACGAGGCCATCGAGCGGCTCGTCGATGCCGGCATTCTCGTGGAGATCACGCGCCAGCGGCGGAATCGGGCATGGGTCGCGAACGATGTCCTCGACTTGCTCGAGCGGTTTCAGCGCGAGGTCTCGAAACAGCGTCGTCTTCCCGATTCGCTTCGCTAACGTCGGCAGCTGCCCCGCCCCGACGGGACGAATACGAGCCCTCCTACTCCGTCTCGACCTCAAACCTCAAACCTCTGCCTCGCACTCGCACTCGCACTCGCACTCGCACTCGCACTCGCACTCGCACTGGTGCGAGCGTATCTCGAGTACGCAGTCGACAAAGCGTTCTCGCCTCGCAGCGATCTCTGAGTGGAGAGGCTAGTGCGAGTGCGAGTGCGAGGCTGAGTTAGAGATCGAGGCAGAGGTTTGAGGTTTGAGGTTTGAGGTTCGGGATCGATTTGGTGCTAGCGGCGGCAGATGCCCGGGGCGGCCATTGCTTGTTGGGCGGCGGCGCGGGCTTGGGCGCGGGCGTCTTTGGACATGACGCGCTCGAGGCGGCGGGCGAGGTCGCGCGGATGGATCTTTCCCAGGGCGTCGATGGCGGCGAGGCCGAGGGTTAGCTCGTTTTCGGCGTTGGGGGAGGCGGCTTTGGCCGCGAGCTCGGTGAAGGTGTCCAGCGCGTTGGCGTCGCACATTTGCGCGAGGGTGCGCACGGTGGCGAGGCGAACGTCGGGGGAGTTGTCCTCGTCGAGCAGCTTGCGCACGCGGCCCGCGTACGATGCCGCGCGGTGCACGCCCAGCGCGTCCACCGTGGCGACGCGCACGGCGGGGACGGGATCCTCGAGCGCCGTGGCCAGCGACGCGTCGATGTCCGGCGATTGCGGCATGGCCCCCAAGGCCCCCGCCGCCGAGACGCGCACGAAGGTCCACGGATCGCGCGCGAGCAACGCTTCCACCGCCACCGCTGCGGCGGAGAGGTGCTCTTCGGCGATGGTGCGCAGGGCAGCCTCGCGCGGGCGCGGCTCCGGATCGCGTAGCCGCTCGATGAGCTCCTGCTGCGCGCCCGGAATGTGCAGCGCGAGCTCGGCCGCGCGCGCCCGCACCGGCCACGCCGTGTCGTGCCCCATCAACGCCACGAAGTGGTCCACCGATTCACGGTGACCTTGCCGCGCCAGCTCGGCGACGGGCCCGAGCGCCAGGTACCGCATCGGCAGATCGGGCGTGCCCTTGAGAAGATCGTCCAGATCCGTCCGCGCATCCTCGCGCACGTCGGCGACACGCGGCCCCATCGCGCGCAGCAGCTCGAGTCGCGCCGCCGGATCCCCCGAGCGCCGCTCGCGCAAGAGCTCGGTGAGCTTCGCCGCGTCCGCACTCCGCGCAGCGCGCATGAAGGCGGTGCGGAGCATCTGCCGATCCGCAGGCGATCCCTGCCCGAGCAACGCCGCAATGGGCGGCACCGCCGCACTGGGCGCGAGCAACGCGAGGAGCGACGCGTAGCGCGCCTTCTGCGGCACCGGAGCATCGCGCATCGCCGTGAGCAGCGCCGGTGCGGCCGCGCGCCCGCACCGTTCGAGCTTCTCGCGCCCCTTGCGCTCCACGTTGCGGTCCTTGTCGTCGAGCGAGGCCACCAAGAGCGGCCCGCCGTCTTCGCATGACGTGCGCACCGCCACGTCCACACCGAGCGCGCGCCCTGCGGGATCGAGCTCGTTCCACGCCTGCACCACGCCCTCGACCCCGCGCTTGCCCGCGCGCTGGAGCACCCCCGCCGCCGCCTGCGCCCGGGGGCCTCCGCCGAACAGAAGCCGCGCGACCGACACGGGGGATGCCCCCGTCGTATCGAACTCGCTGAACGCCGCGAGCTCCGCGATCGTGACCTCGGGCCGCGCGTTCCCGCGTGCGTACGCCTGGTCGAGCACCAGCGCCACGCAGCTCGTACGCAGCGGCTCCTTCAGCGCGATGTCGTACGAGGCACCCGGTTTGAGCCACCCGTCTTCCGGCAAGGTCACCGAGAACGTCTTCGCATCGGTCACCAGAAAGAACGACCGCGGCGCCGTCCCCGCCGTGGGGTTCGCCCCGGGTGGCGCCACCGTGATGGCCAAGCGCGTGATGGGCACCTCCGACGGTGCGCGCATCACCACGAACTCACCGAGCCCCGTCCCCGGGCGCGCCTCGGCCCACACAGTCGCGGGATCCCCATCGGTCAGCGAGGCGGGCTTCCCCAGCGCCGTGCTCGCGCCCGTCGCCACGAGCAAGCGCCCGAGCGGCGTCTCCGCCTGCGTGCGCAACCCCGCCGCGATCTTCTCCGCCCCTTCGCGCTGCGCGCGCGAAAGCCGCTGCAGCGACGCACCACGGAGCTGCAACGTCTTCGCGTCGACCACCTGCGGGGCGAGCAGCGTCGTCTCCTGCCCGCACAGCCGCAGATCCTCGCGCATCTCGCCCACCGCCACGATCGACGTCCCATCGCCGCGCGGCATCACGTCGATGGCCGTGCCCGTGCGATCCCCGTCCTGTCCGCGCACGTAACCGGTCACACCGGAGTGCAGCACCTTGCCGGCCACCGCGTTAGCCTGGGCCACGCCAGACTGGGCCACGAGAGCCTCCCACGCTACGCCCTTGCGCGTCTTCGAAGGCACCACCACGCGGGCCACGCTTCGCCCTTCACCGAGGGCAACCGTCTCCACGCGCACGGCCTTCGCGTCGGGCAGCTCGCTGCGGTCGAGCGCGATGGACACCGATTCTCCCGGTGCGCCGTACTGCAAGGTGGCCGACGCGAGATCCACCTTGGGGGCCGGCTCGGCCAGCGCAACCGAGGCAAACGGCAGCGATGCAAAAACCACGGCGCAAACGAGGCCTTTCATGGCCCGAACGATACGCATTTCTTGCCCCGTGCGGCGGCCGTATGTCACACGAGGAGCCTCGATGCGAAGGTGGATACTCGGACTGTCGGCCGCGGCCGCGTGCGTTGGCCTCCTTTACCTCGTACGAAAATATCCAGTCAGCCAGACCGGTGGCCTTTTCGGTGCGAGCGGGAGCGACCAGGTCGAGGAGTCCTCGGCCTCCCACGTGGCCCCGACGTCGCCCGATGGTAAGGCCCCTCGGCCCGAGACGAGCGCGTCCGCAGCAGGCTTTGCCGGCGCGCCCTCCGCCTTGGCCGGCCTCGACCTGCTTCACATCGCCTTCGACGACGAGGGCACCACCGCGCCGTTGCCCAACCAAGGTGTCGCCCGCCTATCGCTCGATCCCGAGCTGCAACGCATGGCGAACTCCCTGCTGGCGAGCCGCCATCTCCCGCTGGCCGCCGTCGTGATGGTCGACCCCACCACCGGCCACGTGCTCGCCTACGCAAGCCACGTCGAGTCGGGCCCCGCCCGCGATCTCTGCGCCGAGGCCAGTGCGCCCGCCGCCAGCGTCTTCAAAATCGTCACCGGCACCGCCTTGGTCGACGCCGAGGGGCTCGGCCCCGATGCGCGCGAGTGTTACGCGGGCGGTGGCATGCAGCGCATCCACGCCCTCGACCTGGAAGACAACCCGCGACGCGACCGATGGTGCATCACGCTTTCGGATGCCATGGGGAAGAGCATCAACCCTGTCTTCGCGCGCCTCGCCTTGCGCCGGTTGAAGCCGAAGTCCCTCGAGGAGGCCGCCCTGGCCTATGGCTTTGGGCAGAAGGTTCCGTTCGACGTGGATGTGCAGCCAAGCAGCCTCGAATTGCCGCCCGAGCCCCTCGAGTATGCGCGCACGGCGGCGGGCTTCTTTCACACCACGCTCTCCCCGATGCAGGCCGCGGCGATCAGCACCACCTTGGCCCGCGGCGGGGAGGCCGTGCGCCTCCGCATCGTGCGCGAGGCGATGGACGGCGAGGGCAAGCCGATCTTCGCCGAGCCCGAGAAGCCATCGCTTCGGCGCATCATGAAGCCCGAGACCGCGCAGGCCGTGGCCACGATGATGGAGCACACGATCACCGAGGGCACCTCGTACCGCGCCTTCCGCGATGGTGCGGGCCGCCCCTTTCTGCGCGGCATCGCCGTTGCGGGAAAGACGGGCACCCTGTCCGATCACGAATCGGGGCGCCTCTTCACGTGGTTCACCGGCTTTGCGCCGAGCCGCCCCGTGGCCAACGTGAAGCCCGTCGCCATTGCGACCCTCGTCGTCAACGATCCCGCGTGGAGCATCAAGGCCAACGTGGTCGCGCGCGAGATGCTGCGCACGTACTTCGCGCAACAAGGCGTCGAGCACGTCTCGCGACCGGGCGTTGCCACCGCCGGGAATCCTCGTCGCACGCCGAAGCCCGCGACAGGCCCGTCACGCCGTGAGCACGCGAAAACCGCCGCTCAGCCCGTGCTTTCGGCGATGGCGTCTTCGCGCCCCCGCACTTCGAGGCGATAACGGCTGTTAATCGTCTCGATGTAAAAAACTTCACGGCCGCAGATGCGGAGTACGCGTTTGACAGGTGTCGTCACGTACTCGTGCATGCCGTCCGGAAATTCGATGACGACCACAGAGCCTTTGCGCGGTGCTCGGACCAATCGGCCCGCAACGGCGCGCGAGCCCTTCCCAAGCTTTCGCAGGACCACGTCCACAACCTCAATCTAGCATCCTCGATTCCGACGTCTACTGAGGTAATTGTGCACCCGTGTGCTCGACGCTCCGCGACACGAGGTGGCGCCTGGTTCAACCGACATCGGTCCGCCATATGCAAGCCCGGTCAATTCGCCGTACGGAACATCCGATCACCTTGTGGAAATCTCCATCGTTGACAAGTGTTGACGCCCTTCGCGCAGCCCGCTAGTTGATGGCGATCTGTGCTCCAAGGCTCGTGCTTGCCGAGTGCAAGCAGTTGAAATCGTTAGATTCTAAGAGGAAAAGATGGGCAAGTTCGATCGCCGCAATTCGCAGAAGATGAAGCGCCGTAAGGGCCAGGTTAAGAAAAAGGCGCGTCTGAAGCGCCAGGCTCAGGCACGCTCGCAAGCAACGAGCGCGCCCGCCCGCAAGGCCAAGAAGGCCGCCGCCCCCAAGGCGGAAGCGAAAACCGAATAGAGAAATTTATTTTAAAACTGCCAGGGACGCCAGGGTCGCCACCTCGAACGGCGGTGCCTGGCGTTTGGTTTTTGTCCCTGCGTCAAATTCGTGCCCGAACCGGGTCGAACTCCACGAAATCGCTCAGAAAGGCACGGTCGCGACGAAGTAGAACTTGTCGAGCCCACCGCTGGCGAGCCCCTTCGCGTAGCCAAGGCGGAAGGTGAAGTCGACGACGTACGCCATGAGCGTGTCGACCCATAGTTCGCCGCCCGCGCCCGTCTTGAACTGCGCCGTGGCCGCGTCGTCGAACGCGCTGCCGTAGTCGAGGAAGGCCGTGCCCGTGATGCGCTTGAAAAAGAGGGGCAGCGTGGAAAATCCCCGGTCGATGTTCACGATGGGGAAGCGGTACTCGGCGTTGAAGAGCGCGTAGTTTCGCCCTGCCAGGATGACGGGCGGGTAGCCGCGCAGCGCGATGCCTCCCTGAATGAGCGTGTTGCGAACGATGTCGTAGAGTGGCAGGTCGACGAAGCCGCCCACGTAGAACGGCCCGCGCCCGGGGAAGTTGCCGCCGCTGAAGCCCGTGCCTGCGTGCAAGGCCAGCGAGTGGTGCGCGAGCCACGGCATCAGGTGGTACGACGTGAAATTGATGTCCGCGGCGTAGCCCGAGTAGTCGCTGGCGATGGCCGTGTTGGTGAGGTCGAAGTTTGCCCCGATGCTGAAGCCCTTCTCGGCGCCCACGCTGTAGAGGAAGCGTTGCGCGTTCGAGTAGCCCCAGCCCAGATGCACCGCCGCCATCATGTAGCGATCGCGCGGAATGACCGGCGTCTCGTAGGGGTCGAGCTTGTCGGCCGGCATGGGGAGCTCGCCCCCGAGCCGAGTGACGCCATAGTTCAGGGCGAACGACTGCCCATCGAAGCCCGACGAGTTGGGCAAGTTGTACGAGACGCCCGTGGAGAAACTCAGGGCCTCCTGGATCCAGATCGGCTTGTAGTTTTGCCCGAGCTGGTAGCCACCGCGCGGGGCGATGCTGCGCGAGACGTTGAAGTTCAGATCGACGGGAAGCCGCGCGTACGTATAGCCGAGGCCGAACTGCAGGTACGGCCGCTCCACCTCGGTGGTCATCGAGGCGGTGAAGGCATGATGGCCCGCGATGTCTGCGCCGTCGGCGGTGACGATGACCGCCTGCCCGAAGTTGCCGGGCGTGATCGACACGCCGAAGCGGCGCGGTCGCAAGGTGTGCAGCGGGTTGTACGACTGCCAGGGAAACTCGACGTGCGGCGCGGCCGGGTAGGGGGCAGGGCGCGTGTTCACGTACGGCTCGGCGTCGAGCCAATCGCTCTCGCGGAGCGGCATCGCGAAAAGGTCGAAGCCCACGTGCGTGTAGCCGAGGTACGCGAGCGTCTTGCCGTCCGGCGAAATCTCGGGCTGGTAGGCGCCGTTGACGACGTTGGTGACCTGCTTCAACTCCGCCGTCTCGACGTTCCAGGCGAAGATGTTGCTCACGCTGCCGGTGCGATCCGAGTGGAAGAAGAGCCATCGCCCATCGGGTGAAAATGACGGGCCGCCGTCCTGCGCGCGGTCGTGGGCGAGCTCGACGTAGGTGCCATCCGCCGTGTCGACGTAGCGGATGTCGCGGTAGCCGCCTTCGGTCCACACGCTGTAGGCCACGTGGCGGTTGTCCGGCGACCACTCCGGCGCGAAGGCTTGCTCGAAGCGGTTGCTCCGCACGAGTGAGCGCACGTTGGTGACGCCTTCGTCGGAGACATCGGCGATCTGCAGGTAGCGCGTGCCGCGGTGGTTCGTGGTGAACACGACGCGGCGCCCGTCGGGCGAGAGCGCGGGGTCGCTGGCGCGGAAGCCCTCGGTGAGGCGGGTGCGCTTTCCATCGAGGCCCGTCGGGCTTTTCTCGCCGGCGGGGAGCTGGAACAGATCGGTGAAGTTGAAGATGCGCCGAAACGGGGCGCTCGAATCGAAAATCGCGCTGCCGTCCGGCGCGAAGGTCACGTGCGAGACCCCGTTGGTGCGGATGACCAGCTCGCGCTTCTTGTCCCCGGCCGCCACCACCGCACCCTGCGCGTCGCGCTGCAGGTCGATCGCGTAGAGACCCGGCGTGCTGTGCCCGTCGTCGCGGAAGTACACGAGACCGCCCTGGTGATCGGGCCACGCGTTCTTGGGGACCCACACCGGGTGCTGCGCGTTGTTGCCGCCGTAGGTGAGGCGCACGCCCTCGCGAAGCCCGCGCGCCACGATGGCATCACGCTGCGCGCCGAAGCCCTTCTTCAGCGAGGCGATCCACTCGGGGTACAGCTCCTCGTAGGTCTTTCCGATGGCGCGCCGGAGCGAGCGATTGAACCCGAGCGGGATGACCTGCTGGCCGAAGTCGTCGATGACTTGGCGCATGACGCCTTCACCGTACGTCTCCTGGATCCACTTCATGAAAAAGGACCCGTACAGGTACCAAATGTTGCCCTGCGGCCAGCGGCGCGGCGTGCCGGTGAACTGATCGAGCGGGGCGATGTTGTTCTCGAGAATGTCGGCGCGCATGAACATCTGCCACTGCGAGGAGCGCAGACGTCCACCGCTCGTGCGCACCGACTCTTCGTAGACCGCGAGCCCCTCGATGAACCAGCGCGGCTGCACCTGGTTCGGGGAGAAGCGCTTGCCGATGAGCGCATTGCCCAGCGCGGGCAGGCCGCGGATCTGGTCGATGTGCAGGGTGTGCGTGTATTCGTGCGTGAAGAGCGTCGTCTGCCAGCCGTCGTAGTCGCTCAGCGGCGAAAGATCGTCGGGCGCGGTGACGAAGAGCCGGATGGCGTTGAACGGGACGATGGAGGTGAAGCCGTTGGCCCCGTCGGTCTGGTCGAAGAGGGCCACCTCGACCTTTTCGGCCGGCGACCAATTGAGGACCGGCGACAGGCGCGCGTGGATGGCCTCGGCCTCGTCGGCCAGGTGCTTCGCGATGTCTTCCTCACCCGAGTAGTACGAGATGCGGAAGTGCGGCGTCGTGATGGTCTTCCAGACCAAATTGGGATCGTTGGCCGCACGCGCACGCCCCGGCACGAAGGCCGACAGCACGCCGAGCGTGACGCAAACGAAAAGAGCGCAAAGGAAGATACGACGCAAGCGAGGGGCCCGCGAGTCTACACGGCTCGGCCTTTGCGCTCACGAAAGCTCGACGCTGTCGTGCACCTCCCCGGCTTGGCCGCTACAAATCGTCGTGAAACAGGGGCTCGCGGTTGCGCACGTAGCGGTACACGAGCTGGCGCGCCTCGGGCGTGATCTGCGTGAATTGGGCGCCAAATCCCGGCGGGGCATCGCTGCCGTCGGACTGCTCCCGCGCCCAGCGCACGATTCCATTGGCCTCGAACTCGTAGCCGCCCGGGAGCGAGACCTTGAGGCGGATCTGGGTGCCGAGCTTCGGAATCATGTACGTCGAGACGAAGAGCCCGCCGTGGTCGATGATGTCGTTGCCCGAGAGGCCCTTGTAGAAATTCGTGGCGCTATGGGTGCCCAGATCGGCCGAAACCACGTGCAAATCCCCCGCGGGACCGGGCGACGGCGCAAACCCGGGCGGCGCAGGATTCGGCGCCGGCGGCGGCGTGTAGGGATAGGCCCCGGGACCCGTTCCTGGACCGATGCCCCCACCGAAGTGTTGCGGCTGGGGTGGCGCCTGAAACACGGGCTGCTGGGGCGGCGGCGGGAAGGCCGGGCCAGGCGGGGGCTGCTGCGCGATGTACGGCGGAGCGGGGGGCGGCTGGAAGGCGGGTGCCCCAGGCCCGGCTTGGGGGGCCGCTCCTGGATGCGGGGAGAACGCCGCCTGGTGCGGGTTCGAAAGCGGCTTGGTGAGCGGAATGGGCGCGCCCTCCAGCGGAGCGATGGGCGCGATCCCCACCGGCGGCATGGGCGGAGGCGGCGGGGGCGCGGCCGCCAGGGGCGCGGTGGCCAGGGGTGCCGGCGAGCTCGCGAGCTGGTGGAGCGAGTGCACGAGGCCCAGCGACGACGCCACCGATTCCATGGCCACGTTCACGGCCGGATGCGACGTGTTGACGCTTTGCAATTGGCTGAGCACCTTGCGCACGTTCTCGAGCGCGATGCTGGCGTGCGGGAGAAGCTGCGTGCCGTTCGAGCGCTCGATCTGGTGCAACGCCCCCATCGACTGCGCAATCACCGCGGCCAAATCGAGCAGTTGCGGTGGCACCGTGGGATCCGACTGCAGGGCCTGAAGCCCACGCGACAGGGATTCACGGGCGATGCGAGCGGTTGAAGCGGGATCGGGCACGGTCATCTCCTTCGAGCAGGGTAAATCCTAAGGGAAAGTTGCATGCTACAGGGTCGGCGAATGCCGTGAAACGATCATCGGACGGCGCCAGACGGAACCGATGTGATCAAGTCTGCGAGCTCGCTGGGTGAAAGCTCCTCGTCGGTGTCAGCGTCGCGCGCGGAAATCAGGCGCAAACCGCGATCGCCGGCCCGCACCACGACACAACCGTGGACGAGTGCGGCCTCCGCCGGCTGCAGTGCGCGAGGCACATCATCGGTGGGCTCGGCGCGCGTGATGAGGATCGCGCGCTCTCCAATTTCCGCCAGCATGCCCGGCCACGGAGCGGCCGCACGAATGCGGCGCGCGATGCGGTCGGCGTCGTCGTTCCACTGCACGACGAGATCGTCCTCGCTCGGCGTCGGCGCGTGCGTGGCCAGCGCCTCGTCTTGCGGGCGCGCCTCGAGCGTTTCACCGCGCGCCAACCGCGCAACGGTCTCGCGCAGCAGCGCGAGCGTGACGCGATCGAGCTTCAGGGCGAGCGTCCACGCGTTCCAGGTCGCATCGACGGCCATCGTGCGCTGCGCATAGATGGTCCCCGTGTCGTAGCGATCCTCCAGGCGATGCGCCGTCGCGCCGGTGATGGCGTCGCCCGCATCGAGGGTCCAAAAAATGGGATCCGCGCCGCGATGGCGCGGCAGCAGCGACGGGTGCACGTTGAACGCGTCGAGCTTTGCCGCACGGATGACCGCCGTCGGGATGCGCTTGGTCCAGAACCAGCTCACCACCAGGTCGGGCTCGAGCTCCTTCACCCGCTCCGCGTGCGCGGCGAGATCCGGCTTCACCAGCACGCGCTCACGCCCCAGCACCCGCGTGAGCCGGCGCAGGCCGGATGCATCGCTTCGGCTGATGGCCGCGAGCACGATGTCGTGCCCATCGTGCCGAAGCGCCAACGCCCCCATCGGGAGGCCGCAAAAAACGATGCGGAGGCAGCGGAGAGAACGAAGAGGCGCTGTCACACGGTTTGAACGAGCACACCGGTGGCGGGTTCGTCGCCGACCATGCGCAAGAGCGCGGAGCGCATGGCGTGTTCGACCAAGGTCCAGAGCTGGGCCCGATCCGTCGAACGGCCGAGGAAGCCGATGGGGATGCGGAAGCCGCCCTTGTCACGCCGTCCGCCGCCGTAGGGGCGGCCTTTGTCGTCGTAGCCGAAGGCTTGCTCGAGCCACGCCGACGGATCGACGCTGGGCGAGTGCGTGCGCAGCGAGCCCTCGATGAAGCGATCGCCCACGACGCCGTAGACGACCACGGTGTCGATGTCTTCGCGGCGCACCAGGAAATCCGCCGCTTGCGCGATGGTGTCGCGGTCACCCTCGGAGACGAAGCCGATGCCGGCCATGGCGAAGTTGCGGCGCACGACCAGCGACGCGAGGGCGCGGGCCATCACGTCCATCGCGCTGGGCGCGATGAGGCGGCGGCTCAGGTCTGCGAGCAGATCGCGATCGCACACCTCGATGATCTCGGAGGCGGCGCGGAAGTCGCCCGCGCGGGCCAACATGAAGTCGTCCGTGTCGGTCGACAGGCCGTGCATGAGGGCGGTGGCGATGCGCTGATCGTCCTCGACCTCGCTGTCGAGCGGGGCCAGCTGATCCAAGTACTCGACGAAGATGGTGGCGGTGGCGCCCACGTCGAGCCGCAGATCCACGAAGCGCGCCTTCGGCGGCGTGGGGGCACGGTGATGGTCGACGATGGTGAGCACCTCGATGCCCTCGGCGTCGGCCAAGTCCGGATCGACATCGTACGCGTCGACGAACGAGAGAAAGTCGACGTTGCCGACGTCCTTCACGCTCTTGATCTTGCGAAGCTCCACCCCGAGCAGCTTCACCAACGCGCGGTTTTCGCGATGACTGAGCTCGTGGCAGTAGCCGATGGTCGTCTGCGCGACGCCACAGCGCTGGGCGATGTGGGCCTGCGCCATCGCCGAAGCAATGCCATCCGGATCGGGATGGCCGCGCAGGGCAATGAGGACGTGTTTCCCCTTGGCCTCCGCCAACGTATCGGCGAATGCGCGCGCTCGTTCGGGGGGCGCAGCGGCCGGAACGGGTAAACGTCGGACCGGATCGGTCATCTTTTGACTCGGGCTGGGTTTCGAGGTCACCGCGGAAACCATACCAATTCTACTCCGATTTCCAATTCGCATGCCCAAACCTTCGGCTTGAGCTAGCTACCACATCTTGTAAGGTGCCCGCCGTGAATCGAAGGTGGAAGGTACGGCGATGGCGAGCACCGCGCTGAACACACGCTCGGTGCGAGCTGCGTGGAGGGTATGGATAACCATCCGACGTTCGCTCGTCCTCCCCCTCGTGATCGCACTCCCTGCGCTCTATTGGGTGGTCGAGGCGACCAAGCGCGCCTCGCTGACCACGCTCGGTCGGGACCAGGGGATTTTCCAGTACGTGGCGTGGGCCATCGAACGCGGCGCGGTCGACTACCGCGACGTGCGCGACGTCAACGGGCCGCTCACGCACCTGATTCACATGGTCTTCCTTCGGTTCGGTGGCGCTGATGAACATCGGTTCCGTGTTCTCGATCTGGCCATCACCGGCATGACTTTCGCGTTCGCCGGCGCCTGCCTGCCCGGCATCGCGAAGAAGAAGGTGCGCTGGATCGATCGCGCCGGTTGGGCGCTTGCCGCGTGGGTCGTGCTGAGCAGCCAGCACGTCATGTACATCTACTGGGACCTCGCCCAGCGCGAGAGCTTCTTCGACTGGTTCATGCTGAGCGCCGTCGCGCTGCAGTTCGTCGCGCAGCGGCGTCTTGCAAAGTCGCGTCCGACCCGCGGACCGCTATGGCCGCTCGCCTTGGCGGGCGCGCTCGGCGCCATCCCGTGGTTTGGCAAGCCGACGTACGTGCTCTTCACCTTGGTGCAGCTGGTGGCGCTGGTCGTCGATGACGAGCTGTCGCTGTCGCAGAAGCGAAGGTTCGTGGTGTTCTCGCTGGGCGCGGCCGCCGGCGCCGCCACGCAGATCGCGTTTCTGCTGCGCTACGCGGACATCGGGGCCTTCGTGCGGATCTACATGGTCGATGTGCCGGCGATGTACCGCTTCATGATGCCGCGCACGACGGCGGAGATCCTCGGCCTCAATTGGGGCGCGCCTCCGGCGTTGATGGCGCTGGTCACCGCGCTCGTGCACCTCGGGCTCGTGGTGGAACGACAGATGCCACGCCGCACGGTCGGCTTCGCGCTGGTGCCGCTCGCCGCGATCGTGAGCGTGCTCGCGCAGGCCAAGGGCTTTCCGTACCATTTTCACCCGGTGAGCGCGGGCATTCACCTCGACTGGCTCGTTCTGGTCGTGTGGCTATGGGAACGGCTGGGGCGTGCTCCGTTTGGATTGCGCCTCGTGCCGTACGGTGCGGCGGCGGCGCTGGCGACGAAGCTCGCGGTCACGCTCCCCTTGTCCCCGCACGTGGTCGACGAGTGGATCCTGGCCAAGGCGCGCGACAGCGAGGAGCGTGCGAGCCACGATTACTTGGTCTACTTCGAGAACTCGGACTTTTTCCCCTGGGACATGCGCCAGGCGGCCGACTACCTGCGCACGCACACGCAGCCCAGCGATCGCGTGCAGGTCTACGGCATGGATCCGTACGTGCTCTTCCTGGCGCAGCGCATGAGCGCCTCGCCGTACATCTACGTGTACGACCTCAATGCGGACGCCGCCATCAGCGGCTCATGGCTGCCCGATGGACCGCGTCCCAATCCGCAACAGGCCGCCGTCATCACGCGGATGCGCGATGAACACGAGCGCGACATGCTCGAGCACCTCAAGAAACAGCCGCCGGCGGCGTTCGTGTTCTTCGATAAGTCGCCGTTGACATCGAATGGAAGCGCCGCACAGGATTTCGAAGAGCATTGCCCCGATGCCGCGGCCTGGGTGCACGAGCACTACCGTGAGACCGCCGTGTTCGGCCAAGATCACGTGTGGATGCGCAACGACGTGGCGGGGATCGCGGGGGTGGATTCACCCGAACGTCACGCAATCGAGACGCATCCGTGACGTGATTGTCACGCAAGGGTGTTGGGAGTGCGACAATCGTTGCCCGGCGCGGTGGGGGATCTGGGCTAGTATAAATTTCGTCAAATTGACGGTTCGCGGTCTCCCTCATGGAAGAAACCAGTCCCAGCTCTGACTTTTCCCCGTCCTCGCAGACACCACATTCGGGGGCCGTGGCCCCGATTCATGGGCCGGCCTCGTCGGGAAACATCAACAACGGTAGTCCGGCCTACAGCGCCCCGCACCTGCTCGTCAGCGACGGGGTGCCCGATCTGCGTTCGCCCTACCTCTATTTGAACCGGGAGCTGTCCTGGCTCGAGTTCAACGCCCGCGTGCTCGCGGAGGGCGAGAACGAGGCGGTGCCGTTGTTGGAGCGGCTCAAGTTCCACGCCATTTTCGCGTCGAACTTGGACGAGTTCTTCATGGTCCGGGTCGCCGGTTTGAAGCAGCAGATGACCGGCGAGGTGGGCGATTTGCCCCCCGATGGCATGACCCCGGCCGAGCAGCTCTCCGCGGTGTCGCTCCGGGTGCACGCGTTGGCCGCGCAGCAGGCGGCGTCGCTCGAGACCCAGGTTTTGCCGCGCTTGGCGGAGCAGGGCACGCTCGTCGTGCGGCCCGAGCAGCTGTCGCAGGACCAGCTGTCGCAGCTCGACCAGATGTTCCACAACGAGATTTTCCCGATCCTGACCCCCATCGCGGTCGATCCCGGGCATCCGTTCCCGCACTTGCGCAACAAGAGCCTGAACATCGGCGTGATGTTCGCGCGCGAAGGCGAGGGCCACGCGTCGGGCTTCGGCGTGGTGCAGGTTCCCGTGATGTTGCCCCGCCTCATCGAGATCTCCGGCGTGCGCCTGCCCGATGGAAGCCTGGCCAAGCACGCGTTCGTGCTGCTCGAGGCGCTCATCTCGCGGCACGTGGGCACCATCTTTCCCGGCGTGCGCGTCAAGGGCGTCTACTCCTTCCGCGTGACCCGCAACTTCGACCTGGAGCTCGACGAGGAAGAGGCCGAGGACCTGCTCCAGATGATCCAGCAGGAGCTGCGCCGGCGCGAGCGCGGCAATGCGGTGCGCCTCGAAGTCGCGGGCGAGCCGACACCGGGATCGCTGATGAAGCTGGTGAAGGCGCTGAAGCTCGATCCCGAGCGTGACGTGTACCGCACGAGCAGCATGCTCAACGTGGCCGACTTGATGCGCATGGTCTCGCGCGACGAGCGGCGCGAGCTGCGCGACGAGCCCTTCGCCGGTTACGTGGCCCCGCCGCTGCGCGATGCCGAAGACCTCTTTGCCCTGGTGCGCGAGAACGACGTGGTGCTGCAGCACCCGTACGACTCGTACGACACCATCGTGGACTTCATCACGCGCGCCGCGGACGATCCCGACGTGCTCGCGATCAAGCAGACCTTGTACCGCGCGGGCGGCGACTCGCCGATCATCAAGGCGCTCACGCGCGCCGCGGAGGCGGGCAAGCAAGTGACGGCCATCGTCGAGCTCAAGGCGCGCTTCGACGAGGAGTCGAACATCCAGTGGGCGCGCACCCTGGAGCAAGCGGGCGTGAACGTCGTGTACGGTCTCTTGGGCCTGAAGACGCACGCCAAGTGCCTGCTCGTCGTGCGGCGCGAGAAGGGCAAGCTGCGCCGCTACGTGCACCTCGCGACGGGCAACTACAACCCGACCACGGCCAGGATGTACACCGACGTGTCGCTGCTCACGTGCAAGCCGCAGATCGGCGAGGACGCCTCGTCGCTGTTCAATTTGCTCACGGGCTACAGCGCCCCGCCGAAGTGGAACTCGCTCATCGTGGCGCCGCTCGGGTTGCACGAGGCGGTCCTTGGGCTCATTCAGCGCGAGACCGAGCATGCGCGGGCCGGACGGCCGGCGCGCATCATCGCCAAGATGAACGCGCTGGTGGACGAAGACGTCATCGAGGCGCTGTACCGCGCGTCGCAAGCGGGGGTGTCGATCACGTTGCTCGTGCGCGGCATCTGCTGCTTGCGCCCCGGCGTGCCCAAGGTGAGCGACACCATCGAGGTCCGCGCCGTCGTGGATCGGTTCCTCGAACACGCGCGCGTGCTGTACTTCGCGAACGGCGGCAAAGAGGAGGTGTTCATCGCGAGCGCCGACTGGATGCCGCGCAACTTCCACCGCCGGGTGGAGTTGCTCATTCCCATCGAGGATGCCGCCGCGCGTACCCGCCTCATCGAGGTGCTGCACGTGCAGTGCGCCGACAACGTGAAGTCGTGGTTCCTGCGCTCGGACGGGAGCTACATGCGGGTGGCGCCGCCCGTCCCTGGCCAGCCGGCGGTGCGGTCCCAGCAGCGGTTCATGGAATTGGCCCGCGATCGGGTCAAAACCGCGGAAACCGCGGGTCGGCCGACCCGGTTCCACCTGCAGACGATGCCGGCACGACAACTTGACGCCCCCAGGGTGCGACGTCGCCGGGAAGCTCCGCCGGTAAAGAAGTAGCGCCCGGCTGACCGAAGGGAGGCCTCGCGCCGCCAAACGCGATATGCTCGAGGCGTCGTGATCTTCGGGATGACAAGGGGCGAGATTGCCCTGGTGCTCTTCATCTTTGCGCTGGTCTATGGTGCCGGGCTGCTGCCGCGCCTCGTCCAGCGTTTAAGTGAGCGCGGCGAGAAAATCGATCGAGAGTCATGAGCCTGGGGAGCGTGCGGCCACAGGACGCGGAGAAGCCCAGGGTGAGCAAGGCCACCGTGTTCGTCAGCGATCCGTCCGTCGAGGCGGAGCGCATTTCGCAGGCCTTGCGCAACGACGGGTACATGGTGGTCGACGTGCCGCTGGCCATGCTGGTAGCGCGCGTGGCCGTGCAGCGCCCGCGTGTGGTGCTCGTCGACGCGGATGCCGACGGCGCGCTGGAGACCGTGGCCCGCATGCGCGAGCTGCCCGACGGTGAGTCGATCGACGTCTTGTACATCGGCCGGGCGCCGCTGGAGGCTGCCTACGATTCTCCGTCGCACGCGCAAAGCTTCGTGGCGCGCCCCGTGGACGTGGCGGCGCTCGTGAAGAAGGTGGACTCGCTGCGTCAGCGGGCGATGGAGATGTCCGCGGAGCTGAGTGCGCACGTGCCCTCGGGGCCGCACCAGGTCGCGCCCGCGGCGTCGGAGCTGTCCGCGGTGGCGGAGGTTTCGCGGGAGTCGCGCGAGTCGCGGGAGCTGCCGCCACCGTCGTCGCGGCGGAGCAGCCCGCCGCCGCCGTCGAATCGAAGCTTTGCGATTCTGCCGCCGCCGAGCATGCGCGCGGAGCGGCCGAGCCAGCCACCCGCGTCGATGGGCTCGCTCGCGTCCTTGTCGTCGCTCTCGTCTTTGTCGTCGATGGCATCGATGCCATCGAATGTGCCGCTGGCCGGATTCTCGGCGCGCAATGCGCTCGTGGCGCAGCGCCTCGCCAGCCTGCAAGGCCCGCTCAGCAACGAGCTCGCGCAGCTTCTGGCCGAGGCCGAAGAGCGCGTGGGCGGCGCGCAGGTGAACGCGCACGAATCGAGCCCGCCCTCGCCCGACGAGGAAATCGAGGCCGTGCTCCCGGAGGAGATCCTCGCCGCCCTCGACGAGCCGCTCGTCGATTCGGAGGGCGAGCGCGATCTCGGCGAGAGCAACGAAGGCCCGCCCGCGCGTGCGACCACATCGGGGGGCGCCAAGCATACGACCGGGGCCGAGGGGCGCGATCGCACCTACCCCGCGGTGCCGCCGCCGGCGCCCTCGGTGCGGCCGGCCGATGCTCCCACGCAGCCCGCTCCCCCGGAGGGACCCCCGCGTACGCCGCCGATGTTCGGGCGCGCGCTGGCCAGCGATGCCATCGTCGATGCGCTTTCGCCGTCGCACGAGACGCCCACCACGCCACCCCCGCAAGACGCGCGCACCGCGCCCCCGCCTCCACAGCCGACCACGGGCGCGCAGACGCTCGCACCTGCCGCGCCGCCGGCGATCCCGCCGATGGCCATTCCACCGCCGCCGCCCACGCCCATCCCGCGGCTGGTGAACGCGCCGCCACCACCGGTGCCGAGCGTGCTCGGTGAGAGCGATGCTCCGTTGGTGCTCGCGCGCGCGATTGCGTCGCGGGTGACGGGCACCCTGTGCTTCGAATCGAAAGACGGCGTTCGCCGTGCCGTCCTTCGCGAGGGCGATATCGTCACGTGCGCCTCGGGCGTCGACGACGAGAGCCTCATCGCGTACCTGGTTGCCCGTGGCGATCTTCCGCGCGAAAAGGTGAGCCAGCTCGCGGGCCGCTTCGCGACGTTCGGGCGGCACGCCGGTGCGGCGCTGGTGGCGCAGGGCTATCTGCGGCAGGACCAACTCTGGCCCGTGCTACGCGGGCACGCCGAGTGGATCCTGGGCCGCGCCCTCTTGATCAAAGAGGGCACGTCGCTCATCGAGCCGGAGCCTCCGGGGCGGCTGCGCGGAGAGCCCAGCGTCTTCGGCGGCTCCACCGGTGCGGAGGTCATCGTCGAGGTGCTTCGACGCGTGGTGGCTCCGGAGGACGCGCTCCAGCGCATGGGCGGTGTCCACTCGCGCATCGCCGAGGGACCCAAGCCGCAGCTGCTCACCGAGTGCGCCCTCGGTCCCGCCGAGTTGGCCATCTTGGAGCAGGGTCGCGGCCTCTCCATCGAGGCGGCCCTCGCCACGCACGCCGACACGGACATGGGCTCCGTGCTCTACGCGCTGTCGCTGCTCGGCGTGATTCACGTGGCGCGCTCGATCAAGAGCGGCCCCCAAAGCGGGGCCTGGGGCATTCGCGCGGGTGCCGACCATGCATCGCCCGCGGAGGTCGACGCGCTCGACGTCGATGCCGTGCGCGCCCGCGTACGCACGCGCATGCAACTGGTCGACGAAGGCGACTACTTCGCCATCCTCGGCGTACCGCGCAACGCCACGGGCTACGAAGTCCGTCGCGCCTTCCTCGAGCTTCGCCGCACCTTCGAGCCCGCGCGCCTCCTCACGCCGCGCCTGCTCGACCTCGCTCCCGACGTGCGAAAAATCGTCGAGGTGCTGGAGGAGGCTTACGAAATCCTCCGCGACTCCGCCCGCCGTGAACGCTATCGCCGGGCTATCGACGGACTTCCCGACAACTAGCCCCCTTCTAGGGCGTGACGGCGTCCACGACGATGGCGCCGTCTTCCACGTCGACGGTGGCGATGTCGCCGCGGCGGACTTCCTGGCGGAGGAGCATCTCGGCGATGGGGGCCTCCACGAGGCGGGCGATGGTGCGGCGCATCGGGCGCGCGCCCATTTCGGGATCGAAGCCGCCGGCGTCGAGCAGTGCGGCGATCGCGTCTTCGCTGGCGTCGAGGCGGATGCCCCGCGTTTTCTCCAGTTCGGCGCCGAGGGCGGCGAGCATGCGGCGCGCAACCTCGGCCACGTCGATGCGGGTGAGGGGCGCGAAGGCCATCACCTCGTCGAGTCGGTTGTAGAGTTCGGGTGGCAGTGCCGAGCGGGCCGCGGCGACGATGGCGTCGGCGTAGGCCGTGGCCTCGCGTCGGTCGGCGTCGTCGAGGGCGGCGTCGGGTGAGAAACCGATGCGGCGGGTCGAGGGACGGGGGCGCGCGACATCGGCGCCGATGTTCGACGTCAGCAGGATGACCGTGTTGGTGAAGTCCACGGTGCGCCCGCGGCCATCGGTGAGCCGGCCGTCGTCGAAGACTTGGAGGAACGCCTCCAACACGTCGCGGTGGGCCTTCTCGATTTCGTCGAGGAGCACCACTTGGTACGGGCGGCGGCGCACGGCCTCGGTGAGGAAGCCGCCCGCCTCGTGGCCGACGTAGCCGGGCGGGGCACCGACCAGGCGCGAGACCGCGTGCGGTTCGGCGTACTCCGAAAGATCGAGCCGCGTCATGGCATTCTCGGAGTGGAAGAGCAGCTCGGCGATGGCCTTTGCCGTCTCCGTTTTGCCCACGCCGGTGGGGCCGAGGAGCAAGAACGACCCGATGGGGCGGCGCGTGCGGAAGCCGGAGGCATTGCGGCGCAGCACGGCGGCGATCCGCGCGAGCGCGTCGGTGTGCCCCACGATGCGCTGGGCGAGCAGCGCTTCGAAGCGCAGCATGCGCTCGGCGTCGGTTTCCAGCAGCCGCTCCACGGGGACGCCGGCCAGCTCGGCGACGACCTCGGCCACCTGCTCGGGGCCCACCTCGGCGAGCTTGCGCCGCCGGCTCCGCGCGCCCGCGAGATCGAGCACGCTGATCGACTTGTCGGGCAGAGCGCGGCCGGGCAGGTAGCGCACGCTCCAGCGGAGCGAGGCGGCGAGCGCCTCCTTCGCGTAGCGCGCGTGGTGGTGGCCCTCGAACAAGGGGATCACGTTTTCCATGATGGCCAGCGCTTCATCGTCGCCGGGCTCCTCGACCTCGACCACGCTGAAGCGGCGCGCGAGCGCGCCGTCGGCCTCGATGACCCGGCGGTACTCCTTCGGCGTGCTCGTACCGATGCACCGCACGTGGCCGGAGGCGAGAGCAGCTTTCAGCTCGGAGATCCCCTCGTCGCCGCCGTCGGCACCGAAGAGCGCGTGGATCTCCTCGAAGACGAGCACGATGCGGCCTTCGCTCTTTTTCACCTCGGCGAGCAGCTGCGACATGCGCTCGGCGAGCTGCCCGCGCATGCCCGTGCCCGCGAGCAGGACCGGCGGATCGATGGCCACGAGGATGCGGTCGTCGAGGGACGTGACGTGTTCGCCGGCGGCGATGCGGCGGGCCATGCCGCGCACGATGCTGGTCTTGCCCACACCCGGTTCGCCCACGAGGCAGGCGCTGTTCGCGTGGCGCTTGGCCAGCACGTCGAGGGTGCGTTCGATCACGGCCTCGCGCCCGATGGCCGGATCGAGCTGTCCTTGTGCGGCGGCGAGCGTGAGGTTCGTGCCCATCTGCGTGAGCAGCGGGAACGCCTTGGGATCGAGGGCGAAGGTTTGCGCATTCGTGGCCGCCGCGGTCGTCGTAGCCGGCGGCGCCGCGTGCGGGCGCGGGTGGTGGTGGCGCTTGCGCGGGGTCGGGGCCACCGGCCGCGGCACCGGTGCAGGAACGGGCGCTTTGGCTTGCGGCTTCGGGGGAGGAGGAAGCGGCGGCGAGACCAGCGCCGGCGGCACCGGCGGCGGAAGCGATGGCGCGAGCAGGGGCCGCGCGGAAATCGGGATCGACGAGCGCATCGTGCGGCGGGGCATGGCGATGCCCGTGGCCAGCTGCAGCGCGTGGGTTCGCACCTTGGCGACGTCGGTTCCGCATTGGGCGATCGCGCGGTGCGCGGCGCAGGTGCGGTCCTGGCACAAGGCGTAGAGCAGATGAAGGCCGCTCGGCTCGGGCGCCGTGGATCGGGCGGCGAACTCGCGGGCGCGTTGCACGGCGCGCCCGATGGCGTCGGGCGCATCGTCGGTCACCACGCGCGCGGCCTTCAAGAGCACGTCGACGTCGAGCAGCCGGTCCTGGAGAAGATCCGCGGCCACACTGCGCCGATCGGCGATGGCGGCCAGCAAATGGCCGGTCGTCACGCGCTCCTTCCGCTGGCGCGCCAGCTCCTCGGCCAGTTTGCGAAGTGCCACGAGCTCGCCCTCACGAGGCGCCCCCTTCACGCTGCGTTCGCGGGTCGTCGTCATGGAATCGAACGAGCGTTCGCACACGGAAGGGCTGTCGGGCAAAAAAATGGCGGCCCCTTCGCGTGGGGCTTAGGCGGCGACGTAGCGCACGGCGCGCCGGGCGCGCTGCTGGTTCGGCCACTCGTACGCGAAGTCCTCCGCGAGCGTCATCCCCTCGAGGGCAGGAGCTTCCTCGCGCGCGAGCAGCACCCACACCGAGCCGCCCGGCTCGATCAAGGTGCGCCCCACCGCGAGCCACTCCGGCGGCGCGAACGTGGCGCGCGACAGCGCCACGTCCCACGTCGTTCCAGCGAGCTCACCCGCTTTCCCGTGGTGGAGCTTCACATCGAGGCGCCCGATCGCGCCAATCACCGTCCGCAGGAAGCTGATGCGCTTGGCGAGCGGTTCCACCAAGGTCACCGCAAGATCCGGCCGAATCAGCGCCAGAGCCAGCCCCGGCGCCCCCGCGCCCGACCCGATATCGACCAGCCGCGCTCGTTGGGGAAGATGTTCCGACAACGCAAATGCATCGGCCAGCATCAAATCGAGCAGCTCACCCTCCGAGCGCGCCGCTGTCAGATCGTGTTTCGCGTTCCAGGTGACGAGAAGGTCGAGCCACGTGCGAAGCCCCTTGTCGACGCTAGATCCCTTGGTCGTGTCTGCCGCCGTCGCCGACGTGACGGAAAGCCCGAAATGGGAGGCCATGCTGGCGAGATCCCAGCCTTCCCCCCTCGTGCGTAGACCTCCGGACCGTGATTCGCCCATGCGTGCCGGCTGTGATAGCACGCGGCGTAGGATGCTTGCGCCCGACCCCACGGCCATGGCGGCCCTCGACGCACTCCTTGCCCGGCTCGGCCTGGTAAAGGTGGGCGTCCAGCCGATGGCGGCCGGGGCCTCGACGCGCCAATACGTCCGCGTGCTGCTCGCCGGGGATCGCTCGGCCGTCGGCATGTTTTTTCCGCAGGGCGTCCAGACCGACGAGATCCAGCAGCCGCTGAACCCGCGCCGCTGGCCCTTTCTCGAGGTGGGCGATCTGCTCCGCGAGCGCGGGGTGCGCGTTCCCGAGGTGCTCGGCGACGCGACCGACGACGGCTGGCTTCTGCTCGAGGACCTGGGCGACGATACGCTGGCCAACTACCTCCTGCGCCACCCCGAAAAGAAAGATGCGCTGTACACGAAAGCCGTCCGCGATCTGGCGGCCGCGCAGGATCGGCTCGCGACCGCGCCGGAGGGATCCATCGTGGCGTCCCGCGCCTTCGACGAGGCGCTGATCCGCGGGGAGCTCGAACATTTTCGCGAGTGGGGTCTCGAGGCGCGCGGTTACCATCTTGCGCGCACGGACCGCGAGGCCTTCGAAGGGATCTCCGACCGGTTCGCTCGCCGCGTCGCCAGCTTTCCGCGCGGCTTCACGCACCGCGATTACCAGTCGCGCAACCTGATGGTACGTGCTCACGCGACCAACGGCGCGGGCACGCCCGACCTGGTGTGGATCGATTTCCAGGATGCCCTACGCGGCCCGCGCGTCTACGACCTGGTCACCCTTCTCAACGACAGCTACCAAGACTTCGACCGCACTTTCATCGAGGCGCGCCTGGACGATTATGCCCAGGCCTGTCGTCTCTCCACCGAGGAGCGCTCCGAGCTCGACATTCAATTCGATCGCGTCACGGTGCTGCGCAAACTGAAAAATGCGGGCCGATTCGTGTTCATCGATCGCGTGAACGACAACCCCACGTTCTTGAAGTTCCTTCCGTCGACGTACGCCCGCATACGGGCTTCACTTGCACGCCTCGCCCCACACGACGAAGACATGCGAGCACTCGAGGCCATCCTCGACCGCGTCATGAAGCCCTAGGTATCTGCCACCAAACATGACAAGCTGCCGATTGATGCGCCCGACCTCTCCCGGGAGGCTATCGGGCGGGTAGCTTATCGGAGGTGGAAATGGCTACGAGTACGCCGGAAGCCGAAAATCCGAAATGTACCGTAGGGACTTTGCGGTTCGAGTGGGATCAAGAGCGCGGCCTGTTCCTGTGTGAGGGTATCCCCTGCGTGGCCATGTGGGTCGAGACCACGATGGCCAGCTTCATGGCGGGCATCCACAAGATGGTGGGCACCGAGCGCTTTCAGCTCGCGCTCTACGGCGCCGGCGAGGAAGTCGTCGAGAACGAGTGGAACCTCTTCTTCAAGACGGCGCCGAGCTTCGAAGAGGGCATGCGCCGCATCGGCGTGGGCGCCAACGTCGTGGGCCTCGGCCACTGGGAGCTCACGTTTCTCGATCGCGAAAAGAAGGAAGCGCGCTTCCGCGTGCGCAACAGTTGGGAGGCGCTCTACCAGCGCGCGCTCGGCGTCTGCTGGGGAACGAGTTCACTGGCGGGGCGCTTCGCGGGCTTTGCGAGCATCCTCTTCGGGACGAATTGCTGGGCGGAGCAGACGAAATTTCTCGCCAGCGGCGACGAGGCGGACGAATTCGTGGTGCGCCCGTCGACGCGCACCATCGCCGGGCAGCTCGATCAGCTCATCTCCGCGGACAAGGCCACGCGCGCCGATCTCGATGCCGCGCTCGAGCGGCTGAAACTCGAGGTGCACGAGCGCACGCAGGCCGAGGAACGCCTCAAACAAGAGATCCACGATCGCATTCAGGCCGAGCAGATGTTGCTCGACAAGCTGGAGATCATCCGCCGGCAGGAAGACTCCATCCGTGCGATGTCGACGCCCATCCTGCAGCTTTGGGAGGGCATTCTCGCCTTGCCGGTCATCGGCCTGGTGGACAGCCGGCGTGCGAATCAAATGCTGGAAAGCCTGCTCGAGGCCATCGTGCGGACGCAGGCGCGGTTCACCATTTTGGATCTGACCGGCGTCGACGAGATGGATACGGCCGCCGCGGATCATTTGCTCAAGGTCGTACGGGCCGCGGCGCTGCTCGGCACGCGGTGTGTCGTTTCGGGGATTTCGCCGCACATGGCGCAGACCATCGTGGGGCTGGAGCTCGATCTGGCCGAACTCACCTCGTTCAGCACGCTGGAAGCGGCGCTTCGGTATGCCTTGCGCACCGAAGAACGGAAGGGCAGGCCAGGCGTAGTATAGAAGCCGGGCCATGCCCATTCTTTCGGCCCGTGGACTCAACAAAGCCTACGGCGCGCGCCCGCTCCTCACGGACGCGACCTTCACGCTAAAACGAGGTGAAAAGGCGGCTTTGCTCGGGCCCAACGGCACGGGGAAGTCGACCTTGCTGCGGGTGCTCGCCGGGCTCGAACCGGAGGATTCCGGCGTGGTCGACCGGCGGCGCGAGGCGTCCATGTTGTACCTGCCGCAGGAGCCGGTGCTCGATGGCGAGCGCAACGCCCGCGAAATCGTGGCGGAAAAGCTGGGCCCGTGGAGTAGCGAGCACGAGGTGGACGAGTTTCTCGACCGACTCGGGGTGCTCTACCGCGATCGGCCCGTGGCCACGTTGAGCGGTGGCGAGAGGCGCCGGGTGGCGCTGGCGCGTCTTTTCGTCGCGCGGCCCGATCTGGCGCTGCTCGACGAGCCGACGAACCACCTGGATGCCGAGACCATCGCGTGGCTCGAGGGGTATCTGCGCGACGTGTTTCGTGGTTCGGTGCTCATGGTGACGCACGATCGCTACGTGCTCGATGCCGTGGCGACACGCATCTTCGAGCTCGATGCGGGGCGGCTCACCGAGTACACGAAGCGCGACGATCACCTGGGGGCGTACGCGGACTTTCTCGAGCAGCGCTCGGAGCGCGATGCGCAGGAGGAGCGCGTCGAGCGAAACCGGCAGAACCTGCTGCGGCGCGAGATCGAGTGGCTGCGGCGCGGGCCGAAGGCGCGCAGCACGAAGCAAAAGGCGCGCATCGATCGGGCGAACGCGAAGATCGCCGAGCCGGGCTTGGTGCAGCGCGCGAAGGTGGATCTCGTGGGCCTCGAAGAGGGCGCGGCGCAGTTGGGCGGGACGATCCTCGATTTGGATCGGGTGACCGTGGAGTTGGCCGGCCGCACCCTGGTGCGCAACCTGACCTTGAACGTGGTGCGCGGCGAGCGCATCGGCGTGGTCGGGCCGAACGGTGCGGGAAAAACGAGTTTGCTCCGCGTGGTGCAAGGCGAACTCGAGCCGGTGCACGGTACGGTGAAGCGCGGGACGCAGACGCGGATTGCGCTGTTCGATCAGGCGCGGGCGATGCTGCAGGACGATTGGAGCGTGCTGGACAACGTCGCCGAACGCGAGGGCGCGGAGCGCACGGGTGCGGGCATGGTGACCATCGGCGATCGCACGATGGACATGCGCACGTACCTGGAGCTTTTCATGTTCGATGGGCAGTCGTCGCGTCGCAAAGTGTCGGCGCTGTCCGGCGGCGAGCGCGCGCGGGTGGCGTTGGCGCTGTCGTTGAAATCGGGCGCCAACATGTTGCTCTTGGACGAGCCGACCAACGATCTGGACATCGTGACCTTGTCGGCGGTCGAGGAGTTGCTCGAGTCGTGGCCGGGGTGCGCGATCGTGGTGTCGCACGATCGCTGGTTCCTCGATCGGGTGGCCACGTCGATCCTCGCTTTCGAAGGTGACGGCAAGGTGACGTTGTACGGCGGCAATTGGTCGGCCTACCGGGAGCGGATTGCGGCGATTCGGGCGGAGGAGCGGGAGAAGGCGAGCCCGAGCCCGGCGACGAGTGCGAAGACGGGCACGGGCATGGGCACGGGCGAGGGCACGGGCACGGGCACGAAAAAGCTCACGTATGCCGAGAGGCTCGAGCTGGAGAAAATCATGGACGTCATCATGGCGGCCGAAGAGAAGGTCTCTACGCTCGAGGCAAAGCTCGCGGACGGTTCGCTCTGGGCCAAGGCCCCGGACGAGGCGCGCGAGACGCAGGCCCAGCTCGATGCCGCGCGCGCCGACGTGGAACGGCTCACCGCGCGCTGGGAGGACCTGGAAAGCCGCAGGCCTGCCTGAAAGTGTGGTAGCAACCGCTTCCAAGAGGACGCCAATGCCCGAGAGCCGCACGCGATCCCTGCGTGCACGCCGCCTCAAGATCGACCCCGGCGAACCCGTTTCCCAACGGGCCCCGCAGATTGCGCGCGTGCGCTTGCACCCGCACGGCCTCGAGCTACCGACCGGGGGCCCGCACACGGAGCGCGCCTCTTCCGTGCTGCCGCTCTACGCCGGGTCGATGCACTACTGGCGCCACCACCCCTCCACGTGGGCGGCGGGCCTCGATGCGATGCGCGAGATGGGGTTGCTCCTCGTCGACACCTACGTCCCCTGGGGCGTGCACGAGCGCGAGCCCGGAGTCTACGACTTCGGCACCAAGGAGCCGCGCCACGACGTGGGCCGCTTCCTGCGCATGGCCCACGAGCGCGGTCTTCGCGCCGTCGTTCGTCCGGGCCCGCACATCAACGCCGAGCTCACGTACTTCGGCTTGCCCGAGCGCATCGTTTGGGACCGCGCCTGCCAAGCGCGCACGCCGCGCGACAACCCGGTGATGCTCCCCATCGTGCCGGTGGCCTTCCCGGTGCCCAGCTACGCGAGCCGCGTGTTCCACGCCGAGGTGGAGCGCTGGTTCGATCGCGTGGCCAAAGAGCTTGCGCCGCTGCGCTACCCCGAGGGCCCCATCGTCCTCGTGCAGATCGACAACGAGGGCGCGCTCTATTTCCGCGACGGCGCCTACGACCAGGATTACCACCCCGACGCCATCGTCCTCTTCCGGCGCTTTCTCCGCGGGAAGTACCGCACCCCGCGCGAATTGCGCGCGGCGTGGGGGCAGTCGGATCTCTCCTTCTCCACCGTCACGCCGCCCGTGCGCTTCGAGGCGACGACGGCCGACGATCTCGTTCGCCACATGGACTGGATGGAGTTCCACGAGCACCTGCTCGCCGGCGCCATGCAGCGCATGGCCCGCACCCTCGTGGCGAGCGGCTTCGATGGCCTGCCCACGATGCACAACTTTCCCTTGGCCGAGGCGGTCACGCCGCTCAATGCCGGGCGCATCGAGCTCGATCTCATCGGGCTCGATTACTACCACCGGGCCACGCCGCAAGATCACGTGGCCATCCTGCGCCGCACCAGCGAGCTCGTCTCGCGCTGCGCCGGCATGGGGGCGCCACCGTACGGCGCCGAAGTGGGCGCGGGCTTTCCGCCGTTCTTCTCGCCGCTCACCGAGGACGACTCGATTTACACCTTGATGGCCGCCATGGCCTACGGCCTGCGCGGCTACAACCTGTACATGGCCGTCGAGCGCGATCGCTGGGTCGGCGCGCCCATCGATCCGCAAGGTCGCCGCCGGCCCTTCGCCGATCGCTTCGAGGCGCTTTCGCGGGCGCTCGAGCAGACGCGCTTCCACACGCTCACGCGGCGCGCGCCCGTGCGGCTCGTGGTCCCGCGCTCCCTGCGCCGTCTTGCGCGGGCCACCCACGCCTTCGGGCCGATGACGCCGGCCATGTTCCACGTCATTGGCGCCGGCTTTCGCGAGAGCTGCCTCGAGGACGACTTCGGCCTCGGCGGAGGCGCCCCCACCCTCGACGCCGAAGCGTACCTGCGCGCCTTCGAGCGCGCCCTCTCCGCGCGCGGTGTTCCCTTTGCGTACGCGGGCGGCGAGACCTTCGACGTCAGCACGCGCGATGCCCGCTGGCTCATTTGCGCGACCGCCGGCGGCGTCAAGCGCGAGCTCTGGGCCTCTCTGCTCTTGGCGGCGAACACCGAAGGCACCCGCGTCACCGTCGGGCCGCGCATCCCGGATCGCGATGGCAGCCTGCGGCGGCTCGACGTGCCCTACGAGCGCGGCGCCATCGAGCTCGAACCGCTCGAGGAAATGGCCCAGGCCGATTCCCTCGTCGCGCGGCGCATCGAGGAGCTCGCATTGCCCACGTACCCGCACGCGCCCGACGACATCTTCGTCGCCGTGCACGAAGACGAACGCGGTACCGCCAAGGTCGCCTTCTTCATGAACCCCACCGCGGCCGAGGTGAGCGCACGCGTGGCCCTTCCCGGGGCCGGTGCGCTGGTCGACTTGATGGCCCCGCGTGCACGGCGCATCGCCCGCACCGCCGGTGGCTTCGATCTCGTCGTGCCGCCGCACACGGTGCGGATGATGGCCATCGAGAGCTGACCCATGCGCGTCTTGTTGAAAGAAACCCTCTCCCCCGTCGAGGCGGAGGAATACGACGCCTTCGTCGCCACTGCGCGCGGTGGACACTATTCGCAGGCGCGCTCGTGGAGTTCCGTCGCGACCGCGGGCCGGCCCCTCACCGTGCGGTGGTTTCTCGCACGCGACGGTGGAAAAACCGTGGGTGCGGGCCTCTTGCTCCGCCCGCGGGCCGCGCGCTACCTCCTAGCGCCGGTCGCGCACATGGACCGCGGACCGGTGTGCGACGATCCCGAACGGGTCGGCCGTGTGGCGCGTGCCCTCGTCGCGCGAACGCGGCTGCACGGCATCGCGCGCCTCTCCATCATGCCGTACTGGACCGACGCCGAGGCCGACGCCGTCGAACGCGCCCTCGATCGCGAGCGGTTCACCAACACGCAGCAGGCCGACGGCGCGCACATCGCCACCTTGCGCCTCGCACTGGGCGAGCGCACCGAGGCCGAGATCCTCGCCGGCGGCGACCGCGCCACCCTGCGCCGAAAATTGAAGCAGGCAGAGAAAGCCGGCGCGCGCGCCCGCATGGGCACCGCCGTCGATCTCCCGGCGCTCCGCCGCCTGCATGGCGAGTTGATGTCCGGCCAAGGGATGTCGAAGAAGCCGGACCTCTACTTCGAGCGCCTCGAAGGGCAACTCGCCCCGAGCGGACCGGCGGGGCTCTTCGTGTGCGAGCACGAGGGCGATGTCGTTGCCGCAGCGCTCATGTTGCGTCACGGCAGCGTGGCCACCTTCGTGCTCGGCGCCTCTGATCGCTCCCACCGTTCTTTTTCGAAGATGGTGCTCCCCTTCCTCGCGGCCATCCGGTGGGCACGCGATTTGGGATGCACGAGCTTCGATTTGGGCGGCATCCCCATGGAGGGCGATACGGATGAGAAGCGCCGTAACATCGCGCAATTCAAGTTCGATTTCGACCGTACCCTGGTCCGGCTCGTAAGCGAGCACACGCGCTGGTTCTAGCGTCGTTCTCGGTTACAATACGGACGTGGGGATGATGCCCGCCTCTCCCGCGCTCGTGTTGGCGTGGTCCGCGGTCGAACCGCATCGCGTCGGCGAAGTCGCTTTTCTGCCCGAGGGGGCGAAGGACGTCGTCTTCGGGCGGGGCCGCGACGACCTCATGTTCGTGCGCCAGCGCCCCGGATCAATCGCCCTGCGACCTCCCTTGCAGGGCGACGGCCTGTCGCGCCAACAGCTGCGCGTGCGCGCGTCCCAATCCAGTGGCCACGAGCTCGAACTCGAGCGCATCGGTCGCTGCCCCATGCTGGTCAACGGCGACGCCGTGGACCGCGCCCGTGTCGCGCCGGGCGACGCCGTGCTCTTGCCGAGCAACGTTCTCTTTTACGTGGTGACCCGCCCGCGCGTGCTGGGCAAGCTCGCGTCCTTCTCCTTCGTCGACATGCCGCGCTTCGGCGAGATCGATCGCTTCGGCATCGTCGGCGAGAGCCCCGCGGCGTGGGATCTGCGCGAGGCCGCCGCGCGCGCCGACAAGGACCGCGAATCACGAAGCCGCTGGCCCATCTCCTCGCCGACCCCGAGGGCCAGCACGCCGCCCATCTCGGTCAACCCCGTCATTGCCGACGACTTGCAGGATCGCCGCGAGGACGTCCCGCTGGTCGTGCGCCACGTGCTGCGCGATCTGGCGAAGACGAATCCCAACTTCGTATCCCGCTTTCGAACCGAAGCGGGCGAGGTGCGCATCGATGGCACCTTGGTGGCCAACCTTTTGCGCGACGCCATTGCGCGGACCATTCCCCACGTGGAGCGCCTTCTTTGGGCGGCCATCACCGAGAGTGTCGACGACATCATCGCGCACCACCCCGAATCGCGTGCGATTCCGTCCGGTCCGCGTTCGGAAACGCTGCCCGCCGTCGATCCTTCGTGCGACCGTGTGCGCGAAGCCCTCGAAGCGTCGCATGGCAGCGTGGCAAAGGCCGCCCGCCTGCTCGGTTTGCGCACACGTTACGAGTTGTATCGGCTCTTGAAGAAATACAAATTGGAAGCCATCCCGCGTCACGACGACTAGCGACACGATGAGTGGCACTCATCACTTGAGCAAATCGTGAAATTGCAAATAGCGAGCATCGCTCGACGTTGCGTTTGACTTAACGTCAGCCGTGATGGACAACGGTCTGGCCCACAGACGTTGACTGCGGAAAACCAACCATAGCCGCGTCATCGATTTGGACGTCACCGAGCCAACGCTCGCGTGCGGAGTTGTGTTCGAGAGCCTGCACCTGCGTGTGTGCTGGGCTACGAATCGCCCGCCCGCGTTGGTTCCACGTCCGAATCGCGGCGACGGCCAGTCTAGGAGGCCATCATGCGACGAAGGTACGTTGTTGCGTCATTCGCTGTTCTCTCTGCCGTGATGCTCGGAGCCGCAGGCTGCGCGAGCGACGAGGAGCCGGCGCCGGGCGCCCACGAGCAATCGCTGGACGCACGGGGCACGATTCTCGGCGCCGAAGGTGACATCGTTCCCGAGCGGTACATCGTAACGTTGCGCGACGACATTGGCGGTGCACTGTCGGCGGTGGTGGACGATCTCTTGGTCCAATACGGCGGGCGCATTGGCATTCGCTATACCCACGTGCTCAAGGGATTCTCCATCGAAATGCCGGAAAGCGCGGCGCGTGCGCTCGCCACGAATCCGTTGGTGAAATCCGTCGCGCACGTGCACGTCGGGCACGCGGTCGGAACGCAGCAAAATCCGCCGTGGGGCCTCGATCGCAGCGACCAGAAGGACCTGCCTCTGAGCAATTCGTATACGTACCCGGACAGTGGCGGGCAGGGGGTAACGGCCTATCTGGTCGATACGGGCGTGACGCGGAGCCATCCGGACTTCGAAAATCGGGTCACGTCTGGGTACGACTTCGTCGACAATGACGCCGAGGCCCAAGATGGCCATGGCCACGGAACCCACACGGCCGGTACCGTACTCGGCAAGACGTACGGCGTCGCGAAAAAGGCCAAAGGCGTGGCGCTTCGCGTGCTCGGCAATGACGGCCGGGGCACCACCGAGCAAAGCTTGAATGCCTTCGACTGGGTCATCGAGCATGCGCAAAAGCCCGCAGTGCTCAATTACAGCGTCGGATTCGGCGACGGCGATTCCGCCATCGATGCCGCGGCGCGCAAGGTCTGGCAGGCGGGCATCGTCTTCGTGGCGGCCGCCGGAAACGACAACCAGGACGCGTGCAGCCAGTTTTCGCCGGCCCGCGTGACGGATCTCATCACCGTGGGTGCCACCACCAAGAGCGATAGCCGGGCCCGCCCCCAAGATTGGAACTTCGTGAACGGCAGCAACTTCGGTGCATGCTTGGATATCTTCGCACCGGGCACAGGCACCGTTTCGGCCTCGTCGAATGGCAGTGGGACGGCCACCATGAACGGTACCTCCATGGCCACGCCCCACGTCACCGGCGCCGCCGCGCTCTACCTCGTGGCCAATCCGAATGCCACGCCGCAGCAAGTTCGCGATGCCCTGGTGAGCAATGCGACCGCCAAGGTCACCAACGCTGGCGCGAACACCACGACCAAACTCCTCTACGTGGGATTCATCCCGTAATTGCCAATCGAGCTCCGGCCTTCCCTCGCGGATTTCCCTGCGAGGGGAGGCATGCACGGCGGAGAACGACAGAAATACCTCGATTTTCCTCCTGTCGAGCCTGAACCCCATCCGTACTACCTCCGCATCGAATGGGGGAACAAATGAGCTTACGTAATAGAACGTAAGCCTGACGTGGGGGATTCATCATGATTGAATCGAAACGATTGCTCCCCGGATTCTTGGGAGCGCTTGCCGTAATAGGCTTGGTTGGCTGCGCTTCCGGAGACGATGGTTCCGCGCAACAGGACGGCACTCTCACGGGGGACGGAGTCTCTCCGGCTTGTCCGCACGATCCACCGCCCCCTCCTCCAGGGGGCGGCGGCGCCAAAGGGTACTCCGGACGGGCGTCCGCGCTCAGCGTCTACGTAAGCCTAAACCACCCGTCCACGACCTCCTGGGACGGCGCCTTGGTCATCGGCGATACGAAGGCGATCGGGGCCGGCGGCGGCTCGCTCACCAAGAGCCTTCTCACCGTCGAAGCCGGTCCGCTCTTGCAGGCGGCGGTCTTCAATGGCCTCGTGAAAGCCGGGGGAGGTAAGACGCACTCGGCGGCCTCCACGGCCAACGCCTCGGTGCTGGCGTCGGTCAAGAGCGGTTTGCTCCACGACGTTCTCGGTCAGGACGGGCGCGGTGGCGATATTTCGATCAATCTGCGCGACATACTCGAGAGTCTCGGCATCACCGATGCTGCGCTCGATGGCCTCTTCAACGGCGGCCCGCTCCAAGGCGGTATTCAAGCCGACGTGCTCGAAGAGACGGCCGACGCATGGTGCGCTGGCGGCAAAGCCGTGGGCGCGGCCGATGGGACGATTGCCCGCTTGGTCATTGGCGGCTCGCCCATCAACATCACCTTGGGCGCCAACGTGAAAGTCCTGTCGATTCCAGGACTTGTCGAAGTCACCCTCAACGAGCAAATCGTCACGGGCGGCGGCGGCTCGATCAGCGTCGACGCATCGGCCCTGCACGTGAATCTGCTCGACGGCATCATCGACGTGAAGGTCTCCCGCGCACAAGCCGGTGTCACCTGCGGCGATGGCGGCGGAGGCGGTGGTGGCGGCGGCGGCGGAGGGTGCGGCACCAAGTAACCCAACCGCTCTTTATCTCTTTTATCGAGATGTGACTCGGACTCCCTATCCACTGTGCGCTTGACGAGCGCGCGGACAATACGCGATGGGGAGGCATGAAAAGTTTATTTGCGGTGCACCGCGGAGTGCGCTGCATGGCTGTCTTGCTTCCCCTCGCCTCCTCCCTCTCCCTCTCGTGCGGTGGACGTGACGCGCAGCCCGAGTTGAATGGCGCAAGCCAAACGACCCTTCTGGAGGGTGCGCCACCGCTGAAGAACCGCGTCCTTCTGCCCGACGACGAATTGGCGCCAAAAGCGCTCAAATTGCTCGGCGGTTCGGGCGCGGATCTCAATTGCAATGGTTGCCATTCGATCACTCGCGAATACGTGCGCTATTGGCGCGCGCTGAGCGATACCGCACTTTCCAATTGCCTGACGGATTTGCAAGTGAGCACGCCCGAATCGGCGCGCTCCATGCTGGCCTGCATGCGGCAAGTGCCCACCGATCCCACGTCGGCCTACAAAGCGAAGAACCTCGGTATGTATTCGACCGCGGTCCCGCTTCCGTGGTTCGAATACCTGTTCAAACAGGCTTTCGGCGATACGTGGGAAACGGAGATGAAGAAGTTCCGCGAGCGGGTGAAGATGCCCGTTGGCGAGCCTCCGCAAACGCATGTACCCTACACGCAAGAGGAGTTCGACCTCTTGATGGAGTGGTTCACCCGCGGATTGCCCAAGCTGGAGACGCTCTTGCCGGAGGATCCGGCGCCGAGCACCTGCAACCCGGGCATTTCGGCGGACGTTGCCACGCACGTGAACCAGATGAAGCTCGAAGGCTGGCGCGCGGTGAACGCCGAGCGCGGCCTGCTGATGCACGGCTGCACGGCCGGCTCCGATCCCCGTGATTGTCTGGCGAGCTACCCGCGTGCGGGCGAGCAGCCGTATGGACAAGGCTGGGAGTCGCTCGAGGGCGCGAAGTTGCGCATCCTCCGCGAACAGAGCTACCGCTCTTATTACTGGACGCGTAGTTCGCCCGACGGCCGATTCGTGGGCCACGGCGGCGCGTCGGCGGGCACGGGAAGCACCATCGTGGACCTGCTCCAAAATCGCGGCATTGGTGTGGCCGCCAAATACGATCCGAGCTTCTTCCCGGACAATTCGGGTTTTGCCTTCCAGGGGAGCAAGGCCTTCTTCTGTGAGGAAGGGCTGCTCACCTCGGGCCCGGCGAACATTTCGTTCACCGAGCCGCAGTGCAGCTCGAATGGTCAGGTCCGGCTTTACCAGCACGTGGGCGCGGCGCTCGGTGGCGGTGACTATTGGACCGTCGACAGCGGCTTCGTGAGCGACGACGGCGGCAAGAGCTCCACGCCGGGCAAGGATCCCACGGCGAACTTTGCCTCCACGGCGAAGATCCGCCTCACGCCGATGGTCCACACGGGCAGCACGTTCGAGCCGATGCCCTCCATCGAGAAGAATGCTCCGTTCGAGGGCGATACGGTCATTTCGCCGTCGACGCGCTGGCTGATCAGCCGCCTCGGTGGCAGCCGCGGAAGGCACCTGGGCTACGTTCTGCGCCGCCTCGTGCCGACGCGCACCGAGACGGGCTACACGGTGGAGACGCCCGAGGTGGCGCGCTATTGCCTCAACGGCGGCAAGCCGAACTTCTCGTTCGACGAGCGCTGGATGGTCATGCACCACTACATCGAGAACAACGCGAACGACGCGAAAGATCTCGGCTACACGGGCCTCAGCGATCCGGGCTTCAAGCCGTACGCCGAAAAAGGCGGCGCGAACATTTACCTGGTCGACATGCTCACCGGAAAGCGCACGCGCGTGACGAAGGTGCAGCCTGGGCAATATGCGCTCTTCCCGCATTTCCGCTCCGACGGCTGGCTCTATTTCGCCGTGCGAAATGGCGCGGCCAGCAGCACGGAATACGTGGTGGCCAGCGACGCGGCGTTGGTGCTTCCTTGAGGCGAAGCGCCGCGCTCGCGGTGCTCCTGTTCTTCCTGGGCTGCCAAAGCCGGGACGGCTCCTCGCGTTCGCCCGTAGGTGAGCGCGCGGATGCCGTCCAGGCGGCGGACCGGAAGATCTTGGGCGCCGCCCAGCCCTTCGTGGCCGACGAGACGCTGCGCGCGCGCGAAGAGGCGCTGCGGCAGTCGAAGCGCCTGCGCCGCGAGGCGGCCTGGCGAACGGTGGAGAAGATCCTCGCGCCGGTGGCCTTGGCGGAGCCGCTCCCGCCGCCCACCGCGGGCTCGCGCGTTCCCGCGTGGCAAACGTGGTACGACCGCGAGGACGCGCGGCGCGTCTTTCATCGGCTCTACGACGGCATCGGGTCGCAGCGCCGTCGTGCGCGGGCGTCGTTCACCGGGGCGGAGCTCGATGCGGCCTTCGCGTGGAACACGCGCGCCGTCGAGGAGCTGCCCAATTGGCCCGCGGACCGCTACCAGCAATACCTCGCCTCGCTCGACGAGGCCGCGGAGGTCGCGGGCGTGGGCGGCATTGCGCGCGTGGCCTACAGCCCCGCGACGTTGCAGCATTTGTTCGGGAGCTACAAGGCCATCACCGATTGCCTCGCGCGCGGTACCTCGGATGCGGGCAGCGCGTGGGCGCCTTGTCTTCGCGCGGCCTTTCCGTCGGATGCCGCCGTCATCAAGAGCTCGTGGGTGCGCGCGGATTTCGGCCGCAAGCTGCCCACGTACGACACGTCGGCCGAGGGACTCGCCCAGCGCCTCTCCCCCGACGGCGGCGTCTCCTGGGAAGTCCCCGACGGAGAAGCCAACCCCGGCCCCGAGGCAATTTACACCTTGAAGCTCGCCAATGGAAACACGTACCGCCTGGCGGGTCTTCACATCATCACCAAAGAGTTGGACCACTGGGCGTGGACCAGCTTGTGGTGGTCGGCCTCGCCCGATCTCGACTTCGGCGCCGATCGGCCCGCGTCGATCGAAGGGCCGTGGCGGCATTACAAGATGTGCACGGTGACGTCGTTCGACGAGCGCGATCCGGCGCCCGGCGGCGGCTTCGACGAGCATCCCTCGCTCGCCGGCGCACTGACGGCCGTGCACGGCGAACCCACATGGTGCTCGAACCCGTACATCGAACGCGGCGAGGGCAACGCCAGCACCAACTGCGTCGGTTGCCACCAGCACGCGGGCACCAGCGCGCTCACCTCGGAGATCCTGTCCGACGCGGCCCGCTTTCCCATGCGCGGGCGCACATTGCTTCGAAACGACTTCCCCGTGGACTACGCGTGGACGGTGAATCAAGGCGAACGACTCGGCTACTACTTCGCCGACGAATTGGCCTTTTATGACCAAAGCGATCCGCCATGACCGCAGAGTGACGCACACTTCGGCGGGATCGACATCGGATCATCTGCGGATCGCGCCACGCCCAGAGATCGGGCGCAGCACACGTCGATTTCATCGGCAATGAGCGAGGCATCTCGCGGCATCTCGCGAATGCCTTCGCGACCATGGCCGGGTCGGCTCTGGCACGATCCTCGAAGAGAAGCACGGACATGGAACGACGATTCTTTGCCGACGCTTCGATTCGCCCCCGCTCCTTCTTCACCTCCATCTGCTCGGTGGCATTCCTTGCACTCGTCGTGGGAACTGCCGGTGGCTGCTCTTCGTCCGATGACCGTGCCTCCGCGGAGGAGGGTGAGGTCGAGGCGGCCGAGGACGAGATTCAAATTGGCGATCCCCACGGTGACCACGATGGCGATGGCGCTGCCGAAGAAGGCGACACCGTCACCGAGGAAGCCGCGGACGAAGAAGTCAACGCCGACGAAGACGCCGTCGACATCGCCGCCGTCGCGGCCGCGCGCGTGGCCTCGCCGGTTCCTGGCAAGAAGGTCACCTACGCCTACGGCATCAAGAATCCGCGTTACGCCGCCGGCTACCACACGGGCCAAGATTACGCGGCCGCCACCGGCACCAAGGTCGTCGCCGTGCGCGCCGGCAAGATCCGCTGGTCCAACAGCAAGGGCGGCGCGTACGGCAACTGGATCGGCCTCGACGCCGACAACGGCCGCACCTACGTCTACTGCCATCTCTCGAGCCGCAGCGTTGCCGCGGGCGCCACCATCAAAGCCGGCCAGCAGCTCGGCAAAGTGGGCGCCACGGGCAACGTGACCGGCCCGCACCTGCACTTCGAGGATCACCCGAAGGGTCCCTTCAAGTACGCGCAGGTCCGCAAGCCAGCGTGGTAACGGGCTTACGAGGCTAGGGTTGAACGGCGATTCCGCGCAGGGGGCGGTCGTGGCCGATCGCTCCGATGGCGGTGGCGGTGCCGCTTTGAAGGTCGACACGGTAAAGGTTCGTCGCGGTGCCCACGCGCAGGGCGGCATAGGCTTCGATGGGCAGATTCACCGTGGGGCCTCCGTCGCCGCCGCCTTGCCCGCCGTAGATGTCGAAGCCACCGACGGTGTCCACGTCGACGCCGAGACCGCCCACGGATCGCGCCCGCGCAAAGCCGCCGACGACACCGCCGTCGAGGTTGGCGAAGGCGAGCAGCTGATTGGAGTCCGACTCGATGCCATACAAGGCCGTGGCGGTGGGCTTCGGGTTGACGCTGTTCGTGTACGCCGAGCCCACGATCTTCACCGTTCCGCCGTCCTCGTAGGTGAGGGTCCCGTCGCCGGTGGCATTGACGGCCTGGCCGTTGGCCGGATGAAGCCGTAGGTTCTGTCCGGTGTTGGCGTGGACGCGGATGCGATCCGCGGCTGGGTTGAAGTCGAAGCCGAACGAGGTGGCCGCAGGATCGAGCGTCACCGGAAACGTAGGCGTCCCAGCATCCCCCACCACGGCAGTGGCCACCCCGGTGTTCTTGTCGAGGGTGTAAATCGTTCCGTTGTTGCCGAGCGCGTAAAGGTCGCCGGTTGCCGGACGGAAATCGATCCCGAGCACACCGGGCGCGCCCGAGATCGTGGACTTGCTGACCGAGGCCGGCGCCGTGCTGGTGAATTTCAGCAATTGATTCGCATCGTCCACGGCGTAGACGGTCCGCGGCGCCGGGCCCGCGTCGGCGTCGCTCCCGCCGCCATCCGGCACCGGTGTGGTCGTGTCCACGGCGGCGTCTTTGGGCGCCGGCGTGGACGTGTCATCGGAGGAGCATGCTGCGAATGCAAAAGCACTTACCGTGGATGCAAGCGCGGCAAGCGCAAGAACGCCGTTGCGACTCTGCTTGAAGTTCATGGCCAAACCTCCTCCCGCACTACGAACGGCGGGCGGCGATCGGATCCATTTCTCGCGAGGCTGCCGTCAGTGGATGCCTCCGTCTCCGCTGGACCTGCAGTCGAAGGCCAGGTTGAGGCGCGACTGCGGGTCGTCTTGGAACGTTTTGCACGACGTCGGACAAAGCTCGACCTTCTTGGGATCGCTGCGGTCGTCGTAGTGCCACCCGGTGCCGTTCGCACACGTCTCGTCGTAGGGGAGAGCGGTTTGAACGTTCGATCCGGAGCGGTACGTGACCCTTGCGCTACCATAGTCCCAGCTCGTGCCCGCGGACGGCGCCGGAATCGACAGGGAGCAGCTGGGAACCGGTCGAAACGTCTGCAACTTGGCCAACAGCTCTTTCGAGGCCTTCACGGGATCGGACGGGGACACGACGATGGCACGTTGGGTTCCACCCGCATTCGCCAGTTGGTCGAGACTCGCGACTTCCGGCCCCACGGCGGTGATCAACGTTGGGATGGAAGGCGCGCCTTGGTACGTCGTCGCCGCGAACTGCCGAACATTCTCGTTCGTGCTCTCACACTGGCTCGGCGCGCCATCGGTGGCGACGACGAGGACGACTTTCTCCGACGGGCGCTGGTTCGCAAGGGTCTTGGCGTACGACACGGCGCCTTCCATGGCCGGTCGCATCGGGCTTCCACCATTGGGATTCGCCTCGTCGATCGACGTCCGGAACGACGAATTTGGGAGCGCCGTGAGCGCGACCTTGGGACTGGCATAGGCGTTGGACTGGCAAACCGGCTGCCCGCCGGAGGTGAGAATCGGAAAGTAGTGCAGCGAAGCTTTCATCCCCGCCGCCGCCGGGTCGCTGAAGAACGCCTTCATGGCCTCGGTGAGTGGCACCCAGCGCGTGGACGCGTTGTTCTCGGCGTCCGGACCGCGGACGAGGCTACTCGAGGAATCGAACAACACGACGACGTTGACGAGGCCGTGGCTCGTTTCGAAGCTTGCGCATGCATGGATGACGCCGGAGTCGACCGGCACCGGGGGGCCGCCTTCGAGGACGATGGGGCCATCGCCGCCGGCATCCATGGGCGTCGTTGCATCGACATTCGACTGCGCGTCGACGTTCGACTGCGCATCGTCGATTGGAGATAGCCCGCTCGCGTCGAACCCGTTCTGCGGGCCGGAATCGAGTGCATCCTTCCCCGAGTCGCTCGATTCACTTCCGCACGCGACGCCCAACATGGTGACAACCACACCTGCGAATGCGCCGCAGGCCACTTTTCCAACGCTCATGCTGCAAGTCCTCGAAGTCTAAAAGGTGTAACGCAGCGCCACACCCGCATCCCAAAGAAGCGGAAGATCGCTGCCCAAGGCTTTTTTGAAGTTCGTCGCATCGCGAAGCCCAAAACTAAGGCCGAACGCGAGATGCCGATCGATTTGGTAGTACTCGATGCCCACGCGTCCACCGAAATAGAGACCCAGTTTTTCGGCGTCGCCGAAGCCTAGGATCTTCAGGGCATTGGTCGCGATATCGGCTTTGCTCAAACCTGCACTGCCCTGCAGGTAAAGCCCCACGCGATCCGTCACGTGTGCTGTGAAACGCGGGCCAAGCCCGAAGCCGAAGATAGGAAACGCGCGCGCCTTGGTCTCGTCCTGGTTGCGCGATGTGCTCGTGAAGTAGAGATCCCCCTCGCCGAAGAGCATGAGGGCGCGCGAAAACTCGTAACCCAGTTGCGCATGCAGCCAGAACCCCGGTGGCGCCACGCCTCCGAATTCGCCCGTGAACCCGTGCGCGCCCAGCGACGCATCGAGCACCACGCCCTTGTGATGGGGGAGCGGCGGCGGCGCGGCATCGGGCTCGCGAGGGGCTTCGGCGAACCCCGTCGTTGGCGTCAGAACGAGAGTGATGGCGAGGACGACCCCCAGGAGGCGCACGCGGCGATGCTATCATGAGCCTGCCGCATTGCACGGCGTGCGCCACGCCTCCAAAACGCTGCGAGGCTCCTTCCCTGCGGAAACGAGCCTCGCGCGGGGGGCGTGCCCCGATCCTCATGGGATGCTGCGCGCGATCATCCTGGATCGCGCGTTCGCGTTACTTCAGCAGCCAGCGAAACAACATGTGCTTCGTGGCCTGCCGCGAAACCACCGCGATGGAGTCGACCAGCGGGATCTCCTTCGGGCAAACCTCGACGCAATTTTGCGCCTTGCCGCAACCGGCCACGCCGTCGGGGCCCATGAGGGCCTCGATGCGCTCGGCCGCGTGCATCTTTCCGCTCGGGTGCAGGTTGAACAAGCGCACCTGGTTGATCGCGGCCGGACCGATGAAGTCCGACGAGTCGTTCACCTGCGGGCACGCCTCCAAGCAGCAGCCGCACGTCATGCAGCGCGACAGCGGGTAGGCCTCTTCCTGTGTCTCCTGCGACTGCCGGGGCCCAGGTCCGAGCTCGTGCGTGCCGTCGAGGAGCACCCATGCCTTCACGCGCTTCAAGTCGTTGAACATGCGCGAGCGGTCGACCAAGAGATCGCGCACCAGCGGGAACTTGGTCATCGGCTCCAGGGTGATCGTCTCGCCGGCCTGCAGCAGCGTGTCGATCAATGCCGTGCACGATTGGCGCACGCGCCCGTTGATGATCATGGTGCAGGAGCCGCACACCTCTTCGAGGCACACGGACTCCCAGACCACCGGGGTCGTCTCCTTGCCATCGGTGGTGACGGGGTGTTTCCGGATCTCCATCAGCGCGCTGATGATGTTCATCTGCGGCTTCCAGCTGATCTCGAATTCCTCCCAACGCCGCGTATCCCGGCGCGTGGGGCCGTCTTGTCGCAAAATCCGCAGCTTGAACGTCCTTACCGACTTCTGACTCACTGCGTGGCCTCCTCTGCCTTCTTTTCGGTCTTGGTCGCCGCTTGCGCGGTCGCCGTGGCCGCTGCCGCACCCGCCGTTTCGTACTTGCGCGCGCGCGGCTTCACCAAACTCGTATCCACTTGATTCGTCGCGTGCATCGGCTTGCCGTTGATCGAATAATCGAGCGACGACACGTACTCGATGCCGTGGTTGCCTCCGCCCACGCCGGGCTTGTGCAGCGCCAACGTGGTCTTCAGCCAATCGGCATCGTTGCGGTCGCGGAACTCCGGCTTGAAGTGCGCACCGCGCGACTCGTCGCGCCGGCGCGCGCCCACCGCGATCACACGCGCGATCACGATCATGTTGAACAGGTGCCGGATGAACGGCGCGCCTTGGTTGGCGTGGGGTGCCTTGTCGGTCACGCCGCACTTGCGTGCGCGATCCTCGAGCTCGTCGATTTTCCCGATGACCTTGTCCAAGGTGGCGTTGTGGCGCTCGATGGTCACGTCGCGCAACATCATCTCGCCGAGCTCCTCGTGCAGGCGGTACGGGTTCTCTTTCCCGTCCATCTTGAGGATGCGCTCGTAGTTCTGTTCTTCGCGCTTGCGCGCCTGCTTGAAGATGTTGTCCCCCAAGTCGAAGGAGCTCTTCGCCAGGTTCTTCCGGTACGTCGCGATGGCCGGGCCGGCGACCATGCCGCCGTAGATGCAGCTCAAAAGCGAGTTCGCCCCGAGGCGGTTGGCGCCGTGGTACTGGTAGTCCACCTCGCCGGCGGCGTAGAGGCCCTCGATGTTCGTCGCCTGGTTGCGCGGCGAGCCCAGGACCAACGAGCCGCTGGCCGAGCGCTCGAAGTCGACCCACAGGCCGCCCATCGAATAGTGCACGGCGGGGAAGACGCGCATCGGGTTCGTGTACGGGTCCTCGCCCACGAACTTCTCGTAGATCTCCAGGATGCCCGAGAGCTTCTTCTCCAGGGTCTCGCGCGGGAGGTGCGTCAGGTCGAGGTAGACCTCGTTCTCGTTCTTCTTGCTCCCCTGGTTGAAGATGCCGCGCTTCTCGTGGAAGCACTTCAAAAAGAGCTCGCGGCTGGCGATGTCGCGCGGGACCAGGTTGCCGTAACCGGGGTACTTCTCCTCGAGGAAGTACTCGCGATCTTTCTCCGGCACGTCGCGGCCGCGTCGCGTCTCGTTCGGGTCGCGCGGGACCCAGACGCGTCCGCCCTCACCGCGGGCGCTCTCCGAGATGAGGCGGAGCTTGTCCGCGCCCGGGATGGCCGTGGGGTGCACCTGGATGCACTCGCCGTTCGCGTAGCACGCGCCCTGCTGGTACACCGAGCTCGCCGCCGTGCCGGTGTTGATGACGCTGTTGGTGGAGCGCCCGAACACGATGCCGGGTCCGCCGGTGGCGAGGCACACCGCATCGCCGGGGAAAGCCTCGATTTCCATCGTCTTGACGTCTTGGGCGACGATGCCGCGGGCGATGCCTGCGTCGTCGAGCACCACCGAGAGGAAGTCGTACCACTCGAACTTTCGCACCATCTTCTCGCCGCGCACGACCACGCCGCGTTCGTCCTCGACGTCGATGGTCTCGTAGCGGCGCACTTGCTCGTCGAGTGCGTAGAGCAGCTGCTGGCCGGTGGTGGCGCCGGCGAAGGCGGTGCGGTGAAAGAGCGTCCCGCCGAAGCGGCGGAAGTCGAGCAGGCCTTCGGGGGTGCGGTTGAAGGGCACGCCCATGCGATCGAGCATGAAGACGATGCCGGGGGCCGCTTCCGCCATGCCTTTGACGGGGGGCTGGTTCGCGAGGAAGTCGCCGCCGTAGACCGTCTCCTCGAGGTGCACTTGGGGCGAGTCGCCCTCGCCCTTGGTGTTCACGCTGGCGTTGATGCCGCCTTGCGCGCACACCGAGTGCGATCGTTTGACCGGCACCAGCGAGAACAGATCGACGGGAACGCCCGCTTCGCACAACTTGATGACCGTGGTGAGCCCTGCCAGTCCGCCCCCGACGACGATCACCCGCCGCACCTTGTTCGACTCGCTCTTGAGGATGCTCTTACTTGCCATGTGAAGTGTGCCTTACATAGAGCCAATTTCGAGTAAATGGATAGCAATCGTGGCACCTCGTTCGCGCTTCCGTGCTTTCTCGGTGATCGCCCTCGCGCTCGCTCTGGCCGCGGCATGTGGCGGGGCTGGGAAGCGGCGCCGCCCAGCGGCCACGTTGTCGAGCACTCCGGCGGCGTCAGCCGAAATGGCCGAGATTCGGCGCATGTGGGGCGATCTCGAGGGGCGCGATCGCGACGCGTTGCGCACGCGCATCCGCCAATTTCTGTCGAGGTTTCCGAATGATGGCGCCGCAGCCCTCGCGCGGACCTACCTGACCTTCCTCCTGCTGAGCGACGGCGATCTCACGGAGGCGAAGGCGCAACTCGACTACCTGGAAACGATTCCGCCCGGCGCCACGCGCGATTTCTCCATGGTGGCGCGCGCGCGCCTGCTTCGTCTGACCCAACGGCCCAACGAGGCGCTGGAACTCTTGGCGCCGCTCGCGGGCAAGATGGTCGACCGGCACGCCTTGGAGCTCTTTCAAGAAGAGATCTCGCTGGATGCCGTGGCCGCGCACCACGACTACGAGGCCATCGCGTACATGGACTCGTGGCTTCGCCACGCCGACGACGAGGAGCGCGAGGAAGCGCGCCGCAAGATCCCCGAGGCGCTGGCCAACATGTCGCCGCAGGTCCTCGAAGCGTCGCTGCGCTCGATGCGGGCTTCCGCCCGGGGCGGTGCCCCGCTGGTCACGGGCTACAGCGTCGAAATGCAACGCTTCGTTGCGCTGCAGCTCTCCGCCTATGCCGTGGCCACCGGCGATGCGCGGCTGGCGCAGTGGCTCGTAGACCCTGCTGCGGGTGCCCCCGTGTTGGGAAGCGACGCGGGGCTGCTCGTCAGCGAGCTGGCCACTCGCCACCGCACCACACGGGCCGTGGCGGGGCGAACGATCGGTCTTGTGCTCCCGACCGGTTCGTCCTCGCAGCGCGATGCTGCGGCCGACGCCGCGCGCGGGGCTGCATGGGCGCTCAACTTGCCCCGCGCTGCAAAGGATCCGGGCGACAAGACGCTCCTGGTGACGCGTGACGACGGCGGCCGTGCGGATCGCATCGAGTCGGTGCTCGACGATCTGGCGAGCGACGGTGCAGGCGTCATCCTCGCCGGCTTCGATCCGGAGTCCGCCGACCGTGCGTTGCGGTGGGCGGAGACGAGCGGCGTGGCCGTCGTCGTTCTCGCAGCCCCACGCCATGCGACGCCAATGAAATTCGGCTTCGTGGCGGGCGAACCTTACACGTCGTCGATCGAGGCGCTGACCGAGGCTCTCGTTTCGCGTCGCGAGACCAAGGTGGCCACGGTCGCCGACGCCACGAGCTTGGCGGACGTGGCACGCATCGTCACGGAGCGGCCCAAATTGATGTTCTTCCAGCCGGCGCCGTGCGATCTGGAAGGGCAGGGGACCGGCGAGCATCGGTTCCCGTTGTCGGTCTGGGAAAAGGCCGGCATTCGCAGTTGGCTCGTCTCGGGGCCGGAGCCCTGCGCCCGCGACGTGCTGCGCGAGGTGGGCGAGCTGCGTGGCGGTGGCGGCGTGATGGTGGTGCTCACCCTCGAGACCATCGGAGCGTACGAACGGGCCACCTCGGCCAAGGTGCTCAGCGCCGCGGCGGGATCGTTGCCCGTGCGCCTAACGGGGTTGGATGCCGGTGCGGGTGCCGGCGCCCCCGCCGAGCCGGACATTCAGCGGTTCATGGCGAGCTTCAGCGCGCGTCCGACCTGGTTCACCGCCGTGGCCCGCGACGCCGCCACCCTCGCCCGCCGCGCAATCGTTGCCTTGCCAACGGACACGACGACGAACCCCGACGCGGTGACCGCTCGACGCGAAGACACCCGCCGCTCCCTGGAAAGCGTGAACGCCGCCTTGTGGACGAGCGGTGAGTCGCACGGCTTCTCGCCGGGTGAACATACGGTGAAGCGAACCGTCAAAGTCGTGGAGCTTCGCTAGGAACCCGCCGACCCACCTGCATGTTCAGTCTTGAACTTCACGTTCAGTGCACCACTTTCTAAGTCAGCACATGTCCGGCCTCCGTCACACGCAAGAACAGAAGAAGCTCGTAAGCCATGTCATTTTGACCCGTCGGAGCGTTTCCGCGCTCACGGAGCCAGGCCCAACGCCTGACGAGCTCACGACCTTGCTGCGGGCGGCGGTGAGCGTGCCGGACCATGGCCAGCTTCGGCCGTACCGCTTCGTGGTGGTGCGCGGCAACGGGCGTGAGCGCTTCGGCGATGCGCTGGCCGCGGCCGCCGCCGAGAGCCGCCCCGACCTCGCGCCGGGCGTGCTGGCCAAGGTGAAGAACAAGGCCTTCGTGGCGCCCGCGCTCATCGCGTTGATCGCGTCGCCGCGCCCGGGGGCGAACATCCCCGAGTGGGAGCAGGTCGCCGCCGCATCGTGCACCGGCTACGCGATTCTTCTCACCGCCCACACGCTGGGCCTCGGGGCCATCTGGAAGACGTCGCCGTACCACGACGGGGCCGACCTTCGCTCCCTCCTGGCGTTGGGGCCGAACGAACGGCTCCTCGGTTGGGTCAACCTCGGCCAGCCCGTGCGTCCGCTCGACAACGAAGAGCGCCCGGACATCGACCTGAAGGCCGTGGCGGCTGTTCTTGAAGAGTCAGCCATCTTGCCATTTGAGGTGTAAACGTACGACTATGGGGGATCCATGCGTAACCCCCTTCTCGTTTGGACCCTCGCCGTATCCCTTATAGCACTCCCGGGACTGACCGGTTGCAGGCGCATCGTGAGGGCCCTCGGCAAGGCGGCCGCGAAGTCCGCCCAAAAGGACGCGGCCGCCGAAGATGACGACTCGGTCAACGCGGCGACGGCTTCGGCCGCCAACGGTGCGGACGAGGCCCAGGACGAAGACGAAGCGGTCGGCGACAAGCTGAACGCGTACATCGACTGCATCAACAGCCTCTCGGACCGCTTCCACGATTCGGAGCGCCGCTACTTCGACTGGGCCAACGAGAAAACGGGGCCCACCGGCAAAGAGCGCAACGTCTACGGCCTCTACTCGATCAGCGATCCGGCGAAGTGTGCCGCGGGCGTGCAGAAGGCTAACGGCATGAAGCCGTCGCTGCCCGAGTTGGAGCAAGCCGGAAGCGCCTACGCGCAAGCCGTCACCGCCGCATTCCCGGTGATCAAAGAAGCGAGCGATTACTACGATCAGAAGAATTACAAAGACGACAAGATGGCCAAAGGCAAAGAGCTTCACCCGAAGCTCGTGGCCTCGTTCGAGGCGTTCGACCAAGCCGACAAGTCGATGCGCACGCAGGTCGACACGCTGAATCGGCAGGTGAAAGAGCGCACCCTCGCCAAGATCGAAAAGAGCGAAGGAAAGAAGCTCGCCTACTGGCGCGCGACGACCATGCTGGTCGCCGAGGACCTCGTCAAACTGGGCGACTCGCACAAACTCGACGCCATCGATCTGCCCAAGCTCACCACCAAGATCGACGAGTACGAGAAGGCCGTGAACGAGTTCTCCGGCTATGTCGCCGCGCACAAAGACGAGGCGTCGAAGTTCATCATGATCGACTCGCTGGTGGGCGAGGCCAAAGACTTCCTCATCGCCGCCAAGGAATTGATGCGCCGCGTCCGAGACAAGACGCCCTACTCGACGGGCGAGCGGATGCGCCTCGGCGGCTCCTCCGAATGGACCGTCGAAGGCTCACCCGGCAAATTGGTGAAATCCTACAACGAGCTCGTCAACCGCTCGAACAGCGTCCGCCGCTTCGGAAAATAGAGAGAATTTCACAGGAAGACGGGAAGACGGGAAGACCAGAAGAATAGTGGGGTGAGCAAAGCTGGCCCCAGGTCTTCCGCGAGCCCGCCGGAACACATTTCCCCAAAAAACCTCCGGTCTTCCCGTCTTCCCGTCTTCCTGTTCAATCTCTGATCCGCCGACCGGGAATGAAGCTGGCTCTGGCTGGTTTTACGCGGCGCACGCCATGTGGGCAGCGCTTCCGATGACAGGATGCCGAGCAGTTGACAGGTCGTCCCTGGTCAGTAGGATGCGCCGCGCGGGGGCGCCATATGGGTTTTTCTCGTGAAATCGCGACCTTCGCGGGATTTCGAGAGACTCCCATGATCGTCGCCTCCTAGTGACTACGACCGGCCAAAAAGCGAACGAGCGAACAAAGATGGCAACCGATGTGATGATTTACGCGAACGACCTGAGCAAACGCTACGGGGCGTTCCGTGCGGTCGATAAGATCAACTTCGAAGTTCGGAAAGGGGAGGTCGTCGGATTTCTCGGCCCCAACGGCGCCGGCAAGTCCACGACGATGCGCATCCTCACCTGCTTCATCTCGCCCACCGAGGGAAGCGCGAGGATCCGCGGGTTCGACGTCTTCGAGAACCCGCTCGAGGTTCGCCGCAGCCTGGGTTACCTCCCGCAGCGCGCTCCGCTCTACCTCGAGATGAGCGTTCTCGAGTACCTGCACTTCGCCTCCGACCTGCGCCAGCTCGACAAGTCCGGCTTCAAGGACCGCGCGCGCAAGGTCGTCGAGGTGTGCGGCCTCGCAAAGGTGCTCGGCAAAGAGATCCGCTACCTGTCGCACGGCTATCGCCAGCGCGTCGGTCTCGCGCAGGCCCTCATCCACGACCCGCCGATCCTCATCTTGGACGAGCCCACGAGCGATCTCGACCCCAACGAGAAGGCCGAGTTCCTCGATTATTTGAAGCGCATCGGTGAAGAGCGCACTGTTCTTCTCTCGACCCACAACCTGTCCGAGGTCGAGGCGGCGTGTGCCCGCGCCATCATCATCTCGCGTGGTCGCATCGTGGCCGACGGCCCGCTCGACGAGATCCGCGCCAAGAGCGGCAAGGTTCGTTACGTCGTGTCGGTGCAGGAATCGGCCGGCAAAGATCCGTACCGCGGCACCGGCGCCCTGCCCAAGAAGGCCGAGGTCGAGGCCGCGCTCGCGAAGATCCGCGGCGTCGGCGCAGTGACCGAGCTGCCCACCGACGAACGCGCGCACTCGTTCGAGCTGGCGAGCGAGCAAGAGCTCGACCTGCGCCCCGAGTTGTTCCGCCTCATCGTGGACAAGGGCTGGGTCATCCTCGAACTGCACCGCGACACGCAAACCCTGGAAGACGTCTTCCGCAACCTCACGGTGGGCGACGCCCGCCGCAACCGCAACCTCTCCGCCAAAGACGAAGAAGAAGAAGAAGAAGAGGAAGAGGAGTACGAGGAAGAAGAAGAGGACGAAGACGAGGGCGAGGACGAAGAAGAAGAGGCGCCGAAGAAGAAGGCGGGCAAGCGATGAGCACCTTGGAAAACGAGCGAGACGAGCAGGATAAGGACGTGAAGCCCCCCACCACGGCGGATTCCGAAAGCGAGACCAAAGCGGCCAAGCCCGCCGCGGCCGACGAGGACGACGCCCGCGAGGACGACGAGGAGGAAGAAGAGGCACCCAAGGCGAACCATCGCAGCGGGGCCCTTCACACCGACGCGGCGTCTGCGGTCGCGGCCGAAGGCCCCGGCTTGAGCATCGTGCGCAACACGCTCACCATCGCGAAACGCGAAGCGCGTTCGTACTTCGACTCGCTGATCGCCTACGTGGTCATCGGCGGCAGCACCCTGGCGCTGGGCATCTACTTCTTCCTGATCCAGCAAGGCGGCTTCTGGCAGGTCGACCGCGCATCGATGACGCGCATGTTCGAGTTTCTGCCCTGGATGCTCGCGGCGCTGGTCATCCCGCTGGTGACGATGCGCTCCATCGCGGACGAGAAGCGCTCGGGCACCCTCGAGCTGCTCATCACCCTGCCGGTGCGCGACAGCGAGGTCATTCTCGGCAAGTACTTCGCGGCGCTCTTCATGTGCGCCGTGCTGCTCCTCATCACGCTCATCTACCCCATCGCCATGTTCGCCTGGCCGTGGCGCCTGGGCGTGCTCGATTGGGGGCCGGTGTGGACGGGCTACTTCGGCCTCTTGCTCTTCTCGGGCGCGGGCGTTGCCGTGGGCATGCTCTTTTCGAGCCTGACCGAGAGCCAGATCATCGCCTTCTTCCTCTCGGCGTTCACCCTGCTGCTCCTCCTCATCATCGGCATGCTGGTGGAGACGCTTCCCGGCGCCGTGGGCGATGCGATCGCGTTCATCAGCTTCCAGACGCGGTTCACCCCGTTCTCCCGAGGCCTGATCGACACGCGGGCCATCATCTACTTCGTGTCCATTGGGGTCATCTGCCTCTTGGCGGCTTTCCGTTCTCTGGAAAGCCGCAAGTGGTCCTGAGCCGAACGTTCAACCGGATCCAAAAGAAACGATTCTGAATTATGGAACGCAAAGCACGCGCGGCCGCTGAAAGCGGCGTTCTGCTCCTGGTCATCGCGGGCATCCTCGTTGCCCTCAATGCTCTCTCGGCGCTCGGAGTTCACAAGCGCTTCGACACCACCAAATCGGAGCGCTTCAAGCTCTCCAAGGGAAGCGGCACCCTCGTCCACGACATGAAGCAGTCCATGCAGGTGGACGCTTACGTCACCAAGGGCCTGCCCAAGCTCGACGCCTTCGTGCGCGATCTCCGCGATCTCCTCCAGGAGTACAAGGACGCGAGCGGCGGTAAGTTCAACTACAACATCATCGAGGCGAAGGACGAGGAGACGAAGAAGACGGCGAAGGACGCCGGCCTCGTCGAGCAGCCCTTCGGAGAGGCCAGCGCCACGGAGTCCGAGAAGGCCGCGGTCACCATGGGCTTCATGGGCCTCGTGCTGAAGTACGGCTCGGAGAAGGACTCGATCCGTTCGCTCGATCCGGGCAACACCAGCGGTCTCGAGTTCTGGCTGACCAACAAGATCCGCGAGATCCGTGACAAGGCCGACGACGTGAAGCGCAAGATCGGCGTGCTCACCGGCCACGACGAGATGAAGCTCTCCGAGCCGAACCTGGTGCCTGCGCAGCTTGGCAAGGCCACGATGCAGGACATCATCACGAAGAACTTCCCGTTCTACACGTTCCAGGACGTGGACCTGAAAAACGGCGACAGCGCGATCGACGAGGCGCTCGAAGGCCTCATCATCACGCAGCCGGGCAAAGACATCTCCGACAAGGAGCTGCGCCGCATCGACGAGTTCGTGATGAAGGGCAAGTCGCTGGCCATCTTCGCCTCGGCGGTCAACGTCAAGGCGAGCGATGCGGCGATGAACGCGACGCTCAGCGCGCACGGCCTGGAAAAGCTGCTCGGGGGCTATGGCATCGAGTTGAGGAAAGAAGCGGTCCTCGATTTCGGTCGCTCCTTCGGCGTGCAGATGCTCACGCAGGGCGGCATCGCGCGTCCGCGCTTTCCCGCGTTCATCTCGGTGCAGGACGACTCGCGCTTCTCCGGTGAGGAGCAGCTCCTCGACTCGTCGTTCCCGCCGTTCTTCCGCATGAACGACTTGGTCTTCCCGTTCGCCTCGCCGCTGGCTCTCCACACGGACATTCAGCCCGAGGCCACCATGAAGGCCGTTGCGCGCTCCACGCCGAACAGCACGGCGGTGGGTGGCGATACGACGGATCTGAAGCCGTTCCAGAACTGGAGCGCGCTGCGCAAGAAGAGCGCCCCGGCGCAGTTCGTGATTGCGGCCACGGTCGACGGGACGCTGAAGAGCGCGTTCCAAGGCGGCGACAAGCAGGGCATCGAGACGCCGGAGAAGAGCAAGTCGGCGGCCCGCGTGTTCGTGCTCTCCGCGTCGCAGTTCCTCGCGAATCCGTTCGCCCGCGCCGGCAACGCCCCGGACATGGGCCAGATGGGCATGATGATGCCGCAGATGGGCGGCGACGAGCAGCTGCAGCAGCTCGCGCAGCCGTACGCGCAGCAGGCTCTGACGAACACGATCCTCTCGTTCAAGAACACGCTCGACTGGCTCGGTGGCGACAGCGACCTGCTCGCCGTGTCGGCGAAGATCCTGAACGAGGCGCCGCTCGCCTACGGCGAGGTCTCGAAGCCGAACATCGACTTCGAGAACGAGACCGACGAGAGCCTCAAGAAGCGCGAGGACGAGATCAAGGCCTCCCGCAAGTCGACGCAAAACAAGGTGCAGTGGCTCTTGATCCTCGGGATCCCGCTGCTGTTCTCCCTGTACGGCGTCCTTCGGTGGCGGTCGCGCATCGCGTCGCGTGAGAACGTTTCCCTTGCTTGAAGCAAGTTCGATCGACTTCAGGAGTCGTTAGACCATGAGCGGAACGCAGAAGATTGCAATCGGCGGGGCCATTCTCGTCGTGTTGGTTTACGCGGTGTATGCGCAGTCGAAGAAGGACGAGTCGATGGGCGTCGCCTCCAAGGAGACGACCGCCGAGAAAGCCGTCCTCAAGGTGGATCTCAAGGAGGGCGAGGAGCTCGACAAGATTTCCATCACCAACGCCGACAAGGGCGAGGTCGTGCTGGAGAAGAAGGGCGACAAGTGGGAGCTGACCAAGCCCGTGTCGTTCCCGGCGAATCAGTCGAACGTCAAATCGCTCATCGACAACTTGAAGGAGTTGAAGACGGGCGATCTGATCGAGCCCAAGCCGTCCGACGACATCAAGAAGTCGTACCAGCTCGACACCGAGCACGCGGTGCACGTCGTCGCGTACAAAGGTGGCGAGAAGAAGGCGGACGACTTCTTCGGCAAGTCGGGCGGCCGCGGCCAGATGGCCATGGCCAATGGCAACCCGGGCATCTACGCGGTGAACGGCTACTCCGGCTACCTGTACGGCCGCGAGGTCAAGGCCTGGCGCGACACCGAGATCCTCAAGTTCGACGACGCGATGGTGACGTCGCTGGTCATCGAGAAGTCGAACGAGATCGCGGCCGCGGCACCGGCGGGTGATGCCGGCGCGCCGAAGAAGACGGGCGGCACGTTCTCCTTCACCAAGGGCGACAAGTGGGCGGGCACGTGGAACGGCCAGGCCATCGCGAAGCTCGACGAAGAGAAGGTGAAGGACGCGCTGCGCATCTTCAAAGCGCTCAACGCCGACGACTTCGGCGATGGCAAGGGCGTGGATGTGACGGGTCTCGACAAGCCGCAGGCCACGGTCACCATCGGGCTCAAGGACAACGCCGGCAAGTTCGTGCTCAAGGTCGGCAAGACCTCGTCGGGCAGCGAGCGCTATGCAACGAAGGACAGCAGCGCGACGGTTTACATCCTTCCCAGCGCGGTGTCGGACTGGGTCACCGCGGACGTAGCGAAGTTCCAGCAAGCCGCCGATGCCGGCGCGCCGAAGGCACCCCCCTCCATGCCGCCCGGGATGATGCCGCCCGGAATGCCGCACGGCGGGATGCCGCACGGCGGAATGCAGTAACCCGAGTCCGAGAGCCTAGCGCGGCGTCGGACGGCGGAGCTTGGCGAGCCTCTCTCGAAGGGAGGCGAGTCGATCCGCCACCACGTCGCGCTCTTTGCCGCGGAGCTCGAGAAAGTCGAGCGCGCGGGTGAGCTCCGTGGGGCCGTAGGTCGCGTGGCGTTGGTGGAACCAGCCAACGGCGGTGGAGACGCCTTCCGGTTGTCCCGGCGGGCAGAGAACCGCCGTCGGAACGGAGCGACGGAAGTACTCCTTGGCGACTTCCAGGAAGCGCGCGCGCTGGCGCGGGTTGGGGCCGCTGCCTTCCTTGAAGACGAGCACCTTCGTCATGGTGCCGGCGGCGGCGTGCTTGCCGAAGACGCCGAGGAACACCTCCCACTCGTCGTCACTCGGCGTCGGCTCGCCATGGACGATGACGCACGTCGTTCCGGCGAGCTCGTAGAGAAAGGTTACGGCGGCGGGTGCTGCTGGCACGTGTACTACCTAAATATGCGCCATTTCGCGGCGCACTTGTAGCGGTTGTGCCTATTTGTGTTTCGCGTTGGAAGATTCCGTTTCCGTCCAAAGGCCGGCCCCTTCGACGATATCGAATGGCGCGTCGCCGAAGGACAGCCAGCGTCGCGCGCGGTTCGTCGCCGCGTCGGCATCCGGTCCGGGCTCGGTGAGAAGTACCGCAGCCCACCCCACGGCCAGCGCCGCCACCGGCCGCACGGCGGCCACGCGCAGCAGGCGCACCTCGCGCTCGGGCGGGATGGGCATGAGCGGTCGCAGCTTGTTCGCGGCGCGGTACGGGGCGTCCTGCCCGAAGTGAATCGGCGACGTCCACAACGCGACCACCAGCTCCGTGTGCAGCGCCATGAGCGCCGCCGTGCGCGCGTGCGGCGACGTGGCATCGGCCATGCGGCGAAGCGAACCGCACACGTACGCACGCTCCGGCGGCGGCGTGCGCGAGCGAAGGCGCGACCCATTGCCGTGGCAACGGTCTTCCACGAGCACCCGTGCGAGCGCATCGGATTCGATGGTGCGCATCTCCGCCTCCGAGCGCCCGGCGTTGCTCGCCGAAATCGCTTTGCGCAGCTCCTTCTCCGCGCGCTCCATGCGCGCGAACATGGCCGCGTCGGTGGCGAGCCCCAAATGCGTCCGCACCCCGCGCCGCACCGATTCGCCGTCGTGCGTGGGGTCGCTTGCCGGCTTCACCTGGTCGAGCGCCACGCGGAGCCGAGCCATGGCCACCGAGCTCTCCCCGTACCCCGCGGTGAGCCGCTCCAGCGCGTCCAGCGAGTCGTCGAGCTCGTTCGCCTCGAACTTGGTCAGCGCGCCATCTCGCAGGCTCGCCAGCACGTCGGTCAGCCGCCGCGCGAGCCATTTGTCGCGTTCCTTGCCGGCCTCTTGGCTCGAGGGCGGGACCCAGCACGCCACCACCCCGCGAACGAGCTCGCTCGCCGAGCGCGGGAGCGCCTTTTCCTCGGCCACGCGCGCCTTTTCCTCATCGATGAGGCGCACCAAGAGACGCCGTTCCAGCTCGACATCCTTGGCCAGCGGGTACGTCCAGCCGCGCGCCCGCTGGGAGGCGGCCTCCAGGCCACGCGCCCGCGCTTCGAAGGAAAAAAGGTCCAGCGCGCCTTCGTCGCCCACCTCGAGCGTAGAATCCTCGGCCAGGATGGCGCCCATCACGTTCTTCCGGACGTCCGACTCCTTGGCGACCACCCCGGTGCGCCGAGCCAGCCGTGCATCCACGGCCGCGAGATCGCCGAGCAGCGCGTCTTCGTCCCGCGCAAACCGGGCCGCATTCTCCGTGCCCGCCTCGGTCGGGCTGCGGGGTGGGGCGGCCTTGGATGCGCACCCTGCCGCCCATGCGGCCGTGAGAAGAAGCGCCGCCTGCCGCGAAAGCCTCAAAAGCCCAGCACCTTCACGATGACCCGCTTGTCCCGCTGGCCGTCGAACTCCGCGTAGAAGACCTCCTGCCATGGCCCCAGATCCAGCTTGCCCTTGGTGATGGGCACCGTCACCTCGTGGTGGATGAGGAGCGACTTCAGGTGCGCATCGCCATTGTCCTCGCCCGTGCGATGGTGCTCGTAATCCGGGCCGGCGGGGGCGAGATCTTGCAGCCATTTCCAGATATCCCGGTGCAAACCGGGCTCGTTGTCGTTCACGAACACACCCGCCGTGATGTGCATGGCGCTGACGAGCATGAACCCCTCGGTGATGTCGGACCGCTCGAGGATCGTCTTCAACGTAGGCGTTAGATGCACGAGCTCACGCCGGTTGCGTGTGTGCATCGTCATGTACTCGGTGAACGACTTCATCGTGATCTCCCCGCTTTACGAAAGGTGTACTACCCTCACACCCCATCGGCATGAAATACGCACGGTCGTTTTCGGTCCACCTTCCCCTTTGGGGGAGGATCAGGAGGGCGAGCGCCAACGTCGGGATCGCGACGGAACCCATGATTCGTGTCGCCGAGAGCGGTCTCTCGCGCGCCGCGCGTTCGGCCTGGCCCTTGGTGCAGAAGCTCAATCGTGCGATCGAGCGCCCGGGCAAGCACCCCAAGTGGGCCCCCGCCCCGCTGCTCAAGCGGCGTGAGCGTACGTTTCCCCAGCTCGGTTTCCCGCGCGAGACCGACTCGCTCTGCCCGAAGTGCGTCAAGGCCGTGCGCACCGAGATCCTCTCCGGCCAGCGCGATCTGCGGACCCTCATCGATGGCAAGCCGGGGGAGATCAAGGCGCAAATCATCGAGCGCGATGGCCAGGTCCTCATGGTCAAAGAGTGCCCCGAGCACGGCCGCTTCGAGGACGTCATGGCGGTCGACTCCGCGTTCCTCCGGCGCATCGAGAAGCTCTATCCCGGTCGCGACTACCTCGCCCCGCTGAGCAAGCTGCGGGAGCATGGCAGCTCCAGCGTCAAGTACGGCCGCGGCTCCGTCCTCACAGTGGACCTGACGAACCGCTGCAACATGATGTGCGACCCGTGCTTCATGGATGCGAACCAAGTCGGCTACGTGCACGAGCTGTCCTGGGAGGAGACGAAGAAGATCCTCGACGACTCGCTGACCATCCAGCCGCGCCGCCAGATGAGCGTGCAATTCTCCGGCGGCGAGCCCACCTTGAGCCCGCATTTTCTCCAGGCCATTCGCTATGCGCGCGACGTCGGCTACTTCTGCGTGCAGGCGGCCACCAACGGCGTCAAGTTCGCGCAAGATCCGGAGTTCGCGCGGCAGGCCAAGGAAGCAGGGCTGCGCATCGCGTACCTGCAGTTCGACGGCGTCACCAACGAGGCGAACTCGCACCGCAAGGTCGGCAACTTGTTCGACGTGAAGCTGCGGGCTATCGAGAACCTGCATGCGGCGGGGATCGACGTCGTGCTCGTCGTCACCGTGGTGAACGGCGTGAACAACGACCAAGTGGGCCCCATCGTCGATTTTGCCATCGCCAACGCCGACAAGGTCACGGTCATCAGCTTCCAGCCCGTGAGCTTCACCGGCCGCGACGAAGACGTCACCGACGAAGTGCGCATCGCGCAGCGCTACACCTTGAGCCACCTCGCGCGGGACGTGAAGGCGCAGACCGGTGCGACGGAGCCTCTGCGCGACTGGTTCCCCCTCTCGGCCTTGGGCCCGTTCAGCGATCTGACGGATCTTCTTCTGGGCGAGGGGGCCGAGTTCGGCTCGATGAAGTGCGGCTGCCACCCGAACTGCGGCATCGGCACCATCTTGTTCGTGCACAAGAAGACGAAGCAGATGGTCCCGCTCACGCAGTTCTTGGACCTCGAGGGCTTGCTCTCGGACATCCAGGACGTGACCGACGCCGCCCAGGGCCGCACGCTCACCTTGGCCGAACTGGGGATGGCGCTGTTCAAGAACTTCCACCCGGAAAAGGCGCCCAAAGGCTTTACCTTTTTCCATTTGCTCAAACAATTCATGAGCCAAACCGGCAACCGCGGAAAGAGCGTGGGCGAATTCGAAAGCGATGCGCACGAATTCGAATGGCGCGCCCTCTTCGTCGCCGGCATGTGGTTCCAAGATTTGTTCAACTACGACTTCCGCCGCACCGAGATGTGCATCATCCCGTACGGCACCCAAATGGGTGAAATCAGCTTTTGCGCCTACAACACCGGCGTAGGCTGGCGAAACATCATCGAAAAGATGAAGGCCAACGCCACCGTCGCCGAGTGGTACCGCGAAAAGGGCCGCCACCCGATTTACGCGAAGAACCAGGACCTGCCGCTGCCCGAGTCGTTGGGCACCGTGGTGCTGCCCGAGTCGGCACTGCGCATGGAGGAAGAGTCCCAATCGCGCAAGCGCGTGCGGCTACCGCTGGTTACCAGCTGACGGGCATATCGAGCAGCCGGGCGATGGCTTCGAGCTTCGCCCGACTGCGGGAGGTGGCGTAGATGCTGGCCACCGTGGCGACGCTCGTAGTGTCCTGCTGGCGCGCGAAGAGCTCCAATTCGTCGTATTTCGTTGCCATTCTGCCCGCGAACGACCTTCGTCCTCGAAGAACGTGCTTTCGAGCGGGCCATCGTTTGCGGCCGAGGCACGACAGGTGCACGAGCTCGTCGCCCACGCGCGAGGTCACGCGGAACTGCACGATCGTGGCAAACAGGAAAACGAGATCCGTCACCACGAACGCAACGTGTTTGACCGTCAACGGGAACAGATGAACGGTCGCTGCCATGGCCGCGGCGAACAACACCGCGGAGCCCACGGGCAGATCGTAAACGGTACGCGTGTGTTCTCGGAGAAGGAGCACGACTCACCATTGCGCCTGGAACGGCATCCGCGCCAGCTCCTGGGGCAGGTAGGGCCGCAGCGCGCGTGCGAAGCCGGCCCAGACGACCGTGACCTTCCAACGATCCGGCTCGACCACGACGGTGTGAAGACGTGGCTTGAGTGGGGTGAGGCCACCCTTTCGATCGTCCACGGCGAGGTAGGGGCGCTCGGCGGGGAGCTGCAGCGTCCAATTGGGTAAGCTTGGATGCAGGTTCACGAGCGTGAGTCCCTCACCGCCTTGTAGCGGCCCTACGCGCATTCCCAGTGAAGCTCCTTGAAAGGCAAGCCGATCGAAGCGCTTCGTAAAGTCCTCATCGCTCAGATCGAAAATATTCGTGGTGGCATGCCCCAGCCGAAACTCGGGAAAGTAGGCGCTCAGGTGTCCGATGTCTTGCGGATCCCAATCCGGCGTGTGCCCAAACCACCCGATGCGCGGAAACATGCCAGGCCCCAAGAAGTCGAGCGAAGCCGGCAAAGGCTGAAGCGGCCAATGCCAAGGGTCATGCACGACGAGGCGTTCGGGCGTGAGCAGATCGGCGGGATCCTCGAGTTGCGGAAGGGCCAGCGTTTCGAGCGATTCCGGGGTCGCGTCGATGACGAACCCGCGGCCCGCGTGGTTGCGCGCGTAGCGGTATGGGCTGGCGGCTACCGTAGCCGCGGTCCGCTGATCCTCGGGCAGGAGCTCGATGAGCGGCTGCTCGGGAAAGCCGACGCGCTCCTCGGCTGCGAGATCTTCCCCACCGTACGCGAACGCGTAACTGAGTTTCACACGCTCGACGAGGCTCGGTGGCGTAAAGGCAAGTTGGCCAACGGCATTGACGAAGCAGCGACGCTCGCCCGAAACCATCACGCGCTTCATCAACTGCCGATTGAGGTAAACGTCGGCGAAAAAGCTGGGCGTCCGCGGATGATTCCAGGCGTGCCCGCGCACGACGACGTCGGTCAACAGCTTGTCCGGCCACAGATCGGTGTCTTCTTCGATGAGATCGGGATGATCCGGATCATCGACGGGGGCGAAGTTGAGAAACGGCTGTTCGGAGGCCAGGGTGCATTGCCCGGACGAGGTCACGCCATAACTGCGTTTGGCGATTACGCCGAGTGCGTGCGTACCGTTGCGATCCGGCGCGGATATGGGGTACGCCGAGACCTTCGGAGTCGGGTCGGAATTCATCATGATTTACGGGCCGCCGATGTGTTCGACCGAGGGATCGGTTAAATAGTTGTTCACGGCACCCTGGGGGCCCGTCGTTGGTGTCGGGGTAGGCGCGGGGCCCGGCGACGCGGGGGTGGTCGTCGCCGGCGGCGGTGATGCGGGCGGCGGTGCCGGGGCCGTCGGCGGAGCGGTCATTTTGTCGTAGACGCCTTGATCCGAGATGCCCAAGGCGCCCAAGCCTTTTTGCGCCAAGCCGAATGGCGTCGTTCCGCCGATGCCGGGCGCACCGAAGTCCGTACCGAGCGGTGAACCAATGAAAAAGCCCGCGATGTTGCTCCCGATGTTTTCGAAGCGCAGGAGGAAGCGCGAGAGCCGGTCCTTTGCGTTCTTCATCGCCGCGTCGGCGAAGGGCTTCAGCGGCCCCTGCTTTCCGGCAGCCTTCCACGCTTCCCGTCCAGCGGCGCGTGCTGCCGCGCGATTCAAAAGCTTGATTCCAAGGCGCGGCGCGACCTTCTTTCCGAGCCAGTCGAATGCCTTTCCCACGGGCAGCTTACCCATCAGCCACTGGAGAACGAAGTCCATGGCCATGCTGAAAAGGCCCGTCAGAATATCGGCCAAACTGAGCTCGCACTGGGTCGTGTTGAATGCGATGACGAAGCCCAAGGGCGTTGGGATGGGCGTGCCACAATTCAAATTGGGATTGACGACGCATAGCAAGGCCGAGGCGAGGCACTGATCGCCGCCATGTTGATCGGTGCATTGGACCGACATTGGGCCAAAGTGCGATTTGGACGCCGAAAGAAATAGCTCGATCGGCAAAAGGACGCTCGGCGGCCCGATGTGGGGCGTCAACATGCCGATGTCGGTCGTTCGGCACATGTTGTTCTGCAGCGTGTCCGCCTCCACCGTCTTCGCGTAGAGTACGGTGAATTCGATGTGCAAGACGTTGGTCATGATGTTGACCACGAAGTACGGCATCCTGCCAACGGGAGTGGCCGCGGGGGGCGGATAGGCAATATGCCAATCGCACCCGATCATGAAATGCCATCGGCGCAAGACGTTGCTCTTCAAGACGCACCCCTTGCCCAGCGCAGCACGCAAGTGCGGCGCTGCATCCGAGTGACGGTGTAGCGAAATGGATAACGGTACGTGATGAACACGCGCCCCAATTCCGGCTCGATGCCAATTTGATCGACGGCCAACGGCCGCTCGACGCGGGTCGGGCCAATTTGGATATCCGTCACGAGCGGGCACGAAGGAAGATGGAATTGAATCGCCCCTTGCGGATGAACCCCGGTCACACCGCACACCATCCCTTCGGAGGCGCCCAACGGTGCGATCAACTCGGGAAATGCCTGGTTGAAGAACGTGCCGTGAAGCTTCTGCAGCATCCCGTGTGCATCGAGCTCCACGGCACGTCGAAGGGTCGGTCCGAATCCCATGGGAGCGAAACCTACCCCCACCGGATCCGGCTGATCTTCGAAACGCCGAATCAGCTGGCGCGGATTCTCGATGTTCGGCAAAGGTTGATGTAGCGCATTTCGTTCGTCGAAATACCAGCCCTTGCCGTCGGGGTTCATGGGGAATCCCATCTCCAATTGGTCCCAGACCTGCTTGCCGCCGTACGCCCCTCCGATGGTAAGCGGCATTTGAACGAAAGGTACCGGGTTGGTTGGAACCAAGCCCCCGCCGAGGCTCTTCACCCACGCGCGCTCGCCGAAGACGTCGACCCCGCCGACGAAGTCACCCAGCCACGCGCGCACTTCCACCTTTTGTGCCGGCTGATCGTACTGCGCGCGCGCAGAGCCCAGGACCAGAAGGTCGATTCCCCCGCGGCGAAAGCAGTCGTCCGGAGGCAGCGTCATCCCGGCGGGGCTTTCCCAAGGACCTCCCTGTGCGATGATCCACGGTTGTTCGTGGTCCATCACCAAACGGCCCTCGACGATGCGGTACGTGATGCGCGCGACCACGGCGGCGGCCATGTCGTCTTCGCCGAAGGCGGTTCGCCAAAGCATGGCGGATACAGGCGTCTGATTCTCGAGTTGCATCGCTTAGCAGTTCAACTTGATGCGTTCACCCAACAACCGAACATCGTCGTTGGCCTCCACGCGCACTTCGCCCAGACGCGCGTGGATCCGTTGCTCCCGCGCGTCCGTCACGAGATCGCCTTCGCACCGAATCGTCGCATCGCCGCCCGTGCTGATCGCGACACCATCCTTTGCGTGCATGGCAATGCGATTTGCCGCGAACGAGAGATCCCCCGCGACGGCAATCGACAACCCGCTACCCAGAAAAAGCACCGGCCCATCGGGCCCGAGGGCGATGCGCAGCGGCTCGCGTCCGGTGGCGTCGCTCAGGCGGATGATCGAACCTTCCTCCTTGCGTTCGATGGTCAGCGAGAAGTCGTCGACCGATATCCGTTCCGTTGACTCGCGTCCCTCGCTCACCGGGTTGCCGCCTTTCTGAAATGATTCACCCTCGACGTTGCCATGCGCCATGCACGACGACAAGAGCACGCGCGTGGCGCGATTGATCCAACGGGGTCACTTGCACGCGAGTGCGCGGCGGCGTTTTTCCGCTTCGATGGCGGTGACCGAGCGTGGCGTGGCCTTGCCCCATCGATCGAGCACCCCGCGGTAAGCACTGCACGCGCCGGCGGTGTCGCCGCGCTTCTCTCTGGCCATGCCCAACCAGAGATGAACGCGCACCTCGAAGAATGGATACCTCATGCCGTGACAGCCGCGAGCGGCTCTCTCCAAGAGGGGCATCGCACGCGCCACGTCGTTGGCCTCCATCGTGATTCGGCCCGCGTAGCCATCGACGATGCCTTCGCGCCACGTCAAACGGAAATCTCGCATGACGTCTCCGGGGCGCTCGGTGGGGGCGGCGGCCATGGCCTCGGCCGCGTCGAGCGATGGCCCCACCGCAGCACCCCACGTGAACGCCCAGCGATCGAAGGGACTGAGCACCTCTTCGTTCGCGCGATCCCACGCCTTCGTGGCGTCGCGCCACTCGGACCGGGAGAGTTTTCCTCCGCGAAGCGCGGCGGCCAGCAACCAGGGCTCCGCCGATGCCATCTTGAGACCGCGCAGCGGGTTTGGGCCCCAGGCGTCCTTGCGCCGAAGCACCGCCACGGCTTCCCTCGTGGCGCGTGCCACGTCGCCGGTTTCGAGAAGCGCTTCGACCCTCAGCAATGCGTCGGCCCAATGCTTCTCTGGGTCGGTGCTGTTGGCGAGATAGGGCGCGACTTTCTCGGCCGTGCGAAGCGCCACGTCGAAGTGCCCATTCCACGCCTCCAAGTGGGCAGTCTCGAGGAGGCGCGTCTCTTCGCGCGACGATGGTGGCAGTCGGTTCCAACGAAGGACCAGCACTTCCTCGATGGCTTCCCTCGCCGCATGGGCCCCTGCGAGCGTATCGGCCAAAAGAGCGTAAGGGCTCGATTCGGCCGGCTCCCACGACGTCTTCTGGCGCGCTTGCTCGACCGCGCCCTCGCACTTTCCTCGTCGCTGGAGCGCCTCGATGCGCAGGGCCATGCAGTCGACCGACGCGGGCGACACCCGGAGGCACTGGGCGAACGCCTCATCGCTCTCGTCCTCGCGCCCAAGCTGCGCGAGGGCTTCGCCCATCATCTGCCACGCGTCGGAATACTTTGGGTCGATTTTGGCGGCGTTCCGGAAGCCTTCCACCGCGGCCTCGAGGTCCTCCGGGCCGCGGGCCACCTCCAGTTTTCCGTGGGTGGCCCCGAGCATTAGAACTTCGGTGTCGTTGGGATACTGGCGGACGAGCTCGTCCAGAAGGTGCGTGACGCTGTCATCGGAGCGCCCTTGGGTGACGGACTTGCCCAGGGCATCCAGGACGAGGCGATCGCGCGCGCTCAAGGCGTCACGGAAGCGCATGGCGTCGTGCAGACGCTCGCGCTGGACGTGCAGCGGCATCACGTTATACACCGCGAGAAAGCGTCGAAGCGCGACTTGAGGGCACGCGTTGTCGGCCTCCCAAGCTTGGTCGAGTAGTCGCCCGGACTCGTCCCAGCGCCCTTCGTGCATCGAGCGTAGGGCGCTCGCGTACGCCTCGGCTGCCGGTGGCGAGCACGATGGAGACGTCGCATGGTCCGTGAGGAGCGTTGGCACCGGCGGCGCGACCGGCTGCGGAGCCGGCGGCAGTCGCCAGGCACGCAGTCCGAGCGCGACGCCCAGGATCCCCACGGCCACCGCAATGGCCGCGAGCCAGAGCGGGCGCCGCCCCTTGGTCGACGGCGCCGCAGCGATCCGCGAGCCCTGCGTCTCCCCGAGCTGTGCCGCATCGATGCGCGCCAGCGCCCGTTTCACCTCCGCCGCACTGGCCGGCCGGCGTTCGCGCTCTTTGGCGAGCAGCCGCGCGACGAGCAGGTCGAGCTCGTGCGGGACGTCGGGGCGAAGCTCGCTCACGCTCGGCGGCTTGTGCATCAGCAGCCGCGAAATGACGGCCACCGGATCCGGCCCGGCGAAGGCATCGCGGTTCGTGAGGCAACGAAAGAGCACGCACCCGAGCGAGAACAGATCGGCGCGTCCGTCGAGGTTCTCGTCGCCGCGCGCCTGCTCCGGGGCCATGAAGCCCACGGTGCCGAGCACCGTGCCCGTGGTCGTCGCATGCTCGGCCGACCCCGTACGCACGATGCCGAAGTCGACGAGCTTCGGCTGGCGCAGACTCCCGCCCGCGAGCAAAATATTGCTGGGCTTCACGTCGCGGTGAACGATGCCCACCGCGTGCGCCGCTTCGAGCGCGCCCGCGAGGCGTTGTCCGAGCTCCAGCACGTCGGCGATGGGCAGGCGCTCGCCGGCTTCCACGGCGCGCACGAGGTGCGCCTGCAAGCTTTCACCGTCGATCCACTCGAGGGCCAGGTACGGCTCACCGTCCTCGCCTTCACCGTGCGCGATGCAGCGCACGATGTCCGGGTGCTGCAGCTTGCCCAGGACCTCGGCCTCCCGCGCGAAGCGGCGCAGGGCCGCCGCGTCGGCCTTGCGCAGCACCTTGAGCGCCACGGCACATCCCGTCGTGCGATCGAGGGCGCGATGAACGATGCCCATCCCGCCGCGTCCGGCTTCTGCTTCCAGGACGAAGCGACCCGCGATCAGCATCGTGCGCGGAGTTGACCTCGGCGTGGGCCGAACACGAGAACGCAGCTGCGCAGGGCAGGGAAGCCCAGAACGCCGTCCGTCTTGCAGTCCGCGGGCGGCCCGCCCGAAAAGACTTCGACGTCGGTCTTCACTTGGAAGTCGCCCGCTTCGATCTGCGCGCCGTGGTACGTGCGCGACTGCAGTTTGCCCGACGGCGTTTCGCTCTGCAGATTGCTCTTCGTCGTGCGCGGGCCGAGGAGCCTGCCGGCCTCCGTCGTCTCGTAAATCGTGGAGCGTGTCGCCCCCGTGTCGATCAGCAGATCCGCCGTTTGCCCTTCGACGCGCGCCTGGGCCACGAAGACGCCGCTGCATACGCGCACACCGCGCAGCAGTGGATCGCGCGCGCGGGTTGCCAAGGTGCGCATCACCTCGAGCTCGTCGGCGGCCGTGCGCAGCTCCGCGATGCGCAGATCCAGAACGACGATGCGCCCTTCTTCGAGGCGCTGCGGCGAGAGGAACACGCCCACGTTGGCCTTGCTGGCGAGGCTCGCCTCGTTCTGCTCGATGACCAGGAGCTGGCCTTGCGGCAGCTTGCCCCAGCCCTCGAGCGACACCTGGGCCGCTTCCGCGCGGGTCGAGGCCAACGTTGCGCTGGAGTGGTCCTCGATGTTGTCGCCGCCGGCGACCGTCTTGACCCCACCGCGCCGTGTGACCGCCGCCGTGGCCACGTGCGTCGAGGCACCCGTGTCGAGCAGCATCCACGTGGTCTCGCGCCCCACCGCGCCGCGCACGAACGGCAGCGGCGCGAGCCCTGCCACGTCGTAGCGAACGACGGCCTTGCGCTGCAGCACGGGTGCAGCCGAGACCCCCGTGGTCACGAGGACCACGGCCAACGCCGCGAAGCGCACCTTCATGGCAAGCAGCGACCCAGCACGGTGCTGCGGTCGAAAATCACGATGCACGATTTCAAGATATCCATGGCAAGGACCCCGTCGCGCGGACAGCTCGGATCGGACTCGCCGGGAATGATGTCCACGTCCGTCACCGAGGTGTGCGCGCCAACGTGCACTTTGGCCCCGCGAACGGTGCGCGTCGAGAGCTTGCCGCTGGCGGCGTACACTTGTTCCCGATTTGGAATGCTGCGCGGCATGAGCCGTCGTGCGGCCGGCGTGCCCGCGAGAAGGTCCGAACGGTGCGCGCCCGTATCGAGCAACAGCGAAACGTCCGCCCCTTCGATCTTCGCGGGCACCACGAAGGCCAGCCCGCGGATGGGACTCGCCCGATCCTCGCAAATGCGCGCGGCGACCGTGAACGGATCGGCGCCCTTTCCTTCCAGCTCTGCTGGGGCCTGCGCGGAATCCGTCGCGTACATCTCGCCGCGGGCCAGGTCGAGCACCAGAGCCGTTCCACGGCCCGAGGTGGCCAGCTGCTGCGGCGACAGAAATGCGCCGATGCCAATGCGTGCGACGGCCTCGGGGATCTCCGTCACCAACGTGGGCGCATCCGGGAGCGCTCCCCAACCGTCGACGGTGATCTGCGATCGATCCACGCGCGACGTCACGATGGCGTGGCCCGCATGGTCCGTTCCCTGGTCGCCGAAATTCTTCGTGTCGAGCTTCGCCTTGCGCGCCAGCCAGCCCGCGATCACGTGGCTGTTGGCCCCCGTGTCGACGAGCATCCACGTCGGCTCGCCGCCGATGGCCCCGCGCACGAGCGGCAGCGGGAAAGCTCGTCCCCCAATCTCATAACGAATCTTGATCCGTGGACGAGGATACGACTGCGCGGGGTCTCGCTTGCCGTTCTCGTCGCCCGCAACGCCAGCATGACCGGTGTTGCGCGCTTCGTGCGAGACCGGCGCATTCGCCACCGGCTCACTCGCCGGAGCGGCGGGTGCCGAAGCACCGCCGCATCCCACGAGAGCGACAAGGAGACCCCCGAGATACCTCACGCGTTCTTGAAGATCGCGATCACGTCGGAGAGGAGCTTGAGCGCCTCCGGGCGCGGACGCTGGAAGGCGTTGCGGCCCATGATGGAGCCGAAGCCGCCGCCCGCCGCGATCTCCTTCACCTCGGCGAGCACGTCTTCCGTGCCCTTGGCTTCGCCGCCCGAGAAGATGATGATGCGCTTGCCGTTGAATGCACTCTGCACGCAATGACGAACGCGATCGGCCAGCGTCTTGGTCGGGATGTTGTACTTCTCGAAGACCTTCTTCGCCTCGGGCTGCTCGATGAAGTCCTTCGGCGGCTTGATCTTGATGATGTGCGCGCCGAGCTGCGCGCTGATCTGCGCCGCGTACGCGCCCACGTCGGCCGCGAGCTCGCCTTCCTTCGAGAGGCCGGCGCCGCGGGGGTAAGCCCAAAGCACCGTCGGGAGGCCGTACGACTTGGCCTCGGCGATCAGATCGCGCAGGTCTTGGTACATCGTGTTGCGCTGACCCGAGCCGGGGTAAATCGTGTAGCCGATGGCCACGCAGCCGAGACGCACGGCGTCCTTCACCGAGCCGGTGAGGGCGCTGCAAGGCTGATCGACCTTGGCCAGCGTGTCGGAGTTATTCAGCTTCAGGATGAGCGGGATCTGCCCTGCGAACTTGTCCGCTCCGGCTTCGAGGAAGCCGAGAGGCGCCGCGTACGCATTGCAGCCCGAATCGATCGCGAGCTGGAAGTGGTAGTCGGGATCATAGCCTTCCGGGTTCGGCGCGAACGAACGTGCAGGCCCGTGCTCGAATCCCTGATCAACCGGCAGAATAACGAACTTTCCCGTACCGGCGAGGGCGCCGGTATTCATGAGACGAACGAGATTCGTTTTGACGCCGGGGCTCTCCGAGCCGTACCACGAGAGAATCTGTTTGACGCGATCGGTAAGTGCCATCGCACTGCTCCTTGGTATGATCCGTGTGAGGGTCTTATTTTTCGCGGTGGAGGGTATCCGACCCCGCCGGCGAAGGCGAGACCTGCACTCGGCCTAACGCAGAAGAGTCCGCATGCCCGACCCTACCAACACAGACCGCTCCTCCTTTGCCAGCGAAGCCCCTGGTCCGACCAGTCTGCCGATTCGTGCATCCTCCGTCGTCGGTACGACATTGAGGGAGCACGTCCTGGCCGGCATGCACGCCGCGCCGGGCGCGACGGGGCAGTTCACCTCGCTGCTGAATCATATTTCGCTGGGGATACGCATCATCACCACCCGCGTGCGCGCGGCCGGGCTCGCTGGCCTCCTGGGCTACACCGGGGACACGAACGTGCAGGGCGAGCAGGTGCAAAAGCTCGATGCGTTCGCCAACGACGTCTTGGTCAACGTGCTGGAACGCAGCGGCCACTGCGGTCTGCTGGCGAGCGAGGAACTCGACGAGGCGCGGTTCGCGACCAACTCGGGCAAGTACGTCGTGCTGTTCGACCCATTGGATGGGTCGACCAACATCGACACGAACGTCTCCATCGGGACCATCTTCGCGATCTTGCGCCGGCGCCACGGCGAGATCGTTCCCGCGGTCGAGGACGCGCTCCAACCGGGACGCCGCATCGTCGCCGCCGGCTATGCGCTCTACGGCCCGTCGACCATCTTCGTTCTGAGCACCGGCCACGGTGTGGACGCGTTCACGCTCGATCCGAACGTGGGTGAGTTTTTCCTCTCGCACCCGAACATCCGCTGCCCCGAGCGTGGCAACTGTTTCTCCACCAACGACGGCAACTACGCCCGCTGGGCGAAGGGCGTGCGCCGCTGGCACGACTGGATCCGCGAGGAAAACAAAGAAGACGCTCGCCCCTACGGCCACCGCTACGTGGGCTCTTTGGTGGCCGACGCGCACCGCACCTTGTTGAAGGGCGGCATCTTCGCCTACCCCGCCGACACCAAGAGCACCAAGGGCAAGCTGCGCCTCTTGTACGAGGCCAACCCCATCTCGTTCTTGTTCGAGCAAGCCGGCGGCGCCGCCACCAACGGCGAGAAGCCCATCTTGGACATCCACCCCCACGAGCTCCACGAGCGCACCCCGCTCATCATCGGCTCCAAAGCCGACGTCTTCGACTACGAAACCTTCGCCTCCGAGCGCCGCACCTAGTGCTCACAGGAGAGGAGGAGAGAATTCACAGGAAGACGGGAAGTCGGGAAGGTTTTGAGGTTTTTCCAATCGGCCCAGTAGGCCAACTGAAACCCCAAAAAAGCGCTCCGCGCCCTCTGTGCCGTAAGTCCTTCCCGTCTTCCCGTCTTCCTGTGAATCTCTCTTCTTCGCCCTCGCGCGCTCACACGCCTTGGGTTTCGGGGGCCCAGATGTACTTGTGCATCTGCAATTGCACGCGCACGCGGAGCGCGTCTTCGAGGACCCAGGCTACGAGCTCCTTTGGGCTCAATTTGCCGAAGACGGTGCTCGCGAGGAGGTTCGGGGTGCGCGCGGTGAGATCGCGGGAGCGCACGGTGTCGCGCATCCACTCGTAGTCGGTGCGGCTCGCGAGGACGAACTTGATCTCGTCGCGCGCGGTGATGAAATCCAGGTTGGACCAGCGGTTGCGGTGCGATTCGCCCGAGCCAGGGGCTTTCAGATCCATGATCTTGTGCACCCGCGGATCGACGCCGGTGACGTCGGCCTCGCCGCTCGTCTCCACGAGCACGGTGCGGCCTTGGTCGCAGAGCTCGCGCATCAGCGGGAAGACGCCGGGCTGCAACAGAGGCTCGCCGCCGGTGAGCTCGACCAGCTCGGTGCCGGTGGCGAGGGCACGGGCGAGCACGTCGGCGCGGGCCATGCGGGTGCCGCCATAGAAGGCCTGCGTGGTGTCGCACCAGGTGCAGCGCAGGTTGCAGCCCGTGGTGCGCACGAAGGTGCAGGGCAGCCCGGCGAATGTGCTCTCGCCCTGGATGCTCGCGTAAATCTCGTGAATGACTAGCGTATCTTCCTTCATGGACGGCTACTTCTGCGGCTCTTCATAGGGGATGAGCTCCGGGGCGGGGATCTCCCCGCCATCGGATGGGTCCGCTTGCGCCGGTGCCGGTGCCGGTACGACCATGGGCGGACGCGGGTGGGTGTAATACCTCACCAACGCGTAGCCGGAGCCCAGCACCGCCACGACGGAGAGCAGAAAGACACGAATGAGAGCGAACGGAACCGCGCGCCGGACCACGTTCCCATCATAGCCCGCATGGGGACCGGGTATGTGCTAACGCTGCTGGATTCACCGCATGAAGGCCGTAGCCCCGCTCGATCATCCGTATGCCTCCTTCGTTCATGGCGTCGAAAAGCCGGCGCGTTACCTGGGAGGCGAATTCGGCGCTGCCAAGAAGGACTGGAACGCCGTCCGCGCGCGCGTCTGCCTCGCGTTTCCGGATTTGTACGACATCGGGATGAGCCATCTGGGGTTCAAGATCCTCTACAAAATCCTGAACGACGACCCGCGCACCCTGGCCGAGCGCTGCTACACGCCCTGGATCGACATGCAGAAGGAGCTGCGCGATCGCGCGCTGCCGCTGGTGTCGCTGGAGAGCGCGCATGCCCTGTGTGACTTCGACGTGGTCGGCTTCTCGCTGCAGTTCGAGCTGACGTACACCAACGTGCTCACGATGCTCGATCTGGGGCGGATTCCCCTTCGATCGAGCGATCGCAGCGAAAGCGATCCCCTCATTTTGGCGGGTGGCCCCACGGCCACGCACCCCGAGCCCATGGCCCCGTTCCTCGACGCCGTCGTCATCGGCGATGGCGAAGAGCGCATGACCGACGTGGCCCTCGCATGGGTCACGCTGCGCGAGCAGGGCGTGCCGCGCAAGGAGCGGCTGCGCGCGCTGGCGAAGCTCGAAGGCGTGTACGTGCCCAGCCTCTACGAGACCGTCGTGGATCCCGACGGCGGGTTCGACGTGGTGGTGGCGCCGAAGGATCCCGAGGTGCCGTTTCCCGTGCGTCGGTCCTTGGTCGACGACTTGAACCGATTTCCCTTTCCGGACGACGGGCCCATCGGCGGGCCGGAAGCGATCTTCGACCGCATGTCGATCGAGATCGCCCGCGGCTGCACGGAAGGGTGCCGCTTTTGCCAGGCCGGGATGATCTACCGCCCCGTGCGCGAGCGCGATCCCGAGCAGATCGTGGCCACCGCCCTCGCGGCCGTGAAAAAGTCCGGTTACGACGAGGTGAGCCTCACGTCGCTGTCGACCGCGGATTACTCGTGCATTGCGCCGCTGATCAAAAAGGTCACCGACAAGCTGGTGCCCGAGCGGGTGAGCCTCGGTGTCTCGTCCCTACGCGCGTACGGTCTCGAGGAGACGGTGCTCGACGACATCCAGCGCGTGCGCGCGACCGGCGTCACCTTTGCGCCGGAGGCGGGCAGCCAACGCATGCGCGACGTGGTGAACAAGAACGTCACCGAAGAGCAGCTGATGACCACCGCGGAGCGCATTTTCTCGCGGGGTTGGACCAGCATGAAGCTTTACTTCATGATCGGGCTGCCCACCGAAGAAGAGAGCGACGTGCGCGAGATCCCGCGCGTCGGTGGGCGGGCGCGCGAGGTGGGGCGGCGCATCAAGAAGGAGAAGAACGCCGGGGCGCCGTCGGTGACGGTGAGCGTGTCCACGCACGTGCCGAAGCCGCACACGCCGTTTCAATGGTGCGCCATCGATGCGCCGGACAGCGTGAAGCAGAAACAGCGCTGGCTCGCGGAGGAGGCCAAGCGGGCCAAGGTGGAGCTCAAGGTGCACGGCTCCGACGGCTCCTGGGTCGAAGCGATTTTCGCGCGCGGCGATCGCAAGCTCGCCGCGGTGCTCGAGCGCGCCTACCGCGCCGGTGCGCGCTTCGACTCGTGGGACGATCAGCTGGACATCGACGCGTGGCGCGATGCCCTCGCCGCCGAGGGCATCGACCCGGCGCAGTACCTGGGCACCATCCCGGTCACGGCGCGCCTGCCGTGGGACCACATCGACGTTGGCCTCGAGGAGGGCTTCCTCGCGCGCGAGTACCGCAAGGCGCTGAAAAGCCGCCTTTCCCTGCCGTGCGGCAAGGCCGCGGGCATGTTCGTGCACCACACGAACCTCGGGGACGCGAATCAGGATCACCGCCGCCTCGTCTGTTACGACTGCGGTGTCGCCTGCGATCTCGAGGCCATGCGCGATCAGCGCATCGACTACCTGACGAAGCTGGGTGCCAAGGAAAAGCGGGTGCTGCCGGTCCTCGTCGCGCCGCCTCCGCCGCCGTCACCGGCAGAGCCGGTCGGCGCCGCCGAGCCGAAGAAGCCCGTGAAAGGCAAAGGCCCGCCGCCGCGTATCGTGCAGGGTGATGCGCGCCGCTACCGGTTTGCGTACACGAAGATCGGCCGGAGCAGCTTCCTCTCGCACCTCGACTTGATCCGCGCCTTGCCGCGCGCATTCCGCCGCTGCGATCTCTCGCTGTTTTACTCCTCCGGGTACCATCCCAAGCCGGACATGATGTTCGCCCCCGCGCTTTCGCTCGGTGTTTCGAGCCTCGCGGAGATCGTCGACATCAAGCTCACGTGCGACGTCGATCCGCGCGAGCACCTTGCAGCGCTCACGGCCGGCTCGCCCGAGGGCGTTCGCTTCTTCGCGGGCGCGCGCCTCGGTCCCAAGGACGTCCCCGTCTCGCGCACCATCGAGGCTGCGCGTTACGCCGTGTGCATCCCGCGCGCGGTTCTCGCGTCGCGTGGCGGTGAAGCGTGGCTCCACGAGCGCGCCGCCGCACTTCTTGCCTCCACGGAGTGTCGCGTTCTTCGCCGCATCGAAAAAATCGGCAAGTGGGTCGACGTCCGCTCTTTCCTCCGCACCCTGTCCGTCGGCGACCCCATCGCGGCCCGCGCCGCCGTCGATGCCGGCTTCGTGGGCGAGCTCGTTCCCGTCCTCGTCGATTTGGACATTCTGCCCAATGGCACGGCCAAAATCGCCGAAGTGGTCCAGGCCCTCTCGCCGGACGACCCGCTCGATTACGTGGCCGTGCGCGCAGGCCTCGGCATCTTCCGCGACGGCGTGCTCGTTTCGCCAGTCGATGCCGTTGCATTCGCGCCAAAGTCGGCTGATTGTGGCGGACTCGCGAGTCGTTTTCAGGCGAGCAGCGGCAGCGAGACAATCCCGGCGAGGCCGGCGCCTTAGTCCGTCTCCAGAGAAAGCATCGCCAAAGAGGTATGGCGATCCTTCCTTCCGGACCACGCATCGCTCTGGTCCCGCCGGTTTCGTTCCGCTGCCGCGGTTCCGGCATCAAGTCATTTGAAACCAGACACCCTCAATCGACCGTTACCTTAGTTGGCAGCGGCTTCGATGCGCTCGACGTGGATGTGCGTCGTGCCGATGCGGATCTCGTCGCCCACGCGTAAGCGGCAGCGATTCACGCGGGCCCCGTTCACCCACGTACCGCTGTTGGTCCCGAGGTCGATCAACGTGGGCCCGTCCTCTCGCACCTCCACGACGGCGTGCGTGCGTGACGCCGTGGTGTCGTCGATGCTCAGCTGGCTGCGGGGATCGGTGCCAATGCGTAAGACCGGGTCGCGAAGCGTCACGGTTTTGACCAGCCGCTCACGCCGGTAGACGCTGAGCGTGACCGCGACGTGCGTAGAGGAAGACGCCGTCATGTAGAAGATTCCATTTTAGTCCAGCTCACTTTCCGATGCGGCCCTATGAATCAGCTCGACCGAAACTTCCTCTTCCATAGCCCAAAGTTACGGTGGGAATGAAAACTCCTTCCCTGGCTTCGGTTCCTGCGACCATCGATGTCCGTTCTCCCAAGTTTCGCCTCGCCTGAAGCGAGCATCGTTTTTCTCGTTCTCGCGGCCTTTTTCGCCGGGGTCGTCGACTCCATCGCGGGCGGGGGCGGGCTCATCACCCTGCCGGCCCTGCTAGCCACCGGGCTGCCACCGCATCTGGCGCTGGCCACGAACAAGGGTCAGTCGTCGTTTGGCGTGGTGGCGTCGTTCGTCTCCTTCTGGCGGCGCGACGGCATCGAGCGCGATCGCGTGCCGGTCGCGTTTCTCGGTTCGATGCTCGGCGCGATCGCGGGCGCGCTGTTGGTGCTTGCCGTGCGGCCCGAGCCTCTGCGGCCGGTGGTCATGGCGCTCCTGGTGGTGGCGGCGGTGATCGTGGCCATGCCGCGGCGCATGCGCCCGCAGGTGCGCGCGTGGAAGAACCCCAAGGCGGTGCTTGCGGGCTTCGCCCTGGCCATCGGCCTTTACGACGGATTTTTCGGCCCGGGCGCCGGCTCGCTGCTCATCGTGGGCTTCACGATGCTCTTCGGCGACACGCTCACGCGCGCCTCGGGCAATGCCAAGACGATCAACCTGGCGTCGAATCTGACGGCCCTCTCGATCTTCGCCCTGCGCGGCAACGTCATCTGGCACATCGCCCTTCCCATGGCGGCGGCCAGCGCCACGGGGGCCTTCGTCGGCTCACGCCTCGCGATGCGGCGCGGCGATCGCTTCGTCGGCGCCGTCGTGTTCTGCGTGGTCATCGCGATCGTCGTGAAGCTCGGCGCGGACTTCGTCCGGCACTAGCGCGCCGCAGGCTTCGACGCGGCGGAGATGCGCGATGTGCCCCCGCCGAGGACATGCAGGGCGCGGCAGACGTCGGGATCCTTGCACGGGCCCACGTGGCCGCCGTGGGAGGGCCACGTCATGAGCTTTGCGGCCTCGAAGCCGGCCACCATCTGGCGGTTGCGCACGTCGGGGCCGCGCCATGTGGGCGGCGAGCCTGGGAGCTTCGCCTCGCTCTCGCCCGAAGGATCCTCGTCGGGCAGAAGCGCGAAGGGAAAGCGCAACGTCGGCGTCAGCCCGACGCGCTGCACCGCCGAGCCATCGGGCAGGGCATAGAGCAACGTCGTCAGACGAAGCACGCCCGCGCGCGCATCGTCGTCCGAGTATTCCTGCGCGCAGCCCTTGCCGTACGTCAGGCGCCCCACGCTCGGGCCGCGCCGGTAGGCGGTCAGCGCCCCCGCGATCATCTCGGCCGCGCTGGCCGTGTTCCCATCGACGAAGGTGGCCACCGGCCCCTCGAAACGCTCCGACGGCGGGGGCTCGGGCGCGCGCTCCATTTCGAGGCTGCCGTCCTGGCGCTTCATGGGAAAGAGCGGCGCATTCGGCAAAAATGCGCTCAGCGCGTGGATGGCCCCATCGGTGGAGCCTCCGCCGTTGCCGCGCAAATCGAGCACGAAGCCGATGGGGGCGCTCGTTTGCGCGCGCTCGCGCATCATCGTGTGCGCGAGCTGCTCGCCCAGGTCGTCGCGCACCTCGCGGATGGTCACCACCACGATGGCCCCATCGCCGTACGGGATGCGCTCCGCCGCCAGGCCGTCGTGCGTCTCCTCGCCGCCGGTCTCCGTGCTGGCTTCCGGATCGAGCTTCAACGACCGGGGTGCGGCATCGCCCTGCCGCAGCACGATGGCCTCCGTCGGGCGGTGCGACGCCGCGACCACGATGGCCAATTGTTGCAATTGCTCCATCGCGAGCCCCGCCGTGCGCACCCCGCCCAGCGAAAGCACGGCATCGCCATCGCGCATCGGCGGGAGCGCTCCCGACTCGATGCGCGCACCCAAAGCCGTGCGCCCGATCTTGTCCCACAATGAAGCCCGCGGGTGCGAATCCAGGTCGAACTCGTAGATGCTCGCCTCTTCCTCCAGGGGAGCCCATCCACCGTGCGGGTCGACCAGCGGCACGTATGCGCGCACCCCGGCCGCGAGCAGCACCCGCGACCAACCTTCGGCGTTCAGGTCCGGAAAAAAATGCTCTTGGGCGGCCCGCGCAAATGTGGCGCCGGTGGTGCCGAGCAAACGCTCACCCGCTCCAACCCGCTCCCCCAGCAGCCGCGCGAAGGTCGACGCTTTGGGCGACGGGCTCGCCCCATCGGCAATGGGCTCGAAGACGGCCGTGTCGATCGACATTTCCGAGCCGGTCATCGCCCGGCGCTTCTCCTCGAACCCGCGCTGCAGATCATGAACCCAGCGCTCCAGCCCGCGCCCGACCTCCCGTGCGGCCGCGCAGTCGCCATGTTCATGCTCGAGCTCGCGCAAAAGTTCCCGGCCATGCCGTTCGATCGCCGTCGCCACCGGGCTATCGGGCGCGGCACTCCACAGGCCATGTGGATCGAGCCAGTCGATCACGGCATCGGCGAAGGCCGCCGCGCGGATAGGACCCGGACGGTACGCGAGCATTTCGCGAACCTGCGAAACGACACTTCGTGCTTCCTCGCACGAAAGCTCCGAGGGTGCGCCCGACGGAACGCGAAAGGATGTCGCTTGCCCCTCGTCCTGCTCGAACAGGCCGCCCGGGGCATGCACACCTGCGCCTGCATCGGTGTCCGCAATTTCTACCGGGTCGAACGTGGTCTTCGCCACGTTCACCGGAGCCGGATGCCGTGCCCCCAGCCAGATGGCACCGGCGGCCAAGGCCAAAAACAGTCCCACCCCAATTCGGCGCCGCGATCCTCCGAGCATGAAAAAGCTGCTGCGAAGCCTAGCAGGCTGCCTTTCTACCTTCCAGAAACAGGCCCGCCCCCACCCCTAACCTCCTCTTTCCTGCTCTTTGTCCCGTCGTGGGAGGGAGCTGACGCCTCAGAAATGAGTTCCGTCAGCACCCTCCCACGCCGAGCCAAATGAAATCGGGAGGGCAGGGGTGGGGGAGTGCCACCGACTACATCGCTTGCGCGTGCTCGCGCATGTTCGCGAGGCGATCGCGAAGCTTGCCGCGTGCGCGTTCTTCCAGCTGACGAACGCGCTCTTTGCTCACGCCGAGCATCTCGCCCAGGCGCTGCAAGGTGACGGGATCGTCGTTCATCAGCCGCTCCTTCACGATGAGCAGCTCTCGCTCGTTCAGATGGCGAAGCGCATCGCGCACCGCGCCCGCGGCGCGATCGCGAACCTCTTGCGCGCCCGCAGCTTCTTCGGGATCCGGTCCCTTGGCGGCCATGCGCTCCACGACCGGGGTCGTGTCGGCGCCCGAGGCGTCCAGACTCATTTCACGCCCCGCGAGGAGCGGCATGAGCATTTCGACCCGTTCCGGCGACAGTCCCGACAAGCGCGCAAGCTCTTCGGGGTCGCGCTCCTGCGTGCGGTACGCACGAAGTGCACGGCGCTCGGCCTTCGTCGTTCCAAGACGAACGACGCGGTAGGCGCGCACGACGTATTCGCGAATCTCGGCGCGGATCCAGTAGGCCGCGTAGGTGGCGAGGCGCACGTCGCGCTCGGGGTCGAATTTCTTCGCGGCCCGCAAAAGGCCGAGATTTCCCTGTTGAACGATGTCCTCGAGCGGGATTCCCCACCGTCGGTATTCCAGGGCAATGGCAATCACGAAGGGTAGGCAAGCCTCGACGATCTTTTCCCCCGCACGCTTGTCGCCAAGAACCCAGCGACGCGCAAGATCCCGCTCCGTCTCACGATCGAGCGGGGACACCGAGGCAAGACTCTCCCTGTAAGCGCGCAACGACGCGCCATCGAACACGGAGCTCATAGACTCCTCCACTTTCGCGGTCCGGGGCGATCTCCCGAGGAGCCGGACCTGCGTGACCCTTTTGCACGGGCGATGCCATCGCAAATGACGCGGGTTTCAAGTGATCGGTCCAAGGCCCTGCGAAGTGTTCGCGCAACGCGCGACGACGTTCACGAAACTGGACGCAAACGTTGCGCGGTCCATGTCGATGGACCCTTCACGCCAGGAGAGACGGCCCTATAGGGCCGCGGTTTCGCGCCTTTCACGGCGTTAAGATCGAGCGCGGCCTTACGGTTCGATGGCGAGGCCTTCGTAGGCCGCGACCGTATTGGCGAACCATTCGCGGCATCGGCGCTCTTTATCGCGCACGGCCGCATCGTTCTGACCGGGATCGTGATGGAAGAGCACCAGCTTTTTGGCGTTGGCTGCCTTCGCCAGCTTGGCTGCCTCATCTATCGTGCTGTGACCCCACCCCACCTTGGGCCCGCCCGCGCCGGCCGTTCCAGCGTACTCTTCCGGGGTGTACATCGCGTCGTAGATGAGGACGTCGACGTCCTTCGCCAGCTTGCAGAGCTTGGGATCCACCACCGAATAATGTTCGGTGTCGGTGGCGTACACGGCCGAGCGGCCCTTGTGCTCGAAACGGTAGGCCCAGACCCCGTTGGGGTGGTTGCCCCGGCAGGTCGTGATGCGAAACGCGTGGCCGTCGCCGGAGTCAATCTCCAGGGTCTGCCCCTCGTAAAGGTCGGCGAAGGTCATCTTCGCGCCCATCTCCGACAGGTGGACGGGGAAGCTCGGGTAGTCCATCTGGCCGGCGAGCGTCTCTTCGAGGGTGCGCGAGACGTTGTTTCCGCCGTAGAGGTGAATGTGATTGCCTGGTACGAACGCCGGCGCGAAGAACGGAAAGCCCTGAATGTGGTCCCAGTGCACGTGGCTGAAAAAGATGTGGGCGGTGATCGGCATCTCCTTGAGCAGCTTCTGCCCAAGGAGCCGAAGCCCCGTGCCGCCGTCGAAGATGATGATGGCCTTCCCCGCGCGGACCTCGAGGCAGCTCGTATTGCCCCCGATTTCAACGGTGTCGGGACCGGGCGTCGGGATGCTCCCGCGGACTCCCCAGAACGTGATCCGCATGCAATCTAAGGAGATAAGCCCCTTACGCGCAGCTCGTCAATCGCTACATGGACGCTGGGCGTCGTGACGGCGCCCGCGATGGTCGTCCTTGGTTGCAAGCTCGTTTTCGATGCGGGCGGCCGGCTTACGGGCGCAGCCGGACGGCGGGCCGAAGCCGCAGCGCAGGCGTGGAAAGCGCCTGCGGTCATTGTCGTGAGCGGCGGGCGGATGTGGAATGGGGTGGTGGAGGCGGATGCGCTGGCAACGGCGCTGGCTGAACGTGGTGTGCCAAAGGAGTACATCGTGCGGGAACGCTGCTCGTTTCATACGGTCGACAATGCGCGTTTCTCCGCCGTGCTCTTGGAGCGGCGGGGGATTCGTGAGGTCTCGCTGGTGACGTGCGACTGGCATCTGCCCCGCGCGCGCCGGATTTTTCAGCGCCAGGGGCTCTCCGTGCACGAGGTGCCGGCGAAATCGCCGCCGCCCGGCGTGCGCCGTCGCGTGTGGCGTTGGGGGCGCGAGCGCGTGGCCGAGTGGCTGGCGTTGTGGACGAGCCTCGCGCTCGCGATGATGCTGGGGGCCTGCAAAAAGAGCGAGCCGCCGGCGCAGGTGGATGCTTCGGTGCAGGCCGGGGTCGAGACGCCACCGGAGTTCGCCGTGATCGATCGCGCCGCGGATCGGCGGCGCGCGTCCGAGGTGCCGGCGGTGGCCCTGGGCCATGCCGACGTGCGGGTGCGGCGGCGTGCGGCGCGGGCGTTCGCGCGCATTGCCGACGAGGCTAGCCTCCCGGGGTTGCTGCGCGCGGTGGCGGATCAAGACGAAGACGTGGTGGCGTGGGCGTCGTACGGCCTGGGCTTCGCGTGCAAAGGGCACGAGGAGGCGCACGTGAATGCGCTGCTGACGCGCGCGGGCGCGTTCCCGGATGGCGGCACGCGCGCCACCGTGGGACCCGAGGAGGCCGACGTGCGGATCGCGCTGCCGCGGGCCCTGGGTAAGTGCGGCGGGGCGGCGGCGGAATCGCAGCTCGTGGCGTGGGTGAAGGCGCGCGGGCCTTGGGCCGAGGGTGCGGCCTACGGGCTGGGCGATGTGGCGAGTCGCGCGGGATCGCTTCCGGGGGGCGCGGTGTCGCCGGCGTCGTCGTTGAACGACGAGGCGATCGGCGCGTTGCTCGACGCCGCGTCCTCGGTGCCCTCGGCGCTGTTCGGGTTGGGGCGCATCAAGCGGCTGCCCGATCCGCTCGTGCCGCGCCTGCTCGACGTCGCGCGTGCGTCGTTGCCCAATGCCACACCGGAGCGGATCTTCACGGTGCGCGCGCTCGCGCACGCGGGGCCTGCCGCCGCGGGCGAGCTCGCGAAGATCGTTCGCGAGCGCAGCTTTTCGGCCGCCGAGCGCGCCGAGGCCGCACGCGGTCTGGGCCTGATGGACGCATCTGGGCGTACGGCGGGCGAGGCCATCGCGGAGCTCGCGAAGCCGCTGACCGACCCGATGGCGTTGATGGCCCTCGCGGGCGACGAGTTCGGCGTGCTCATGACCTTGCTCGACGCGCTGCACGGCGAGGTGCCCAAGGCCGCGGAGCCCGCGCTGAAGGCGCTCGCCGCGCTGACCGGGCCGGGCGAAGTGCCCAAGGTTCTCGGGCGCAGGTTGGCCGCGCTTCGGTGCGCCGCCGCCGGAGCGCTGGCCAAGGACGCGTACGACAACGAGCTTCTCGCGCGGTGCGATGCGAAGGGAACGCCGGTGTACGAGCAGGCGCGGCTCGCGTCGTTGCTGCGCAAGCCGCTGGCCGGCGAGCGCAAGAACGCGTGGCTGGCGCTCACCAAGAGCGAAAATCTTCGCGTGCGCGAGCTGGCGCTGGAGGCCCTCGAAGGGCACCCCGAGCTGGGCGACGCGGCCCGCGCTGCGGTGACCGCGGCGCTTCGCTCCGGCAAGGCGGGGCTCGTGGGGACGGCGGCCGATGCGATCGTGGCGCACCCGGAGCGCATGGCCGGCCTCGGGCCGGCGCTGTCGGAGGCGCTCGACGTGCGCTGGGGCGAGGATCTCTTGGAGACGCGCGCGGGGTTGATCGATGCTGCCGTCGCGCTTCGTGTGGAGCGGGCGCGTGCCGTCGCGGAGGCGGCCTGCAAGGATCCCAATGCGATGCTTCGGCAGCGGGCGGCGAAGGCGCTGGGCAAGCTGGATGCTCCCCCACCCCGACCCTCCCCCGGGGGGGGAGGGAGCCCTGGATGTCCCGCGCCGGCTGTGGAGCCTTCGCTCGCGTCGGAGCTCGATCGTCCGCTGGCGGAGCCGGCGAAGGTCGTCTTCGAGACGGATGCTGGGAGGCTCGCCATCGTGTTCGACCCAACCTTGGCCCCAGTGACCGCGACGCGCTTGGTGGCGTTGGCGCAGAACGGATTTTTCAAGGAGATGCTCGTGCACCGCGTGGTGCCGGGCTTCGTCGCGCAGTTCGGCGATCCCGGTGGCGACGGGTACGGCGGCTCGGGGCAGACCCTTCGCTGCGAAACGTCGCCTGTGCCGTTCGAGCCGCTCTCCGTGGGAATGGCCCTTTCCGGGCGTGATACCGGCTCGAGCCAGATTTTCGTGACGTTGTCGCGCACACCCCACCTCGATGGCCAGTACACGCGGGTCGGTCGTGCCGAGGGGGACTGGGCGGCCGTGGCCCAAGGTGATGTTATCCACGACGCGCGCGTGGAGCGTTAGGAAGGACTTGCACATGCTTCTGACCATCGACGTGGGGAACACCAACATCGTCTACGGTCTGTTCGAGGACAAAACGCTGGTGCACCAGTTCCGGGTCGAATCGGACCGCGGGCGCACCGCCGATGAATACACCGTCGTGTTGCGGCAGCTGCTCGCGATGCACGACATTGCGCCGGGCGACATCGACGCGGCCATCATCGCCAGCGTCGTGCCGGCCCTCACCGAGCCGATGGCCCGGCTGGTGAAGCGCGCCTTCGGCTCCGAGCCCCTGGTGGTCGGCCCGGGCATCAAGACCGGGATGCCCATCCTCTACGAGAACCCGCGCGAGGTCGGCGCCGATCGCATCGTGAACGCCGTTGCCGCGTACGAGCGCTTCAAGGGCGCGGTCATCGCGGTGGACTTCGGCACCGCGACCACCTTCGACATCGTCACCCCCAAGGGCGAGTACCTGGGCGGCGTCATCGCCACGGGCATCCAGTTGAGCGCCGAGGCGCTGTTTGCGCGCGCCGCACGCCTCCCGCGCGTCGAAATCGTCGCGCCCCCCCGCGTCGTGGGTCGCAACACCGTGCACTCGATGCAATCGGGCATCGTCTTCGGCTATGTGTGCATGGTCGACGGCTTGGTCGACCGCATCCGCGACGAGGTGGGCTACCCGGCCGACGTCATCGCCACCGGAGGACTTGGCTCGCTCATCGCGCCCCTGTCGCGGACCATCGGGCACTACGACGCCGACCTGACCATGGTGGGTCTCCGGCTCTTGCACGAGAGGAACAGTGGGCCTTAAGGCCCTCGCCACGGGACTTGCGCTGCTGGTTCTCGCGGTGATGTTGGCCATCACCTTCGGGGCCGAGCCCATTTCGCTCGCGCGTGCGGCCTTCGAGCCCGAATCGCTGGATCGCACCATCGTGATCTCGGCGCGGCTTCCGCGCGTGCTTCTCGGCGTCGTCTCGGGGGCGGGGCTCGCAGCCGTGGGGGTCGCCTTTCAGACCTTGCTGCGCAATCCGCTGGCCGAGCCCTTCGTCCTGGGCGTCTCCGGCGGGGCCGCGCTCGGTGCGACGGTGGCCATCTTGTCCGGCGTCGCGGCCATCACCTTCGTGGGCGCCTCGCTCGTGCCGCTGGCGGCCTTGGGTGGAGGCCTTGCGGCGACGGCCATCGTCTATGGTGTGGCGCGTATGAGCCCCGGCGCCCATGCGACGAGCATTCTGCTCGCGGGCGTCGTGGTGAATGCCATCGCGGCCTCGGCGATCACCTTCTTGAAGACGCTCATCAGCGCCGCCAAAGCGCAGGAGCTCCTCTTTTGGCTCATGGGCTTTCTCGACGTGCCCTCGCCCGGCGCGCTTGCCTCGGTGGCCGGCTACGTGGCCCTGGGCAGCGCGATCCTCTTGATCGACGCGGGCCGGCTCAACCTGCTCGCACTGGGGGACGAACCGGCGCTGCACCTCGGCGTCGACGTGCGCGCACTCGAACGGCGCACCTTCTTCGCGTGCTCGCTGGTCGTGGGCGGCATCGTCAGTGTCACGGGACTCATCGGCTTCATCGGCCTCATCGTCCCGCACGCGCTGCGCCGCCTCTTCGGCCCCGACGTGCGCGTCATCCTCCCCGCCTCGCTGCTCGCGGGCGGGGGAATGCTCGTCCTCTGCGATCTTCTGAGCCGTGTGCTCTTTCGCTTCTTGCACACCGAGCCGCCCGTCGGCGCCGTAACGTCGCTTCTGGGCGGCCCGCTCTTCCTCTTGCTGCTGGGAAAACGCGTCCGAGTCTAGGCTTACTGCCCGCCGCCGGCCTGCGACAGGGCTTGCTGCTGCTGCGCGAGCATCTGCTGCAGGGCGCGCGAGCGCTGGATGGCGAAGTCTTTGACCTCGCGGTTCGGCGACGTCGCGAGCTTGTTGAGAAGCGCGGTGATCTTCGGCATGTCGCGCATTTGCACGAGGGCCTCGAAGTAGTTGTGCGCGAGGCGCACGTCGCGCTGCATCTTGGCCTCGTGCGGGGCGAGCACCTTGATGACCTCGGCGAGGTTGCCCGCCTGCCCGTAGAGGGCCGACAGACAGAGGAGCGCGAGCACGTCGTCGGGCGAGCGGGTGACCGCCTTCTTCGCGAAGTCGATGGCCTTGTCGCGCGTCTTCTCGTCGCTGGCGTAGAAGCCCTGCAGCGCCACGTACGGGGCGGCGGTGCGGCTGTTGACCGGGGCGTTCGCCAGCTCTTCGACCTGGGCGATGGCCTTCTCCTCGCCTTCCGCATCGCGCAGGAAGTTCGTCAGGTAGGCCCACGCATCGACCGAGTTCACGTCGATCTGGATGGCGCGCTCCACGGCCTCACGCTCCGCCTTCGCGTCCTTCTTCTCGTGCGCGAGCTTGGCGAGGTGCAACGACGGGAAGGGGCTGTCCTTCAGCAGGTTCTGCGCGCCGCGCAGGGTGGCCTCGGCCTTGTCGTACTTCTCCTGCTGCATCTGCGAAACGCCGAGGGCGAGCCAGTCCTCGCCTTCGCCGCCGAGGGCGACGATCTTCGCGAGCACGGTCTCGGCCTTCGCGTGGCGGCCGTACTCCATGAGCTTTTGCGCGTAGATGCGGCCCGGGGACGGATCGTCCTGATTCGGGTTCTCGCGCCAGTGCTTCTCGAGACCGCTGAGCAGATCTTCCACGCCGATGACGATGGGGCGACCCTGATCGTCTTGAACTTGGACCGGCGGTCCATTCAACCCGAGCAGCTTCCACACCTCGTCTTGGGTGAGGGCGACGGGACCGTCCACGATCTTCTTTTCCACAGGCGCGCCGTTGGGGCCGAGCGGAATGAGAACGAGGGCGTTGCTGGGGATGCCATTCGGAAACGCGGTGACGGGGGCCAGGATGGCGGCGCCGCCTTTGAGCGCGATACCCGCCGTCTGTTCCGCTTCGTTGCTGCTCTGGGTCATGGTCTCGGCCTTTCTGGAATGGGGCGGCAAGCTACCACAAGGCATAAACTTTGGTTACCGATCCCAGCCCTGTCTTGATGGGCCGCCCCGGGCCGGGGTTTCGCCTGGAGGAATTTTTCTTCCGGCGAGGCGAAAACGGGTCGACCATGCTCCGGCTTGCTGTGGCCCGGCCGCAGAGCATATTTCTTGAAAAGCTTATCTCATGGCGAAGGCCCCCTTCGACGTCGCTGCAGAGCTGCGGCTCGTTCCCGGTCTGGCGGAAGTTGGCGCCGATACCCTCGAGGAGCTGGCTGCGAACGCGAGCCATCGCGTGGCGCACGCCAACGTGACCCTGCTCGCGCAAGGTGCACCGTCGCCCCACGTGATCTTTCTGCTACGGGGCGCCGTGAAAATGGTGCGTCAGCCCGATCGCGACGAGGCCGACCCCATCGTGCTCAGTGTCCTTCGGGCACCCTGCCGCATTCCCGATTCCTCGCCGGTGGGGGAGGAGCCCGCCGTGGCCAGCGTGGTCACCCTGCGCTCGTCGCAGTTCGTGACCATTGGCAATGCGGCATTGCTCGAAACCCTGGGGCGCTCGCCGGCCCTCGTGCGCTATTGGCTGGCCCGCGCCGCCGACGATGCGCGTACGTACGTACAGCGCATTGACGAATTGGTGTCGGGGACGGCTGACGAGCGCATCATTCGCGTGCTCGACGGCCTGGCCCGCACACACGGTACGCCTCTTGGGCAAGGGCGCTTTATCGCCATTCCCCTGCGCCGACGTGATATCGCACACATGGTCAACGCAACGACGGAGACGGTCAGCCGCCTGCTTGCGCGGCTCGAACGTGATGGCCGAGCACGTAGCACCCGTGACGGTATTTGGTGGCTTCCTGTTCCGCGTGCGTCGATCGGAACCCCCCCTGACGATCTGAAAGGGAGTCAATGAGGATGCCCAAGCTCCGCACCATCGGAAGTGTGTCAGCAGCTGCCCTACTCGCCGTCTTCGGCGCCGGTGAGTCCTCCGCCATGGCGGACGACACCATCAAGCATCCGGGCGATCACCCGGACTACAAAGTCGAGATCGAGCCCCACGGCACGCTTGCCTTCGCGAGTCTTTACGGCAACGGCTACGACGGCGGCAGCACCGGTTTCGGCGCCGGCGGGCGCTTTACGATCCCCATCGTGCAGAACGGCTTCATCCCGAACATCAACAACAACGTCGGCATCACGTTCGGCCTCGACTTCGTGCACTACAGTTGCGACTACCGCATCGCGGGGTTCAAGTACGACTGCAGTGCGAACTTCCTGTTCCTCCCCGTCGCCATGCAGTGGAACTTTTTCGTCGCCGAGCGCTGGAGTGTTGCGGCCGAGCCCGGATTGTTCATTTACCACGGCTTCTACGACGACTACTGCAATGGCATTGCCGGGTGCGACGGGCCCACGAAAACCAGCGTTCAACCGGCGTTTTATGCGGTGGGCCGATACCACTTCAACGAGAAGACGTCGCTGACGATGCGCATTGGCTACCCGACGTTTTCGGTCGGCGTGTCGTTTTTCCTGTAGTTGTTAATAAGGGCGGAGCTGCCAACGGCTCGGATGGCGTGAACGACCGGCACGTTTTAGACTGACGGCCATGCCTGTTGCCTTCTACGTCATTGCTGCGCTTGGCCTTGCCGTCCTCATGGTGGTTCACGAGGGCGGTCACTACCTGGCCGCGCGGCGATACGGGATGCGCGTCATCCGATTCTCCATCGGCTTCGGGCCGACGATTTGGAAGCACCGCCCCAAGGGAAGTCCCACCGTCTTTCAGATCGCGATCATTCCGTTCCTCGCGTACGTGCAAATCGCGGGGATGAACCCGTACGAGGACAACGATCCGAAGGATCCGGGTAGTTACGCCAATGCGTCGCTCTGGGGGCGCATCGTGACCATCGCCGGCGGGCCGCTCGCGAACTACCTGTTTGCTTCGGTGCTCATGTTCATGGGCTTCCTCATCGGCGGCCGCACGGACATCGACGAAGTGAGCATGAAGGTGACGGTGATGCCGGAGAGCCCCGCCGCCGTCTCGGGCATGCACGATGGCGACAAGGTGCTCGCCGTGAACGGCGAAGCCATCCACAACTGGGACGAGCTGCGCGTGGCCGTGGGCAAGCACGCGGGTGAGGCCATCGACGTGCTCATCGAGCGCGACGGGCAGCAGGAAACCAAGCGCCCCGTGGTCACGCCCAAAGGGGAGAAGCTCGAGGGCAAGATCCAGATCGGCACGCCGCTGCGCACGACGAAGCTCACCGTCGCCCAAGCCGCCGTGCTCAGCGTGACGGAGCCGCCCAAGGTCGTTTACGACTTGGTGAAAGGCCTGGCGCTCTGGATCAGCGGCAAGATCAAGCCCGAGCTGAGCGGACCCGTGGGCATCGTGAAGCAGGTCAGTGGCGCCGCGAAGAACGGCGCGGGCGACTATTTCAAATTGCTGGGCGCGTTGAGCGCATACCTGGGCGGTTTCAACCTACTGCCCATCCCCGCGCTCGACGGCGGGAGGCTGCTCTTTTTGCTCTTCGAAGCCGCCTCCCGCCGCAAGCCGGACGCCAAGGTGGAAGCGCGCATTCACGCCGTGGGATTGCTCATGATGCTCACCTTGATCGCGGTGGTGACCTACACCGAGATCATGCCGAAGCACTGAGAGAGAGGGTTTAGGGTTTAGGGTTTAGGGTTTAGGGGGAGAGAGAAGCGGTTCTCGCTCCCGCTCCCCTCAGATTTTCCTCTCTTCCCCAACCCCTAAGACTCGCGCTTGCGCAGATCGACGGCGATGTACACGGATTGCTCCGGTGCAATGAACCGCCGGAAGACGCCGCGCGTGCCGTCGTCGCTGACCTCGACGAGCTCACCCGGCTCGGGATCGACGTAAACGAGTTTCGGCTTGTCGCGGCCGGAGAGCGATTGCGCGAAGACCTTGGTCGAGGCTTCGCCCTGCGTGCGTGCGGAGTAAATCGCCAGATCCGGTTGCTTGCGCGGCAAGATCGGCACGTCGCGATCGAGTGTCTCGTCGGGGGTCAACTCGACGCGCTGGTGCGTGCCGACGTCGTAGCGGTAGAGGGAATAGTTGCCCTCGCGTGGTGTGCGCGTCGCATCCGAGACGAAGAGAACGTGCTTGCCGTCGGCGGTCACCGTGAAGCCGGTGATGTGTTCGTTCGGCTCCGAGATGGGCTGCGGCGTGCAGGTGGCGCAGCTCACATCGTGAAGGTGGAGTCGTGTGGTGTTCTCCCCGGGAAGCATCTCGATGCGCGCCACGGGCGAGAGTTGCGCAGCGGGTCGTGCGTCTTCGACGTTCCGCATCTGCGCCTCGTTCTTGTCCTTGCGAAGGAACGCACCGAGGCCAGCCAAAGCGACCATGGGCAGTACAACGGTGGGGAGCAAGCGCTGCATGGTGAGGCTCATCTGACAAATCCTTTCGATGCCGGGACCGAAGCGCCAAAACGGCCGCGCTCCATCCGGCGTGCTTTCACTGCGTTCGCGCGAGCCTTCGGATTAATTTCGCGCGCGTTCTCATTCACGCTGCAGCGCAGGAACGCTGCGCCGCCAATATCGAGTCCCCATGTCGGCGACGCGCAACGTTATTGTGTCAATTGCGAGCAACTTTATGCGGGATACGGCAGCCGTTGATGTCGCTTCCGGCGCGCATCCCAAACGAAGTACGCCACCACGGCGGCGGTTCCAAATGTCGAAAGGAGCAATCCCGCGGTCAAACCGATGGGCCAATAGCGAAGGTGCACGTGATGGCGACCTTCGGGAAGCTCCAGCACGAGTTGCCTGTTCACCTCGACGAGCGTACCCACGTCGGTGCGCCAGGCGCGATCGTACGAAGAGTTGACCAGCACACGACCGGGGCGTGTCAGCACCGCATCGATGCTGAACGTGTTTTGCGTGCGGTTGCCCACCTCGACGACGACGTCCTTGGTGGCCCCCCGCGCCTGCGGGACATCGCCTTCCCAAAGCGGGGCACCAGAATAAAACGAACCCCACTCACCCCAGCAATCGAGCCGCCCGCGATTTTGCTGCGGCTGATCGATGAACGGCGCGAGGCCTGGTCCGCCGTAGTAGAGCCTCGTCGACGGCATCGGGTGGGACTCGGGCGCTTGCGGCCAACGGGTCTCGATCCAAATGAGGCTCGTGCTCAGCAGGTCGCCGACACCCACGAATCCCAGCGCGACGATGAAGGCGCCGATGGTCGTTGCGTGGGACGGCACTTTTCTCTGCGCGAGCTGGCGGAGTCGATCGATGGCGATGCCGCAGAAGGCCGCGAGGAAGAGGCTGACCTCGCAGCGGAATCGCGCGGGTACCCGCATCTCTTTGAAAGGGAAGATATGCCCCTTCAAGATGGACCAGGGCGCCCAAGGGGCAAAGTGGCCGCACATCAGCACGAAGGCGAGAACGAGCAGTGCGACGAGCCACGCGTATTCGATGCCCGCGAGTGCGATTCCGACCAACCCGAGGACAACGACGATCGGGCCCAAATACGCCCAATACTCGGGCCAGACGTACGTCTGTCCGGCGGCGCCCCAGCCATGCTGGCGCACGAGGAACATGTCGCGCAACGTTTGCCACGTGAGGTGATCCGTCTCCGGTTCGAGCGCGCGCGTGTGCGCGCCGAGCTGCGCGACCAGTGGGAACAACCGCGCAGCGCCCACGATGACGGTGACCGCGACGACCACGGCGGCGGCCCGGCCAATGGGGACGAAGCGCTTGGCCGGCCATGCGCGGGTCAGCGTTTCGGCGGCGAGAAAGAGCGCGAGGTGCGGGACCGAATACGTGCCCGCCTCGTAGAGCATCCACGCGACGAGTGCGCCCAGCCCGGCGGCGGCGCGGAGATCCGTTTCGGCGCGGCGCCACAAGAGGATCGCCAGGGGGAAGTATTCGAACGAGGCGAACGAAAGATGGCCCGTGGAGGCATGCTGCTGATGAAAGCCGCAGAAGGCCCAAATCGATGCCGCGAGGAAGGTGGCCACCCGCGTGAGTCGAAGCTCGTGCCGGCCGAAGAGCCACATGGCCAGAAAGCCGAGCGCGCCGTGGATGATGCACCAAAAATAGACTTCGACCGTGGTCCCCAGGAAGAGCACGGGCCAGAGAAGCGGCGCCGCGGCCATCTGCTCGGGGTTGTCCCACAGCGGATTGCCACCGCACTCGTAGGGGTTCCAAAGCGGCAATTCGTGGTAGCGAACCACGCTCACCCGCGCGGCCTCGATGCCCTTGTGAAACATCTGGCCATCGCCGAACTGGGTGCGCGGGTAGTTGCCCAGCATCGTGTACCAGGCGAAGACGCCCATCCCGACGGACAGCAGGCCGAGAAGCAGGATGCGCCAACGAAGCGATGGGATGGGCGGTTCCGGATCCATGAGGCGTCTATCGGCAGTTGGAGCGCGGTTCGGTGGCGCGTTTCTCATCGTGGGCCGCCTCGCGGTCCCAGCGCACGATCCGTTCGAGATCGGCCAACTGGTACCACAGACAGGGGCCGCGAGGCCCGACGCGGTCGGCCTCCTCCCTTGCCTGGGCGATGCGGTCGTTTCCCTTCGGCTCCCAAGCTTGCGACATGTTGCGCGTGTCGTGGGCGCCGTCGCCACCCTCGTCCGAGGACGGTGCGCTCAAGGCACCCTGGATCCCGATGAGGGTGACCGCCACCGTGACGCCCATTCGCACGACGTACGCCCGGAGGGTGTCGCTCGCCTTCCAGAGCAGGATCACGAGCAATGGGCCGGCGAACCCCATGCCGAGCACCACGAAGAACACGTTCGGCCCTTCGACGCCCAGGAGGTGGCCCACGTGGTACGGGACGAAGCCTGCGCGCAGGAACGGGAGGGCAATCTGCACGAGGGGCCGCGTGACCGACTCGGGCAGCGTGTTGTAGACCAGCGCCACCAGGCCAATGGTGATGGCACTCGCGAGGGCAAGGCCAACGGCCACGCCGCGGGCCACGGTGCGCCGCCATCCGTGCGGCGCGATGGCCTCGAGTGCCGTGACCGCCCCGTACGCGAAGAACGCGGGCGCCGCACCGAGAAGCCGCGGGCCAATCGTCCAACCCCCGCGCCACACGGCCGCGGCGCTCGCCGTCAGAAAGAAGACGAGCATGGTGAACGTCCACACCAACGTCGATAGCCGGCGCTGCCGCCGGAAATGCTTCGTCCCGCGGACGATGAACAACCCGAAAGGGATCGCGAGCAGGCCAAGCCACATGAACGGGCTGGTGCCAAAGAAGCCGAACGCGTGGCTCAGGGAAAGGTCGTGAAAGGCATCCCAATCGGGTGCGGCGATGCCGTACAAACCGTGATGGTGCTTCTGGGCGAGGCTCGGATCGTCCACCATGCGGTGGCCCGGGGTGAAGGGGCTGCCGAACGCGCGCCATTGGAAAAACATCAAGAGCGCGACATCGATGGAGCCACCCCCGATCAGGGCCAAGAGTCGCTTGGGTCGCCAGAAGGCGCTCAGCGCGTACAGGCCGAGGAGGCACGAAACGGGGAACGCGTGGTACTCGAACAGGGTCGTGAGCCCTGCGAAATATCCCGCCAAGAAGGCCCGGGACGTACGCCGCTCGCGGGAGTCGGACGTCCGCGCCCGCTCCATCTCCGTGATGGCAAACGAGGTGAACGCGGCGGCGCCGCAGAGCGCGTGGCTCACGTACATCAACGAGTACGCGAGGTAGTTGCTCCCGAGGCCCACCGCGGCGACGGCTGCGAGGCGATAGATGGGATCTTGCGTAATGTTCCGCAGGTACCGTTCGAAGAAGACGAGAAAGAGGAACGCGGGAATCTGAACGACGAAAAGCCGCAAGGCGAAGGTGGACGCTCGCAGCCAAAACGCGCGCTCCTCGGCGGGCGAGGCCAGCGTCGGCACCGGATGCCCGAAGAGTGGCGCGATCTTGGTGAACGCCCAATAGACGGGAATGCCCGCGTAGCTGATGGCCGGCGCCTTCACCGAATAGTGGTGGGCAGGCTCCCTGGGCACCCGCGAAGGGACCGTCGCCATGTCGTTCGTCCACCCCTGGCGCTCGACGATTCGGTCGGCCTGGAAGGTGTGATCCTCGACGAGCGCCATGGTCATGTACGTGCGGGCGTTCTCGTTGGGGTTGTTCACCCACGCCATGTACGGGAAAACGCACGTGTAAACGACGGCCAGAAGCACGAAGAACAAGCGGGTGGCTCGTTTCGTACGCGGGCTCGGCATGGGGCTACTTTCTAGCGGCGATCCGGCCCTCGGCGCGAGCCCCATGTGAAACAAGGTGGGATCTTCGCTGCTCTTGCTTCGCCTTCGGCCTTGGCGTACGTCAGCGGCACCTCGATGAAGCTTGGATATGGTCGTCGGTTCGTGGCTCTCGGTGCGGTGATGTCGATGGCAGCGGTCGGTATCGACCTGGGGTGTTCGGACGACGACCCTGCCGCGGTGCACGACGCAGGTCTGACGGATAGGATCTTGCAGCCTCCGCCGGAAGTCGATGCGGGCGATGCGGCGGTCGTATCCGAGCTCCCATGCGATCCGAGCAAGCCGTTCGGGGAGCTTCAATACGTCTACGGGCGGCCCGGATCCGATGTCTTCGGCGGGCGACTCACGGCCGACGAGAAGACCGTTTACGTGGCGACGTCGCCCGTGGCGACTCCGTACGATCTGGCTTATGTGACGCGCGCCGACCGGAACGTACCGTTTTCCGGAGAACCTACGTACCTCACCGAGCTCAATACGGTTTACAACGAGCAGTGGCCGTGGGTGAACGCCAAGGGGACGACCCTTTATTACACGGCCAATCGAGATGGTGGGCCCCTCGACAACTGGGGATTGTTTCGCGCGCATCGCATCGATGGTGGGGCATTCGGCGATCTCGAGAGGATGAGTGACGCGTTCAAGATCCCGGGCAATTGCGGCGGTCCCTTCATCTTGGGAGGCTCCGAGTTGTGGTTCCCTGTCGACGGAGAGATCTACCGAAATCTCCTCGAAGACGGATACGTTGCGGCGAAGGTGAAGGGCATCAACGATCCCACGTCGGTCGACGACGACCCCCTTCCGAGCGCGGACGGGAAACTCGTATTCTTTGCCTCCAATCGCCCGACGAACGGCGCACGTGGGGAGGTCGATGTTTGGGTCGCAAGGCGGAATGCCGAGGGCGATGGCGTCGAGACGCCGACGAACGTTCGTGAGCTCAATAGTGAGCACAGCGACTGGCCGACATGGCTCTCGGAGGACGGCTGCCGCATCTACGTGACGTCTGACCGAACCGGAGAGCGCGTACTCTACATGGCCGCGCGACCCTAACGCAAAAGTCGATTGATGGTGGCGGACTCGCGAGTCGTTTGCAGGCGAGCAGCGGCAGCGGGACAATCCCGGCGAGGCCGGCGCCTTAGCCCGTCCCCAACGGCAGGGTCGCCAGAGATATGGCGATCCTCACGTTCTGGACCACACATCGCTCCGGTCCCGCCGGTTTCGTCCCGCTGCCGCGGTTCCCGCACCAGGCCATTCAAAACCTGACACGTTCCAATTGACCGTTGCCTTAGTAGGCGCGCCCAAATCGGCTCTTACCAGCGGGTGCGGCGGAAGAAAGCGCCCCAGTGTTCGACGTTGGTCGCGCCGACCTCGGTCCAACCCGAGTCTTTCGCGTGAAGGGTCGGGTAGATCGAATCCGCATAGGCGCAGAACAGCCAGGTGGCGCCGGTGGCTTCGACGCGGGCGAGGAAGTCCGGCCCGCTGGGAACGTAGACGACCTTGTTGGAGTAATCATTGTTCCAAAAGAGGCCGACGATGGCGCCATCGTTGTCGCCCGTGGCAAGCACCGCACCCGGGCCGAGTCGTTCGCGGGCGAGGCCCGTCTCCAGGGGGATCCCCGAGCCCGACGTGAGATGCAACCTCGATGAAATCGCCGCGGCCGGGGTGAATTCGCGTGCGGGGTACGGAGTGCGGGCGAGCGTGAGAAGCTCGGACGGCCCGTACCACCACCGCGGCGTCGTCCAGAAGAAGGCGATGATCATCCCCACGGTGACCGTGGCGACGATGCCCTCGTGCAGTCGCTCGAAGCCGCGCCGCCCGCAGGCCCATCCCACCAGCGCGGTCGCCATGGCCGTGTGCGCGGTGTAGTAGCGCGCGCTCCAGAACGGTGCCGGGTCGATGTAGAGGCTCCCGAGGAGCACGATCGCCACGTAGACGACGGCCACGGTGTTCGTGCTCATGCGCCAGCGCCGAACGCCCCAGATGCGCCCGAGGGGCGCACGAACGACGAGGAAGACGAGGGGCACGAGGCAGGCGGCGGCGAGCGGGAAGAAGAACCAACCCGACATGAAGCCGTACTCGTTGAGCTGTGTGGCGTGCCCGAGAGGGTGCGAGTAGGGGATATTCGTGAGGTTCTCGAGCAACGTCCCCACAGGCTGCCCATCTTCGACGCCGTCCGCGTGCCCCGTCCAATGGATGCCGAAACGGGGATTGTCGTAAACGAGGTCCGGCCAAAACGGGTTGTGGAAGTTCCTCCAATTGCGAAGGTACGTCCACGCGGTGGGGATGGCCATCATGACCATGCCCGCCAGCAGGGTCCCCAACGTTTGCCGCGGGCGGCTTCGTAGGTGATTCCAGAACATGCGGGCGAGCACGATGAGGCTGATGACGCCCACCGGCGCGAGGGCGAGGACCTTGGCGCCGATGGCCATGGCGAGGCACATCGCGGTGAGCAGCACGTCGCGCAGCCGCAGGGGCATGCGCGTGCCGAAATACACGGCGCCCAACACGAGGAGAGCCGTGTGGATGTCCACGTAGACGCTGGCCAGGAGGATCGAGGTCCCCGGCATGATCAGCATGGCCGCCGCCCAGCCCGTGGCGGCCACGCGGTCGCTCCCGTGCCGCTTGGCCAACAGGTACACCAGGAGCATGAACAGCGGTGCGAGGACGCTGTTCGCCATTTCGATGAGGCGTCGATCGGTGAAGATGACGAACCACAGTTGCGTCATCTCGCATAGGGCCGGATAGCCGTTCACCTTTTGCACGCCCGACGCCGGGGGCAGCGAGATTCCATCGAAGAGGAACCCGTGATTCTGCAGGGTGAAGCCGATGAGGGGCTCGTGGTACCAGAGCGCATCCCACTGTCGCCACGACGGCGCGTAGTACGCGGTGATAGCCGTCCACCCGATCAGCCCCACGCTGAAGAGCAGCCCGACAAGCACCAAGCTTCGGGCGCGCCACGCCTCGCGCAGCGCCACGACGACCATGAGCGCTTCCTGGCCGATCTCGCGAAAGACGTGCCGGGCGAAGGGCCCGAGCGGGCGCCCATACGCCGCGGCCGCGAAGACGGCCACCGAAAAGACGCCCGACGTGATGGTCAGCGCGCGCGCGGTGAGGAGTCGCGTGCACGCGAGTGCGTAAATGGGAAAGACGATGATCGCGTTGCAGAGCAGCCCCGTGGCGGCCGCTCGCTCGGAGTGCCGATCGTAGCGCATGCGCGAGCCCACCGCGGCTGCGGCAACCAATGCGAGAAGGCTCAGGAAAACGAGAAGGGTGATCCGCAGGCCGAACATGGACGACGCGCGGTCAATACCAGCCGTGCGTCATTTCCGCATCTTCTCCGTCATCTGCTGCCCGAGTTCGGCCGCGCGCCGGCTCGCGCTCTCCACCGCGTCGATCAGCGTCTTGCGCAGAGCGCCCGATTCCAAGGTGTGCAGGCCCGCGATGGCGGTGCCACCCGGGCTGGTGACCATGTCCTTCAAGCGGCCCGGGTGCTCGCCCGTATCGAGAAGAAGCTTCGCCGAGCCGTACACCGTCTGCGCCGCCAAGAGCAGTGAGGTGTCGCGATGCAGCCCCATTTTGACGCCGCCGTCGGCGAGGGCTTCGATGATGAGCATGATGTACGCGGGCCCGCTGCCCGAGAGGCCCGTGACGGCGTCGAGGAGCGGCTCGTCCAAGGTTACGACGCGGCCGACGGCTTCGAAGAGGGAGCGCGCGATCTCCAGATCGGCCTCGGTGGCATGCGAGCCCGCGGAGATGGCCGTCGCACCCGCCAGCGAGGTGGCCGGTGTGTTCGGCATGGAGCGGACGACGCGCGCGTTCGCCGGCAGCCGGCCCTCGAGGGCCTCGAGCGGCACGCCGGCGGCGACGGAAATGACCAAGGTGTCGCGCCGGAGATCGCCCGCGATGGCGTCGAGGACGCGGTCGAGCACCTGCGGCTTCACCGCGAGGACGAGCACGTCGACGGTGCGGGCGAGCTCGTGGTTGTCGCTCGTGACGCGGATGCCGTGCGTGGTCTGAATGTGCTTCAGGCGATCGGCCTTGGCATCGCTCGCGTAGATCTCGGACGGCAGAAACACGCCGGCGTGGAGCAGACCTTTGATGAGCGCCGCGGCCATGTTGCCGGCGCCGAGAAATCCTACCGTTCTTCGCTCTTTGGACATGATCGTTCCGCTCTTTCCACTACCGCATGGCACTGGCCAAGGTTGCCAGCGCTTCGTCGATGGGCCCTTCCACCGAGGCTCGGATGCGCCCGCCCTCGTCGCCTAGCTCCGCGGCGATGCGATCGAACCGCGCACGCAGCGCCGAGCGGCGCGAAAGGGCAGGGTCCTCGTGCAACGCCGCACCCCACGCCGCCGCGAGCACCGCGCCTCGATCGGCCGCGTTCAAGCCGGCGTAGCGCTTCTTGATCTCGCCTTGCCCCGGTTGGTGCGCGAGCACTTCCTCGTGGTAGCGCGGCGGCGCAGCCAGCCTTCCGAGGGGGGCGACCAGGTCGGTGCCCGAACCCGCCGCGCGATCGGCCAGCAAGGTGCGCAGCACCTCCACGAGGGCGAGCCCGACCAGCCGCCCCGTTTCCGCGCGCGTGTTGGCCGCGCTTCGTGCGTCTTCCACTTCTTCCGGTGTGCGGTGAAGCTTCACCGCGAGGGCGCGGATCACCTGCTCCTCGCGCGGGTCGAGGCCGTCGGCCGCGGCGGCGTACCAGGCGCCGCTCAGGACGGCGCGCGCGACGTCGACCTCGAGATCGCCGTAAATGTCGAGGCGTTCCACGCTGATCGGATCTTCGTCCAGAAGCGACTGCGCGTCGTCCTCCGGCAGACCGAGCGCGCCGATGATCGCGGCGATGTTGCGCCGCTCCACCTTGTCGAACAGCCCATCGGCCGAGAGCACCGCACGCAGCGACCGCACCGCGAGTGCGCCGAGGCGCTTTACGCGCTGCACTTCCTTGTCGCTCGGCTTCGACGAGAAGAACGAGCGCAGGCCGCGCGCACCGACCTCCAGGGTCACCTTTTGCTTGAGCACGTCGGCCATGGGCAACCACACCGGCGGCGCGAGGGGCGCGATGGCCCGGGTGAGCGTGACAACCCATGCATCTTCCGACTCGAGCATGCGCGGCGACGTCGTGCCTTGCGCGAGTGCCACGTGCGCCTCGTGGCGACGCTTGAGGATGCCTTCCACGGCATCGCGTGTCATTCCCGGCGCGGAGATGGCGGCGAACATCGCCTCCTCGGCCAGCACGGGAACCAGTTGCGTGAGGGCGAATGTCGCCGGATCGGTCATGGGAGCCGTACGGTACACCCCGGGCCGCGTGGAATACAGAGGGCCTCTCGAACGTCGGAATCCACGCACATGGATCTCTTTCGACAAGACCGGCTTGCTGGCACCTTGCTCGGTGTGGCGGCCAACGACGCCCTCGATGGAAACGGTGTTGCCACGGTCCAATCGGGCATCGCCGCCGCAGCCCTGGCGACCGCCTCTGCCTCCCCGGAGCAGACGGCCACGGCCTTCCGCGGTGCCCTGGTCGGCTGGTCATTGCGGCATCCTTGGACCGCCGACGCCGACACGCTTCACGCGGCCGGCTGCATTGCCCTGGGCCTTCGCCGCTCGGGCACGCTGTCACCCACCAGCGGTGCCGCGGCCCGTGCGGCCATCGTCGGCGCATCCATGCCGTACGACGTCGACGAACGCCTCGCCGTCGGACGCGCCCTCGCGGAGGTCACCCACGCGGATCCGCGCTCCGTCGATGCCGCTTTGTTCGTGGCCGAGGTAGCCGCCGCCTGCGTGGTCGCGCCGGCCAATGGCGACCGTTCCAGCTTCGTCGAACGCGCCCGCTGGGTCGTGCGATCCCCCGAGCTGGTGGTGGCCCTGCACTTCGCGCTCGAGCTGGTCGAGAAAAAGGTCACCATGGACCTCGCCGTGCGCGAGCTCGGCATCGGCAACGACGCCACCGAAGCCGTGCCGCTCGCCGCCTTCGCCTTCATGCGCTTCGGCGATTCGCTCGACGTCGCCATGGAGCAGTTCGCACCCGCGGCTGGTTCGCAAGGCCGAGCGGCCCGGGCCCTCCTCGGCGCATGGATCGGCACCCTGTCCGGCGCCGCATGCCTCCCGTGGGGTCGCGTGGGGCGCCTGCGCGAAGGCCCCTTTGGACCCACGCGCCTTCGCGAACTCGCCGCAATGCTCGCCACACGCGCCGACGATCCGGAGCCCGCGCACGAGCCACGTGCCGCCGGACCGTCCATCTGCAGCGTCCTCCCGATGGAACCTAGAGGTAGCCGTCGATTTGGCGTATCAGGCTTGGTTTATCCTGCTGCTGGAACCGCGGCAGCGAGAACGAGCCGGCGGGACCGGGGCGATGTTCGCTACAGAAAGTGAGGATCGCCATAGCCTATGGCGATCCTGGTGGTCGAGACGGACCTAGGCGCCGGCCTCGCCGGGGTTGTCTCGCTGCCGCCGTTCGGCCACACCGGACTTGCGAGCCTGCCGCGCTCCGTTTCTCTTACACAATGGCTGCGCGCGCGTTCTTCGTCTGCTCGTCGCGTTCTTTGAGCGACTCCAGAATGATGACCGCCGTCTCCTCGATGGCGCGTCCCGTCACGTCGATCACCGGCCAGCCAGGGTGGGCGCGGAAGATCTTCGCGGCGTATTCGAGCTCCTCTTTCACCTGCTCGCGCAGGCCGTAGCTCGCGTCGACGGGCATGCCCAGCTGCTTCAAGCGCGCCTTGCGGATTTCCACCAGCTGATCGAGCCCGATGGTGAGGCCGACCACGCGATCTTGCGGGGCCTCTTCCAGCTCCGGCGGCACCTCGAAGTTGAGCACGATGGGCAGGTTGGCCACCCGAAGGCCGCGCTGCGCGAGCAAGGTCGACAGCGGCGTCTTCGACGTGCGGCTCACGCCCACGAGCACGATGTCCGCCTTCTTGAAGTTGCGCGGCTCCTTGCCGTCGTCGCTCTTCACGGTGAACTCGACCGCCTCGATGCGCCGGAAGTACTCGTCCGAGAGCGGCAGCATCGCGCTGGGCGTGTTGATGGGCTGTCGATCCAAATAGGTGCCCAGCTTGCCGATGAGCGAGCCAATGAGATCGAGCGCCTCCACCCGCAGCTCGTAGCTCGACGCGTGGATGTACTCGCGAAGCTCCGGGCTGACGACCGTGAAGACGACGAGGGCCCCCTCCTGGGCCGCGCGCTCGAGCACGGGACGAGCCGATTCCCTCGTTCGCACGCGCGTATGCAGGCGGATCTGGACACCCGAATGGGGGAACTGCAAAAGCGCGGCGCGCACGACTTTTTCGGCCGTTTCGCCGGTGGAATCACTGAGTACGTCGATGGTGCGAATGTCGCTCAACCGAGCCTCCGATTGCGTTGCAGGGGCAGTACGGCAAGTACGTTTATCAACCTCCGTGGCGTTCCGCTAACGCCAATCGCGGGGCCGCGGCACTTGTTTCGCCCAGCGCAGCGAGGTCAAGCCTGGCTCCGCCGCTGGGTCCATCAGACCCCACCCGCTTCGAATTTTGTCCTGGGTGGACGGTTCGGGCGGGGTGAAACGTCCGATGTTCATTTGCCAACGAATTCGCACCTTTTCGAGCGAAAACGTAGCGAGCTGGACATGTATCCTACATGGGTATACTTCATGCTGGGCCGCGGTGTGAAGACGGAGGCGTCACCGCAGCTCATGAATCCCTTCGACCCCCGCGAATCCCGTGAAAGGAAGACCGATCCTTCCATCCACCGCACACAGCTTCCCTCGGTGCGCCGCACGCAGCGAAGCGAGCTCGCCATGGCGGTTGCCCGGGATCGGCACCAGCCTGTATCGTCGGCGAGGAGTGGTGGCATGTCGGAATCGCGTGAGTATGCCCAACGCACGCACGAGAAGAGCGAGTCGCTGAACGGAGCGCGCGTTCGCTTTCTTCTGCTGGGCCTCATCATTGGCGCTTCTGCCATCGTGGCGTTCACCAACGACGACCCATCGTTCGGTACAGCCCACGTGGTTCAGCAAGCGATGCCGTCGGCATCGACCCTCCCGGGCGCCATCGCCTCCGCCATTCTTCCGCGTCTGCCCGAGTCGGCGCGCATCCCCGAAGTCGACGTGAACACGCTGCCCAAGGCGGCGCCCGAACCCTCGGCGGCCGCAGGAAAGCGTGCCGCGGGTGCGAAGGGGAAAAAGAAGGGCGAGGCCGAGGACGGGAAAAAGGCTGCGACCGCTCCGACCGCGGGTGGCGAAGGCGACATGGCCCTGCCCCCCGGCTTCCAGCAGGTGCTCGAGGGTATGCAGGGCTTCGGCGGCGCGTTCAAGAGCGAAGACTGAGAGAAGTCTTCGTCTTTTTGTTACGCGTTGGTTGCTTGACAGGTGTGCATAACGGACGCATAAACATGCGCCTCCTATGCATACTGCGCCCATTGCCGTTCTCGGAGGCTCCGGCTACGCCGGCATCGAGCTGACCTATTTGCTCGCGCACCACCCGCGCGCTCGCCTGGAGGTCGTGTCGAGCGATCGCTGGGTGGGCGACTCCGTGGCCCAGCACCTCGCCATCTCGGGAAGGGCGGGCGAGCGCGTCTACGCGTCCTTCGACGAAGCCTCGGAGCGCGCGAAGGAATGCGCCGTCGTCCTACTCGCCACGCCCGCCGAAGTATCGGCCAAGGTCGCCCCCGGGCTGCTCGCGGCGGGGTGCAAAGTCATCGATCTCTCGGGTGCCTTTCGCCTCACCGACGCTGGCGTCGCGCGCGCCCATTACGGCAAGGACGTGGAGAGCTCCAAGGTCGACGTGGCCGTGGGCGCCTACGGTCTGCCCGAGTTTTTCCGGGACGAAGTGGTGGACGCGAAGCTCGTCGCCAACCCCGGTTGCTACGCCACGTGCGCCGCATTGGCCTTGGCGCCGCTGCTCGAGCAAGGACTCATCGCACGCACCGATCTGGTGGTGAGCGCCGTTTCGGGCGTCACCGGCGCGGGGCGTAAGAGCACCGAAGAATACGGCTTCGTGGCCATCGACCAAGACGTGCGCGCCTACCGCGTGCTGGCGCATCAGCACACGCCGGAGATGGCGCAGACGCTGCAGCGGCGGGTGGATGCCGCGGGCGGGCCCATCGATCTGACGTTCACGCCGCACCTCGTACCGCTTTCGCGCGGCATCTTGAGCACGGCGTATGCGCGTCTGGCGGTGCAGGCCTCGTCGGCCGATTTGACCGCGGCGCTGAGCAAGGCGTACGCGAACGAACCTTTCGTCACGGTGGTGCGCTCGCCGAACGACGTGTCGCTGAAGCAAGTCGTGGGAACGAACCGATGCGTCATCGGCGTCGCGTGCGAAGCGAAGACGCTGGGCCGCGTGGTCGTCGTTTCCGCGATCGACAACCTGCTGAAGGGGGCGGCCGGGCAAGCCGTCCAGAATCTCAACCTCGTACTGGGTTGCGATGAGGACGCCGGCCTCACGCAGCTCCGGAGATTTCACACGTGAAAAGCCCCATCGGGTTCAAGTTCTCGGGCCTCGGCTCGGGCATCAAGCCGAAGAAGAAGGACCTCGCGCTGGTGTTCAGCACGGTGCCGGCGCAAGCCGCGGCGGTCTTCACGCAAAACGCCGCCAAGGCGGCCCCGGTGGTGGATGCCGAAGCGCGCCTGCCCGCGTCCGCGGTGCAGGCCGTGGTGATCAACAGCGGCAATGCCAACGCGCTCACCGGCCCGGCCGGTCTCGAAGCCGTGCAAAAGGTGAACGAGACCATCGGCGCGGCGTTGGGCATTCCCGCATCGGCGGTGCTCTCGGCGTCGACGGGCGTCATCGGCGTGCGCCTTCCGGTGGACAAGATCGTGGCCGCCGCGCCGCGCTTGGTCGAGACCCTGGGTGACGAGCCCGAGGCCGCCGCCGAGGCGATCCTCACCACCGACACGCGCATGAAGATGGCCAGCCGCACCTTGGACTTCGATGGCACCGAGGTCACCATCTCGGCCATCTGCAAGGGCTCGGGGATGATCGCCCCCGCGCTGGCGACCATGATCGGGGTCATCGTCACCGACTGCGCCATCCAGGCGAAGCTCCTGCAGATGGCGTTGCGCCGCGCGTCGGTCACCTCGTTCAACCAGCTCACCGTCGACTGCGACATGAGCACCAACGACGTCGTGTTTTTCCTCGCCAACGGTGCTGCGAAAAACCGCCCCATCGAGGAGCCCGGAGCCGACTACGAGCGCTTCGCCGTCGCGGTGGAGAGCATCTGCCAAGAGCTCGCGCGCGAGATCGCCGCCGACGGCGAGGGGGCGACGAAGCGCATCGAGGTGCGCATCCACGAGTCACCCACCGTGGAGCTGGCGCGCGACATCGCCAAGAAGATCGCGGGCTCGCCGCTGGTGAAGTCGGCCATCTTCGGCGCCGATCCCAACTGGGGCCGCGTGCTCGCCACCGTCGGAGCCCACACCGGCACGCTCGGCATCACCGACGTGCGGCCGGATCTCGCGACGGTGCGCATCCAGGGCGTGACCGTGTACCGCGCGGGCGACGTCTTCGAGCACCGTGAGCTGCTCAAGGCGAAGATGCGCGAGCCCGAGGTGCTCATCGAGGTCGACCTCGCGGCGGGCAAGGAAAGCGGCGTCGCCTGGGGCTGCGATCTCTCGTACGACTACGTGAAGATCAACGCGGACTACACCTCGCTCATCATCGAGACGCCCTCGGGCGGGGTGGCCAAGGACGATCGCTTCTCGAACTACAGCCCGGCCTTCAAGGTCTCGCTGTTGGTCGAGGCGCTCGGCTACATCGAGCGCTTCAAAGGCCAGCGCTGCGTCGTGAAATACGGCGGCGCCGCGATGACCAAGGAGTCGCTGAAGCACTCGTTCTGCCAGGACATTCTGCTCCTGCGCGCCGTCGGCCTGCGCCCCATCGTGGTGCATGGCGGCGGGCCGGACATCACGCGCGCCCTCGAGCGCCACGGGTCGGGCACGCCCGAGTTCATCGATGGGATGCGCGTCACCTCGGCGGCGGATCTGAAGGTCGTCGAGATGGTCCTCACCGGATCCATCAACACCGAGCTCGTGACCTTGCTCAATCGCACCGGCGGGAGCGCGGTCGGCTTGTCGGGCAAGGACGGCGCGCTGCTCAAGGCGAAGAAGCTCGTCAAACCGAACGGGCCCGATCTGGGCCACGTGGGCGAGCTCGTGGAGGTCAACGCCAGCCTGCTCAATTTGATGCTCGATCAGGGCTACATCCCGGTCATCTCGCCGGTGGGCCTGGGGCAGGATGGCCACAGCTACAACCTGAACGCCGACATCGTGGCGGCAGGTGTGGCGGTCGCCGTCAAAGCCGAGAAGCTCATTTACCTGTCCGACGTGGCAGGCATCCTCGAGAACGGCGAGCTGCTGAGCGAACTGTCCGCGTCCGAGCTTCGGGCCAAGATGAAGAGCGGCACGGTCAAGGGCGGCATGGCCGTCAAATCCGAGTCGATTTTGCAGGTGCTCCAATCGGGGGCCACCAAGAACGTGCACGTGATCGACGGGCGCACCCCGCACTCGATCATCGCGGAGCTCTTCACCGAGAAGGGCGTCGGAACCATTTTGCACGTGGACGAAGTGGGAGAGAGCCATGGGGCCAGTGCGTCCAAATGAATCGCTCTCCCGGCGCGAAGCGATCCGGCATTTGATCCGGACGGAGCAAATCGGCACGCAAGAAGAGCTTCGCGAGCGGGTCGCGAAGCTCGGGTTCGACGTCACGCAGGCGACCCTCTCGCGCGATCTCGCGCGGCTGCGGGCCCGCCGCGTGACCTTGGCCGAAGGCGGCATGGTGTACGAGATCGAGGGGTTTCCCATGGCCGCCCCGCGCGGCGGAGACCTCGAGCGGGTGCGCGACATGGTCACCCACATCGCCGCGGGTGATGGGCTCGTGGTGGTGCACACGCTCCCCGGCGCCGCCTCCGCGGTGGCGCGCGCGCTGGACGCCGCCAAGCTGAGCGAGCTGCTCGGCACCATCGCCGGGGATGACACGATATTTCTCGCGCCCGCACGGGGCGTGGCCCCGGCCAAGTTGGTCAAGGGGTTGATTTCGGTCTGGAAGAAAGGAATGCAGTAGCGATGATTGCCAAAACGGCTGCCGCCGGCGGGCCCACGCTCTTGCCGGAAGTCCTCGCGTTCACGAGTTCACTCTCGCTCGATCGCGCCTTGATCCGGGAAGATCTCCTGGGAAGCCTCGCGCACCTCACCATGCTCTCGCGCCGTGGCATCGTGCCGCAGGATCAGGCGCGGGCCATCCGCGAGGGGCTCGTGAGTATCTGGGACGCCGTGCAGGCGGGCACCTTGCAGCTTCCCGACGAGGAAGACGTGCACATGGCCGTCGAGTCGCTGCTCACCAGCAAGCTCGGTCCCACCGCCGGTGCACTGCACGCGGCGCGCTCGCGCAACGACCAGGTCGCGCTGGATCTGCACCTCTACGTGCGCGAGCAGTGCGCGGAGATCTTCACGTCGCTCACCAAGCTTTTGAGCGCCATCTTGGAGCGCGCCGAGGTCGAGTCGTCCACGATTCTACCGTCGTACACGCACCGGCAGCGCGCGATGCCCATCACGCTGTCGTATTTGTTCGCGGCCTACGGCGCCATGCTGGCCCGCGACATCGACGCCTTCTCCTTCGTGCTGCAGCAGACCGACGCCTCGCCGCTGGGCGTGGGCGCCATCGCGGGCACGTCGCTTCCCATCGACCGGGTGCTGGTGCGGGATCTGCTCGCGTTCGAGCGCATCACCACGAACGGGCTCGACACCGTCGGCGACCGCGATTTCGCGCTCGACTATGCCTACGCCGCCTCGCGCCTGCTCGTGCACACGAGCCGCATCGCCACCGACTTCGTCGACTTCGCCTCGCCCGAATTCGGCTTCGTTCGCCTCGATGGCGCCATCGCCTGCGGGTCGAGCATGATGCCGCAAAAGCGCAACCCGGATCTGTTCGAACTGGTGCGCGCCAAGAGCGGTGCCGGCATCGGCAACCTGGTCACCTTGCTCGTCGACATGAAGGGGCTGCCCAGCGGCTACAACCGCGACCTGCAAGAGGACCGCGGGCCGATCCTCGCCACCGGGCCGCTCGTTCGCAGCGTGCTGGACATCCTCGAGCTCGGCCTCTCGCGCGTCACCTTCGACAAGATGCGATGCCTGCAGGCCGTGGAGCAAGACGCCACCCAGGCGACCGACATCGCCGAAGCGCTCGTGCAGAAGGGCCTTCCGTTCCGCACCGCCTACCAGCTCGCCGGCACCTTGGTGCGGGCGTGCCAGGATGCGCGCGTGCCGCTCGCCCACGTCACCACCGAGATGGCCCAGGCCATCGACGCGCGTCTCGATGATGAGGTGCTCTTGGCCGCGCGCATCCGCGGCGCCGTCGCGCGCAAGACGAGCCCCGGCGGAACGGGGCCCGATTCGGTGCGCGAGCAGCTCGAGTCTTTGCGTGCGGTCGTCACGCGAACGAAAGCACGCGTGGAGGCGATCCCGCGTGTTGCGACCCTATTTGCCCAATTGCGAGAGGCTCCCCTATGACGACGAAGCGTGATTTCCTCCAGCTTGGCGATCTGACCCGCCAGGAGCTCGATCAGCTCTTCGCGCGCGCCGCGGTGCTCAAGGCCGATCGACGTGCGCGCAAGACGCACCAGACCTTGGCCGGGCGGACCTTGGCCGTTCTGCTCGAGAAGAACTCCACGCGCACGCGCCTCTCGTTCGAGGCCGCGATCCACCAGCTCGGCGGGCACGCGATCACCTTGACGCCGGGCGAGAGCCAAATCGTCCGCGGCGAGCCGATCGACGATACGTCGCGCGTCATTGCGCGCTACGCCGACGCCATCGTGTTCCGCACCTCCGGCGACGACCGCCTTCGCACCTTGGCGCGCGCCTCGAGCGTGCCGGTGATCAATGGCCTCTCCGAGGGCGGCCACCCCGTGCAGCTTCTGGCCGACCTGTTCACGGTGATCGAGCGCCATGGCTCGCTCGAAGGCCGCAAGGTGGCGTGGGTCGGCGACGGCGCGTCGAACATGGCGCTCTCGTGGATCGAGGCTGCGCGCATTTTCGGCTTCGAGCTGCGCATCGGTGCACCCAAGGAGTACGCCCCGCCGGCGTCGTTCCTCACGACGGTGGGCGCGGGCGCACGCGTTCACGTGCTGACCGATCCGCGCGAAGCGGCGCAGGGCGCCGACGTGGTGTCGACCGACGTGTGGACGAGCATGGGCCAAGAGGCGGAGAGCGCGATTCGGCTTCGTGTGCTCGGCAGCTACCAATTGGACTCGGCGCTGCTCGGCAAAGCGGCTCCGTCCGCCATCGTGCTCCATTGTTTGCCCGCACACCGCGGCGAGGAGATCACGGGCGAGGTCATCGAGAGCCCGCAGTCGGCCATCTTCGACGAGGCGGAGAATCGCCTGCACACGTCGAAGGCGCTGCTCGAGCTTCTGCTCGCTTGAAAATGAATTTTTAAGGCTTCCGGTTGGGGTCCCCCGGAGCCAGGTTGCAATGGATGACTCCACCGGGGCCCCGGCAGCTCCCGTTTCCTTACGGAGACGGGCGGGGAGAGGGCAGGCTTCTTCAGCACGTCAAAGGCGAAATCGTCGACGAGTGGAAACGACGCGTTCGCACCGCTGCCCACGAGCTCGGTTTCATCCGCACCGAGCCTGCGCTCGCGCGCTTCGTTCCGAACCTCATCGATCGCATCATCTTCGCGGGGGAGGAAGTCTCGGGCGAGGTGCTCATTCCCAGCGCCCGGTTCATCGAAGGGTGCACCCTCGCCGAAGCCGTCCGCGAGCTCTCGCTTCTCCGCAGCACGATGCTGCGGGTGGTCGCGCGCGCGGGGATCAAGTTGTCGTCGCACACGATCGAATTCGTTCACCACGAGATCGATCAGGCCGTTGCCGAGATCACGACGGAGATCCACCGCGTCGCGAGCATGCAGCGGGCGCTTCGGGATGAAGACGAAGATCGCATGCGGCTCGCGCTGGAGGCCGCGCAAGTCGGCACGTGGGAGTTCCGTCCGCAAACGGGCGAGCTTACCTGGGACGCGCGCTGCAAAGAGCTTTGGGGGCTGCCGCGCCACCGCGAGGCCTCCTACGAGGCCTTCGTCAACGGCATCCACCCCGAGGATCGCACGCGGGTCGACGCCATCGTCCAGCACACGATGGATCCACGCAGCGGTGGCACGTACCACATCGAGTACCGCGCCATCGGTTTGAACGGCGGCGAAGAAAAGTGGGTCTCCTGCCAGGGCAAGGTGTTCTTCGACGAGCACGGTCGCGCGGAGCGATTCATCGGCACGGTGCTCGACATCACCGAGCGGCGTCGCGAAGCCGACTTCCGCGAGCGGTTCGTGGGGATGCTGGGCCACGATCTGCGCCAGCCGCTGTCCGTCGTCAGCTTCGCGTCCGAGACGCTCTCGAAGCAGGGGTTGCAGCGCGACACGGGCGAGTTGGTGCGCCGCATCGCGCGCTCGTCCGATCGCATGGACCGCATGATCCGCGATCTGCTCGACTTCGCCCGCGGGCGACAGGGCGGCGGTATCCCCATTGCGCGCAAGCCGCTCGATTTGCACGAGTTGATGCGGCACCTCGTCGACGAGATCGCAACGGTCAACCCGAGGCGGAAGATCCAGCTGGCCGTCGATGGCGAGGGTCGCGGCCATTGGGATCCCGATCGGATCACACAAGTGTTTCAAAATTTGCTCGGAAACGCCGTCACGTACGGCAAGAGTGACGAGCCCATTTTCGTGGTCATGGTCGAAGAGGGCGCGCACGTCGAAGTGGCCATCACCAACTACGGGCCGCCGATTCCGGAGAGCGACCGCGGCATGATCTTCAGCCCATACCGACGTGGCGGTCGGGCGCGTGCGGCGGAGCGAGCGCCGCGGGGGCTCGGTCTTGGGCTCTACATTGCGCAGGAAATCGTGCGCGCCCACGGCGGCTCCATCGAGGTTACCAGCGATCGCGACACGGGAACCACGTTTACCGTGTTGCTCCCGCGGTATTAGGCGCCTCGTTGATGGATCGCCGCAGACACGCAAGTGCCTTGCAGTTAAACCGCGGCAGCGAGACAACCCCGGCGAGGCCGGCGCCATGAGCCTGTTTCATGCCCGGGATCGCCAAACCGATGGCGATCCGGATTTTCTGGACCACACATCGCGCCGGGCTCGCCGGTTTCACGAAGGCCGGGGGCCTTCGTAGGCCTCATCTGCCATCGATTCCTCAGTCTGCGACCGGTTCGTCTCGCTGCCGCGGTTCCAGCATCACGTCGGGTCAAAACTTGAGACCTCCAATCGACTGTTGCTCCTAGGCTGGCTAGCCTGGCCCTCGCGCATGTGGGTCGAACGCAAGAGCTCCTGGGTCGGTACCGTTCTTTTCGGTGGATTCGCACTGCCTCGCATTTGGCGGCGCGTTCTCGCGGTGGCGCTGATCAGCGTGGTGGTGACGATTCTGCACCGCGAGGTCGACGTCCTGCATTATCCGATCACGCCCGTCCCGTTCACGCTGATCGGGTTGGCGCTCAGCATCTTCCTCGGGTTTCGCAACAGTGCGGCGTACGACCGCTTCTGGGAAGGCCGTAAGCTCTGGGGCGCGTTGGTGAACACGTCGCGCAGCTTCACGCGGCAGGCGCTCACCTTGCTCGAGCCGCAGGAGCCGGGGGATGCAGAGGAGATCGACGCGTTCGTGCGCCGCTTGGTGCACATGCTCATCGGGTACGTGCACGCGCTCCGGCATCATCTGCGCGACTCCGATCCGGGGGAAATGCTGCAAGAGACCCTCCCGCCAGGCGAGTACGAGCGCGTGTCCGACGAGGACAACGTGCCGCTCGCGATCTTGCAGCGCATGGGCGAAATGATGGCCCTTGCCCGCCGTCGAAACTGGGTGCACCCGTACCACGTGACCATCTTCGAGCAGTCGCTGGTCTCGCTCACGGACATCCAGGGCGCGTGCGAGCGCATCAAGTCGACGCCCATCCCGTACTCGTACACGGTGCTCATGCACCGCATCGTCGCGGGCTACTGCACCTTGCTGCCCTTCGGTCTCGACGAGACCATCGGGTGGGCCACGCCCGTGGTGGTGCTGGGCATCTCGTACGCGTTCTTCGGGCTCGATGCCATCGGCCAAGAGATCGAGCAACCCTTCGGGCTCGACATCAACGATCTGTCGCTGCACGCCATCTCGACGAACATCGAGCGCAATTTGCGCCGCCTGATTGGCGAGGAACAGCCCCCGCCGGTGGCGGCACAAAAAGGGATTCTGACCTGATCGGCTGACGGATCCGTCGAGCCTCTCCCAATACTCTTCTGGAGGTGAAGGGATGAAGCTTCAGATCGTCTGCTTGCTGGGATTTCACGCGCTCGTGGGGTGTTCGGCCGATGGTGGCGCACCAACGCAGAACACGACACCGCTGGACGAATCGCGCGGTTCGGTCGAACACGCAACGACGGCAGCGGCGACGAAGTTCTCGAATTTGCCGGCGGACATCTGCAGCACACCGGGCACGAAGGATTTCAACGTGGCCGCGGGCACGTCGGCCATGCTTGGCGACGAGGTGCCGTGCGACGCCATCGTGTCGCAGGGGGACGGGCTGCACGATATTTGCGTGTACAAATTTTCGAAGGTGACGGTGGCCGGCTTCCTGGCTCTGCAAGGGGCTTCCCGGCCAGATCCCTTCAGTTCACCGCCGCCTTCGACGCGGGCGGTGGCCATCGTCGCGACGACTTCGTTCACCGTGGAGGGCGCGGGCGCGATCCATGCGCAAGGCGATGGAGAGCGCAACGGAGCGGGTGCGCCCGATGGGAGTGGTGGCGGCGGATACTTGACGGGGTCCGGAGCAGGGCACGTCACCGAGGGCGCGCCCGGCGGCCGCGGTGGTGCGCCCGGAGCTGCCTATGGTCCGACGAGCGGTGCACAGCTCGTGGGTGGATCGGGTGGAGGGGAGGGGCACGATGGGTTCGACCGCGGCGGCGAAGGAGGCCGGGGCGGGGGCGCCGTGCAGATCGCGTCGTGCGGCACCTTGCACCTGGCAGGTAGCATCGCCGCGAGCGGTGGGGACGGCTGGTCCGGCGGGAGTAAGAGCGGTGCTGGGGCGTCGGGCGGTGGTGGCGGCGGCAGTGGGGGCACCGTCGTCGTCGAAGCCGCCGAGGTGACTGGCAGCGGCCGGCTCTCCGCCATCGGTGGCAACGGCGGTCTCGGCGGTTGCGTCGTCGGCCCGGGCGGCACCTTCGATGGTTGCGGACCGGCCGGCGCAGGCGGGACCGGCGCGCGCGCGCCGCAAGCGGGTGGTCCCGGTACCGTGACGGGGAGTGGATACGCCGGGGGCGACGGCGGTGGTGGCGGCTCCATTGGGCGCGTCGTCATCAACGTGGCCGCGTCATGCGGCGGCACGCCGGCGATCACGTCGGATCCGCCGGCGACGATTGGGACGTTGCCGAATTAGGCGGGGAAATCGGTGCGCGTGAAGATGCTGCGCACCGAGAGGCCGGCGCCTTCGATGGCCTCCCGGCCGCCCTCGAGGCGGTCGACGAGGACGATGACGCCGGCCACTGCGTAGCCGGCGTCGGTGAGCTTGGCCACGGCTTTCAACGTGGAGCCACCCGTGGTGATCACGTCTTCCAGAAGGGCGATGCGCGCGCCTTTGGCAAGGCGAACGTCGCCCTCCAAGGTGCGGCGGCTGCCGTGGTCCTTCACTTCTTTGCGCACGTAGATGGCGTCGAGCGGGGCGCCGCGCTGGAAGCTCGTGAGCGCGACGGCGCTGGCGAGCGGGCAGCCCCCGAGTTCGACCCCGGCGACGGCATCGGCCCCGCCGGGCATGCCGCGCACGGCTTCGAAGAGCAGCTCGCCCGTGAGCGTGTGCCCTTCGGCGCTGAGCACCGTCTGCTTGCAGTCGATGAAGAAGTCGCTCTCCTTGCCGGAAGCCAGCACGACGCGCTGCTTGCGGTAGGAGTGCTGCTTCAGCAGCTCGAGGAGGCGCTGCCAGGGCGACATCACGCGCGCTTCTTCTGCAAGGTGCCCCGCGCGCCCTTCTTCAGCACGGGAACGGTGGGAGCCGGCGGCGCCTTGGGCGTGTGGTTGCGCTGCGCTCCAGGGCCAGCTTGCTGCGGCGCCGTTCTCGGAGCCGGCGTGTGGTTCGCCGGTGCGCGTGCAGGCGCCGGGGCGGCGCGCCCATCCGTCGCGCGGACCGGGGCAGGCGTGGGCGTTGCGGCGCGTGCCGGCGTTGCGGCTTGCGCACGCGGCGCCGCTTGCGTGCGGGGCGCGGTGGCGGCCTGCGGGGCCGGCGTGGCCTGGGCGCGGACGTGGTTCGTCGCGCGGGGCGCGGGCGTTGCGGCTGCTGCGGGCTGCGTCCGCGTGGACGCGGAAGCCGCGGCGGTTCCCGACGTTTGCACGTAGCCGCGGAGCAGAGCTCCCTGCGCGATGGCGATGCGCGGTGCGCGCACGTCACCGACGACGCGGGCGCCGTCTTCCAGCACGATGGCTTCCGTCGCCGTGAGATCGCCTTTGACGGCGCCGCGGACGACGATGCGCGTTGCGCTCACCTCGGCGGCCACGCGGCCCTCGGCCACGATGACCAGCTCGCCCGACACCTCGATGGTGCCCTCGACGTGACCCGCAATTTCCAGATCCGCGGCGCCGGTGATGCGCCCCCGGATGTAGGAGCTTCGTCCAATTACGGTGGTTTCAGCCATTCTATCCTCACACGTCCATGTCGACGTTGCCCTTGAACTGGGCGCCGTCGGCGATGGTGATGCGGGTGGCCTTCACGTTGCCGACGACCCGTGCACCCGGTTGCAGATCGACCCGATCGCTCGACTGGATGTTCCCCGTGATGGAGCCGGCCACCGCCAGCGGACCACCCGAGATGTCGGCCTCGACCACCGCGCCCGATTCGACGGTGACGGAGTCCTTCGCCGTGAGCTTGCCGCGAACGGTGCCCTGCACGACGACGTCGTCGTCCGTGGTGATCTCTCCCTCGATCGTGATCCCTGCGCCGATGATCGTGCTCGCCATGTCGTCCTCGTCCTTCACCAAAACGTCTTTGCCTTAGCGGCGGCCGCCCCGGGCCGCTGGCGCTGATTCGAGCTCCGCGGGAAGTTCGAACTCGATGTCGACCCTCCCCGCGAACTCGGCCCCTTCTTCCAACGCGAGGCTGCCGCCCGTCACGTTGCCGCGCACGCGCGAGCCCGCGAGTGCCCGCACGGGCCCGCGGACGCGAAGCTCGCCCTCGAGAACGCCGGAGACCGTGACCTCGTCCGCCTCCACCGTTTCGGCGGAGACCGTCCCGCCTTCTGCGATGGTCAGTTGCCCGCGCAGGACGATGTCGCCTTCGACACGTCCTTCGACGGTGAGATCTCCCTCGCCCGCGATGCGGCCATGCACCTTCGCGCTGCTGCCGATGCGTGCCTCGCCTTGATCCGAGAGAGACGAGCTATTGCGTGTCGTGGATCGAGCCATACGTGGTGACGCTTCCTAATACAGCTTGCCCGTCTTGTCATCGGACCATCGCGAGATCCGTGGCTTGGGGGAGCTCGAACCAAAAGACGGAGCCCTGCCCTTTGGGGTTGGGCAAAACGCCCACCTGGCCGCCGTGCGCGCGCACCACGCGATCGACGGTGGCAAGGCCGAGGCCAAGCCCGTTGGCGCGCCGATCGAGGCGCACGTGGGGAAGGAAAATCGCCCGTTGCATGGCTGGCGGGATGCCCGGGCCGTTGTCGACCACCTCGCAGCGGACGATGTCGCCCTGCATGATGACCTGGACGAGGACTTCCGCCGGGCCGAGATTCCCTTCTTTTCCGTCGCCGATGTACTTGATGGCGTTGCGCACCAGGTTCGAAAGCACACTGGCGAGCAGGCCTGGCGCGCAGCGCACGGCGACATCCGGCACCGGCTCCGCGCGCAGATCCACCTTGCGCGCGGCTGCGTACGCCTGGCACTCGCTGATGACCTCCTCCACGGCGCCGCGGAAATCCGCGTAGGCGCCGGCTTCCGGCTGCGCACCCGCGCGCGCGAAGGCGAGCAGCCCGTCGACGATGCTCTCCACGAGCCGCACGCTGCGTACGCCGCGATCGAGCACCGGCGCCAGCTCGTGCTCGTCGGTCAGCTTTTTGCGCGCGATTTCCAGCGCGCCCAACGCCGGCGTAAGCGGCCCGCGTACATCGTGGGCGACGCGGTTGGCGAAGCTTTCCAATTCTTCGGCGCGCCGCTCGACCAGCCCGGTATATTTCTTCACCGCCCGCGCCGCGAGCACCGCCAGCGCAATCGAGACCACCAGGCTGACCCCATCCAGGGTGAATCCCACGAGACGAATGCGCCGCCGTTCGTCGTCGAGCTGCGAGGTGACCATGCTTCCCTGCACCGCATTGAACTCGACGAGTTGGCGCAGCGCTGCATCGACGCGGCCGACCTCCTCACGCAGATCCGAACGCGCGGTTCGCAGAAACGACGTGTCGGCCTCGCCCGTGTGGAGCTTGGCGGCGAGGGCCTCGGCGTGCTTCTCGATCGCCTCAAGCCCCACCCGAATGGGTTGCCACATGAGCCGCTCGCCTTTGTACGAGGGAATGGCCTCGTAGAGCGTGCGCGATTTGCGGAGCGACGCCAGGGTGCGTTCGATGGGCACCGAGCCGCGGTGCGGCGGCGAAAGGGCATCTTCCGTCACTTCATCGAGGTCGTGGAGCGTGGTGCGGATCTCGGCCAAGTGCACGACGCTCGGCAGTGAATTGTGCGAGAGATCCTCGGACTGCACGGCTACGTTTTGCAGCCGCAGATCCGAATACAAGGTCGAGGCGCCGAAACAGGCCACCACGATGGCAAACGACGCGAGGACCAACACGCTGTAACGCGAGGTCCAACCGAGAGCTCCGCGATCCCCCACCCGTTGCACCGGCCCCATGGCACGTCCCTCGCCCCACCCACGCTTATCTACCCGCGCGAGCCATTGCATCCAGAGTTAAACCACGACCCCCGCGCGATTGTGCCTGGACTTGTTGTAAGAGAGCGGCATGCGCGCCGAATTCGATGTGGTCATCGTGGGGGGTGGGCCCGCCGGCACCACCACGGCGATCGCCCTCGCCAAGGCGGATCCCACCCGTTCGATCGCGCTGCTGGAAAAGGCTTCTTACCCGCGTGAAAAATACTGTGCCGGGGCGTTGGGCGGCCGTGGGGAAAAGATCCTTGGCGAACTCGACGCCATGCCGGATGTCCCATCGGTACCCCTCGAGGGCATCTCTTTTGCCGGTATCGGCGGCGGACGAAAAGAATGCGTCGGCCCCATTGGTCGGGTGGTCCGTCGCGTGGAATTCGACCACGCCCTCGCCAACATCGCGGCACAACGCGGGGTGACCATCGTCGAGAATGCGCGGGTCGATGCGATCCACGCCGCGGAAACGCGTGCGACGCGCGGCGTTCGCGTGGCGACCTCCCGTGGCGAATACGGTGCGCGCGTGGTCGTCGGCGCCGACGGCGTCGGAAGCACGGTGCGCAAGGCCATGGGGCACGGGGCGGGGCGCTACCGCGCGCAAGTTCTCGAAATCGATACGGAGTCCGTCGCGAGCGATCTCGAGCGCTCGGTGATTCACTTCGACCTCACCGATCATTCGTTCACCGGCTACTACTGGGACTTTCCCACGGTGGTCGACGGCCAGCCGCTCCAGTGCCGCGGCATCTACCGCATTTTGCTCGACGAGCGGCCCGTGGATCTCGCGGCCCGATTCGGTGCGCGCTTGGCCGGCATGGGCCTCGACTTGTCACGCTACCGTCAAAAGCGCTTCGCCGAGCGTGGCTACGAGCCGGACCTTCCGCTCGCCACGCGCCAGATGATGCTCGTGGGCGAGGCGGCGGGCATCGACCCCGTCACGGGCGAGGGCATCGCCCAAGCCATCGAGTACGGCGCCTTGGCCGGCCCCTTCATCGCCGACGTTCTCGCCGGGCGCACGCTCCTCACCCATTGGACCGACGCCGTGCGCCGCTCGCGCCTCGGTTGGGATCTGCGCAAACGCACGCGCATGCTCCCCTTGTTCTTCGGCGATCTCCGCGCCCCCGCCGAGCGCTTCATCGTCGGCAGCCACGGCTCCCCCTTGCGCACCGGCATTCGCCACTTCGCCGCCCACCGCCACACGGCGCGCGACATGGCCCTGTCCTTCGTCGGCGCCAGCGCCCACTGGCTCGGCCACCACCTAACGTAACCGGTCAGCGATCCCGCTCCCACACCATCCACCGGTCGCCGCGCCATTTGACGTGGAAGGTGCCCTGTGGAGGATGGAAGCCTTGGCCGCGGGTGAGGACGTAATCGTAATACGGATAGAGCTCGCCGCGTACGGGCACCTGCTCGGGCGTCCATTCCCAGCGTTCGCGGGCTGGGCCGCCTGGCGGCGGGTAATGGCCCGGTTGGAAGTCGAATGGCCAATGGTAATAGCCCGCGTACGTGAATTGGACGACGCCGCCTTTTTCGACTTGGTAATACGAGCCGAAATGTAGAAAAGGCACCCAATTGGTCACTTGCGAGCCTTTGTCGTAAATCAAGGCTGCGACGCGCTTTTTCGGCTCCATGGCTGCGAGGGCCTGGTCGATGTCGCCGACTTCCTCGAGCTGAAATTTGACGAAGTGTTTGCACGTGTTGATCGTCGCAGCCAATGCCAGACTCGCCGCTACGGAGGTTCCCACCCAGCCGCGCGTGCCTTGCGGCATGCGCAAAAGGGGAATGGCCGCGAAAAGGCACAAGATGGGAAAGCGCTGCGAAATGAGCCAGATGTAGCCGTGCTTTTCGCCCAATGTGAAATAGAAGAAAATGCACAAGATGGGCAAAAGCGTATAGGCGCGCGCTACCGGTTTGGAGCGATCGCGATCGCCCTGGGCGAGGCCGGTGACCAAGATGGCGGCGCATACCACTAAGACGAGGATCAATTCGTCGCTGGTGTCGTGCCATACGTCGGTGAGCCATTGGTAGGCGCCGGGAATGGCCGAGTTGAGCGGCGCCACGCGATCGGCCTCCGTGGGGTGGAGGACGCCCGTGGTCAGCTTTCCCGCATCGGTGAACAAGGTCCAGCGGGCCACCATGAGGAGCGCCGGCACCGTGGGCGCGCCCGCGATGAGCCAGCGTTTCGGCTGCTGCCATGGGAACATCAGCGCGAACCCCAGGCCGAACAGCGCGAAGGGAAAGAAGTGGGAATAGAAGAGCGCCAGCACCAAAAGCGCCAGGCCCGCGCCCCGAGCCGGGGTGGGGTGCTCGAAATAGCGGACCGCCAACGCGAGACCGAAAAAGAGCAGCGGAATGCCGAGCAAGAACGGCAGGAGCCCGAACATGAACATCACGTTCGCGAGCAGCGGCACGGCGAAGAGCGCGAGCCGTTCGTCCTTGCCCAAGGCCTTGAGCAGTGCGCGGATGGCCAGCGGCGTGCCCCCGAGGTAAACGCACATCAACGCGATGTTGGCCTTCACCACGCCGAGCACGTAGGCGAGCAAGCTCGCCAGCAAGTAATAGAAGACGTACTGCGTGCGCCCCAGCGTCAGGACGAAGTCCTGGTCGAAGCCGTAGCGCGCGTCGTGGAAGTCGTGGATGACGCGAATCGCCGCGAGGTGGAACGGCAAATCTTGTATCGGCGGGTACCGCACGATCCACGCCGGTGCGCTGGCGATGACGGCGACGGCGAGCCAAAGCCACGTGTTGGGCGATCGCGGGAGGCGGACGAAGGAGAGAAGGGAAGGGAAACGCCGCATGTCGGCGCGCCCACGTTACACGAGGACCCGCGCACGGTGTAAGCTCCCGGCCCATCTTGGCCGTGGACATTCGCGCTCAGTTGAAGACGTGGGGTTTCGTGCTGGTGCCCGCGATTGCGATTTTCGAGCTCGTGGCCCACGTGGTGCAGGTGCGCAGCGTCATTGGCGAGGACAGTTGGGCGCGCGCCCGCGAAGAGACCCGCGCGCTGGCCAAGCCGGACGACCTCGTCCTTTTCGCGCCCCGCTGGGTGGATCCCGTCGGGCGCAAAGTTTTCGGCGACGACCTGGCCACCGTGGAGCGCGAAGCCTGGGCGGACGTGGAGAGGTTCCCGCGCGCCATCGAGGTTTCCATCCGCGGCGAACACGCGCCCGAGCTCACCGAGTGGAAGCGCGTTGCCACGAAGAAGGTCGACGGCATCACGCTCACGACCCTGGAAAATCCCTCGTACCGGCCGACCATCACCGACTTGTTGAAGCTCGTCCATCCGCCCGAGGCGGAGGTGTCGCTCCGCCAGCTGCAAGACCAGGCGGCCACCGCGATGCGGCCTTGCGCGTGGGGCAGGGGGTCGGCGCAATCGGGCAACCTGGGGTTCGGCCCGGCCATCCCGGCGGAGAAGTTCACCTGCCCGGGCACCTTCGCGGGCATCAGCGTGGTGTCCGATTTGGACTACGCCCCGCACAAATGCATCTTTGCGCCCCCACCCGGAAATGGCCAGGCGCTGCGCATCGTCTTCCACGGCGTCACGTTCGGGGAAATGCTGCACGGCCACCATGGCCTCTACGTCGAGGCCGAGCGCGAGCGACTTCGCGCGCCCGTGCATCTCGGCTTCTGGGTGGGCGAAAGCCACATCGCAAAGGTGACCCACTCCGACGGTGACGGGTGGAAGAGCTTCGACCTTCCCACGGCCGACTTTGCCGGGAAGACCGCGGATCTCATCGTGGAAATCACCAGCGCCAACGCCGACCGCCGCACCTACTGCTTCGAGGCGATCACCCGATGACACCGAGTCCCCGAGGTCCGCTAAGGCCGCAGGCCGCAGCGAACGAGCCGAAACGCCTTTCCTGGGCGCGCTTTCCCGAGGCAATCGGCTGGCGCGACCACGCCGTGGGGGCGGTGCTCTTTCTCGCGTACGTGATCTGGCTGGTCATCACCGCGCGCTCCCTGGGCTTTCCGCGCGACGAGAGCTTCTACTTCCACGCGGGCCAGAGCTATGCGCGCTGGTTCGAGCTTCTGGTCTCGCAGCCCAAGGCGGCGATGGAGCGCGGCGCGATCGACGGCGCGTGGGGCTACAACCACGAGCACCCGTCGTTGATGAAGAGCCTCTTCGGCATTTCATGGCTCGTGCTCCACCAAAAGTGGAAGATCATCGCCGACGCGAGCACGGCCTTTCGGTTACCCGGAATGGCCATGGGCGGGCTTTCGCTCTGGGTGACGTACCTCTTCGGCGCGCGCGTGTATTCGCGGCGTGCGGGGCTGATGGCGGCGGTGCTTCTGGCGCTCATGCCGCATATCTTCTTTCACGCGCACCTGGCCTGCTTCGATATGCCCATCGCGGCCATGTGGCTTCTCTCGGTGTACGTGTATTACCGCTCCGTCGAGGAAAAGACGCTGGGCTGGGCGCTCGCCGCGGGCATCGTCTACGGATTGACCCTGGAGACGAAGCACAATGCCTGGATTCTGCCGGCCGTGTTCGTGCCGTACACCCTCGTGGTGTACGGGCGCGCGTTCTTCGCGGAAAAAGGGGAAAAACGCGAAAAGCTGCAGCTCCCGATGGAGCTCATTTCGATGGCCGTCGTGGGGCCGTTCGTCTTTTACGCGCTATGGCCGTGGATGTGGAGCGATACGGCCGATCGCCTTCGCGAATACGTCAATTTTCACGTTCACCACGAATATTACAATATCGAATACCTCGGTAAAAACTACTTCGGACCGCCGTCGCCGCCGAGTTATGCGCCGGTGATGATCCTGGCCACGGTGCCGAGCATCACGTTGCTGCTCTTTGCGCTCGGCGCGGGCGAGCGGGTGGTGGCGCTTTGGAAGCGGCTTCGCGCGAAGCTGCTCGGCACGTCGGGCGAGGCCGACCTGCTCCTCCTGCTCGCGTTCGCGGCGCCGCTGGCTGTGTTCTTCCTGCCGAAGACGCCCATCTTCGGCGGCACGAAGCATTGGATGCCCGCGTATCCGTTCTTGGCGATCTTCGCCGGGCGAGGATTCGACGTGGTGGCCGATGCGCTGGGGCGCGCGGTCGCGGCGTTGCCGGGCGCCCTCGCGAAACGGCAGCGCGAGCTCACGTGGGCCCTCGCCGCGGCGTGCATCGCGGCGCCGCTGGCCATCACGGTGCACTCGCATCCGTTCGGTCTCTCGGCGTACGTGCCCCTGGTCGGTGGCACCGCCGGCGGCGCGGATTTGGGCCTCAATCGGCAATTTTGGGGCTTCACCACCCAGAGCGTGGCGCCGTACCTGCAGGCCAATGCGCCGCGCGGCGCGAGCGTCTTCATCCACGACACGACGGGCGATGCCTGGGCGCGCATGCTCGACGAGGGCCGCATGCGCCGCGATCTGCGGGCCTCGTGGAGCCCCGGCGATTCCATGTTTTCCCTGGTGCAGCACGAGTTGCACATGAACGAGGTCGATCACCAGATCTGGGTCGTCTACGGCGGCACGGCCCCGGCCTACGTTCTCACCCACGACGGCGTCCCCATCGTGAGCGTCTATCGACGCAAGTGATCTCCGTGCCTATCCTGGACTAAGCTGCACCCGTGTCCTCCGATGTCGAACTCAACACGCCGCAGGCCGAGGCCGTTGCCCATGTGAACGGGCCGCTCCTCGTGTTTGCAGGCGCGGGAAGCGGAAAAACCAGGGTCATCACCTACCGCGTGGCGAACCTCATCGCCCGCGAAGGGATCGCGCCCTACCGCATCCTCGCGGTCACCTTCACCAACAAGGCCGCCGGCGAGATGAAGCACCGCCTCGAAGGCCTGGCCGGTGCCGACGTCGTGCGCGACCTCTGGGTCGGCACCTTCCACGCGACGTGCGCGCGCCTCCTGCGGCGCCATGGCGAGGCCATCGGGCTCGCGCGGAATTTTCTCATCTACGACACGCAGGACCAAAAGGCCGTCGTCACGCGCGCCCTGCGCGAACTGGATCTCGACGAGCGCCGCTACCCGCCGCGCAGCGTCCTCTACCAGATCCTCAAGGAAAAGCAGGAAGGCCGAGGCCCCGACGAGATGACCGCCGAGTCGTACGTCGACGACGCCGTCATCAAGGCCTTTCGCCGCTACGAAGCGCAGATGCGCGAGGCGAACGCCGTCGACTTCGAGGATCTCATCGGCCACATGGTCCGCCTGCTCGAGCGCGAAACCGAGGGCGATGCCATCCGCCGCCGCTTCACGCACGTGTTGGTGGACGAGTTCCAAGACACCAACGCCATGCAGTACCGCCTGGTGCGCGCCCTCGTGCGCGACCACCAGAACGTGTGCGTCGTCGGCGACGACGACCAGTCGATTTACCGCTGGCGCGGCGCAGACGTGCGCAACATCCGCTACTTCCGGCGCGATTTCCCCGGCGCCACCGTGGTCAAACTCGAGCAGAACTACCGCTCCACGGGCCACATCGTGCGCGGTGCGCTCGGCGTCATCGCCCCGTCGCCCAACCGCGAGCCGAAGGAGCTGTGGACCGAGAACGAAGACGGCCCGCCCATCGAGGTGCTCGCCTGCGCCGACGAGCGCGATGAGGCCGCCTTCGTCACCCGCCGCATCCTCGATGCGCGGGAAGCGGGGTCGAACCTTGGCGAGGTGGCCGTCTTCTACCGCGTGCACGCCCAGTCGCGCGTCTTGGAAGAGTCGCTTCGCGCGGCGAACCTCGCGTACCAAATCGTGGGCGGCACCAAGTTCTACGAGCGCGCGGAGGTCAAAGATGCGCTCGCGTACCTGCGCCTCTTGATGAACCCGCGCAGCGACGTCGACATGCTGCGCATCATCAACACGCCGGCGCGCGGCATCGGCACCACGACCATCGATCGCCTGGTGGCCTTCGCGGGCTCGCGCTCCGAATCGCTGAACGATGCCCTCGAGTCGATCGACGAGGCGCGGGACATCGCCGCGGCCGCGCAAAAGCGCCTGGGAGGCTTGCGCAACCTGCTCGGCGATTTGCGCGCGCGGATGGAGACGGATTCACCGAGCGACGTGCTCCTCGAGACCCTCGAGCGCACCGGCTACCGCGAGGCCCTGCGCGCCGACAACACGGCGGAGGCCGATGCGCGCCTGGAGAACCTCGCAGAGCTCGTGGGCACCATCCGCGACTACGAAACGGAGGCGATCGCCGCCGGCGAAAAGCCCAGCCTCGAAGGCTTCCTCGAGCGCGTGTCGCTGCAGGCGGACGTCGACTCCATGCGCGACGAGCCGCGGGTCACGTTGATGACCGTGCACGGTGCGAAGGGCCTGGAGTTCCAGCACGTCTTTCTCACGGGCATGGAAGAGGACATGTTCCCGTACAAGAGCATGGAAGACCGCGGCGAAGAGGACATGGAGGAAGAGCGCCGCCTCGCCTACGTCGCCATCACGCGCGCGCGCCGCCACCTGCTCATCACGCACACCTCCGCGCGGCAGATCTTCGGCAAGACGCGCTGGGGCACACCGAGCCGCTTCATCGGCAATTTGCCCCGTGAAGGCGTGGTTCACAAGCAGACGCGCGGGGTGAAGAACACCCCGCAGCGCTTCATCGATCGGCCGGATCGGGACCTTCAGCCCATGCCGTGGTCACGCCGCACCAGCGGCCTCGCGCCCTCTGCGCCCAGCATGCCCGCACGCCCCGCCCCGAGTGCGCCGCCGGGACAGCGCTACGTCGACCGCGAGTTCTTTCAAGACGACCACGGCGGCGGCGAGGGGGCCTCGGGACCCATTCGACGCGGGTCGCGCGTGCACCATCAACGCTTCGGCGAGGGCGAAGTGCGCAGTGTCGTCAACGCGGGCGAGCCCGCGGTCATCGCATTCTTCCCGGGTTGGGGCGAGAAAAAGGTCCTCGCGCGCTTCCTGCGTCCTGCTTAAGGCAACATTCGATTGAATGTGTCAGGTTCGAAACTGCCTGGTGCTGGAACCGCGGCAGCGAGAAGAAACCGGCGGGACCGGCGCGACGTGTCGGGTCGGAACGCCAGGATCGCCACTCCGCCTGGCGATCCTCTTCTTGGATAGGGACTAGGGCGCCGGCCCCGCCGGGCTTGTCCCGCTGCCGCTGGTCGACTGCAAGGCATTCGTCGATCTGCCCCGTTCAATCGGCTTTTACGTTAGAAGCGGAACCCGTAGCCGATGTACGCGCCCTGGGAATCGCCCCAGGCGCGTACCTTGAGGAGCTCCTGCCCCGCGCGCCACGTCTTCGGCGAAATGGCCGTCCAATACGGCAACAGCGCGCCCGCGAAGCCGGTCACCCCGGAGAGCACCACGCGCAGGACGCGCTCGCTGGTTCGCCAATCGTCGTCGAGCGGCCCCGTTTCGACGCCCACCAAAATGGGCGCCGTGACCCCGGCGAGGATGGCCATCGAGAGCGCGTAGGGCACCGACGAACGAATGTCGCCTTCGGGCGGTGCGTAGCGGACCCAGTTGGGATCGCATTTGGGCAGCGCCGGATAAATCGCCCCCAAGGTGGCGCCCCACGACAGGCCCACCAGCATCGGCCCGATGGTGCGGACGCCGGGTTGATGCTTCTCTTTGAAGAACTGCCCGTCGAGGTACACCGTCCCCACGTCCGCCAGGACCAGGGCGGAGAGGTAGAGCCAATCCACCGTGCTCGCACGCTTGCAGAGCTTCTCTTCGCGTTCGGTGAGCGGGTGAATGTCACCGGCCGCGTACACGTACGCGGGCGGATCTCGAGGCGGGGGCGGCGGAGCGTCCATCGACGGGCGGCGACCATAGTACTGTCTGGCCCAAGTTCCTATCGCTTCGCGCCCGGGCGAGGCCTGGCGTATAAGGACGGACCATGAGTTTCGCTTCCCTGCGCCACATTTTTCGCGAGTACGACATCCGGGGGGTTGCCGATCGGGATTTGACCGACGCCCTAGCCACTGCCCTCGGCCGCGGTATCGGGACGATGTTGGCCAAGGCCAACGCGAAGGGCGGGCGCACGCGATTGGCCGTCGGCCGCGACTGTCGACTGTCGAGCCCGCGGCTGCACGCGGCGCTCATCGGCGGGCTCACGCAGGTGGGAATCGACGTCGTCGACATCGGCGTCGTCCCCACGCCGCTCCTCTACTTCGCCGTGCACCATCTGGGGACCGACGGCGGCATCCAGATCACGGGAAGCCACAACCCGGGCGAGGACAACGGCTTCAAGATCATGAAGGGCAAGGGCAGCTTCTTCGGCCCGGACATCGTGGACCTCTTCCACCTCATCGAAGAGAAACGCTTTGCCCCGGACGCCGAGGGCTCGCACCAGGTCGTGGACGTGCTCCCCGCGTACATCGAGGCCGTGAAGGAGCGCATCAAGCTTCCGCCGGGCCCGCTGCCCTTCGTCGTCGATGCCGGAAATGGCGCCGGTGGCCCCACCGCGCTCGCGGTCATGAAGGCGCTCGGCCTCACGCCGGACGCGCTCTACTGCGAAATGGACGGGAACTTCCCCAACCACCACCCCGATCCCACGGTGCTGGAGAACGTCGCCGAGCTCATCGATCGCGTGAAGAAGAACCGCGCGCGGGTGGGCATCGCCTACGACGGCGACGCGGACCGACTCGGCGCCATCGACGCCAACGGTGACGTGATCTGGGGCGACAAGCTGATGATCCTCTTCTCGCGCGCCCTGCTGAAGGAGCATCCCGGGGCGGCGATTTTGGGCGAGGTGAAGTGCTCGCAAACGCTGTACGACGACATCGCGAAGCATGGCGGGAAGCCCATCTTGTGGAAGACGGGGCACTCGCTCATCAAGACGAAGATGAAGGAGACGGGCGCGCTCCTGGCCGGGGAAATGAGCGGGCACCTCTTCTTCGCCGATCGCTATTTCGGCTTCGACGATGCCATCTACGCGTCGTTGCGTCTCTTGGAGATCGTCGCGAACGACGGGCGATCCATCGGCGAGATGCTCGCCGACGTGCCCACCACGTTCTCGACGCCGGAGCTGCGGGTCGATTGCCCCGACGCCATCAAGTTCGACGTGGTGCGGGCGGTGACGGAGCACTACAAGAAGAGCGGGCGCGAGGTCATCGACATCGACGGAGCGCGCATTCAATTCGGTGAGCCGGGCAAGCCCGCCTGGGGGCTCGTGCGCGCGTCCAATACGGGGCCGGTGCTGGTGATGCGCTTCGAGGCGACCACCGCCGAAGAGCGCGATCGCATCCGCGCAGAAGTCGAAGCTGCCGTGATCGAGGCGCGCCGCACGACGGCCCCGTGAAGGAAACCTGGACCATCGAAGCCGTCGTCCGCTGGGCGACCGACGATTTTCGCGCGCGCGGCATCGAATCGCCGCGTCTCGACGCGGAAGTGTTGCTCGCCTTCGCGCTCGACACGGACCGCGTGCGCCTCATCGTCGACGCACGCCGCCCGCTCGAGGCGGACGAGCTCGCGCGCTTTCGCGAGCTGGTGAAGCGGCGGCGAAAGCACGAGCCGGTCGCCTTCTTGCGCGGCGAGCGCGAATTCTTCGGGCGACCCTTTCGGGTCGACGCGCGCGTTCTCATCCCGCGCCCCGACACGGAGGTGCTCGTCCAGGTCGCGCTCGAGCGCACGCGCCACGTTTCCCTGAGCATGCGCGCGCTCGACTTGTGCACGGGCAGTGGCTGCGTGGCCATCTCGCTGGGGCGCGAGCGTCCCACGGCCCAGGTCCTCGCGAGCGACATCAGCGAGGGCGCGTTGGCGGTGGCGCGCGACAATGCGCACCGCCTCGGCGCGTTCAACGTCGGCTGGGCCTCGGGCGATCTGTTCGGCGCCTTGGCGTCACGCGCGGGGTTGCGCTTCGATGTGGTCACCGCGAACCCCCCGTACATCCCCAGCGAAGAGATCGCGACCCTGGCGGAGGACATCCGCAGCTTCGAGCCGATCCTGGCGCTCGATGGCGGGCAGGACGGCCTGGATCTGCTCCGCCGCATCGTGCAGGACGCGCCCGCTTTCCTCGTGGACGGCGGCGTGTTGGCCGTCGAGGTGGGCGCGGGCGAGGCACCCGACGTGGGGCAGCTCTTCGAACAGCGCGGCTTCGAGGATGTGAGAATAGCTCGCGATTACGGGGGCATCGAGCGCGTCGTGTCCGGTGCATGGCCGGCCGGAATGCGCGTGCTACCGTAGCCGTTCGATCCTCCGAGCATGGTCCGCACGTTCGTATTTTCGGGGTTCCTGTTGACGATCAGCGCGTGCGTCCACTCGCTGCTCGCCATCTGGGCCATGCGCGTTTCCCCGTGGCTCGGCGCACGCCGGCGCACGGTCTGGGCCATCGTCGCGTGCCTCGTGGTCATCACGCCGGCCGCGCGGATGATGCAGTCGGCATGGCACGGCAGCAAGAGCCAGCAGCTGTTCGCCGCCGGCATGATCGAGGCGTCGGTCGTCGCCATCAGCATGATCCCGCTGTTCCTGATCCACATCGGGCTGGATCTGGGCGTCGGCCTTCGCAAGCGGTGGGGCAAGAAGGCGGAGGCTCCTGACCTCCCCCACCCCAGCCCTCCCGCGGATCTCGCCCCACCCAACCCGGGGGCCCTGGAGTTCACGCGGCGGCAGATGATCGAAGGGGTGGGCGGGGCCACCGTGTTGGCCGGAACGGGATCGGCGCTGGGCTGGGGCATCGTGCGGGGGCGTCATGCCTTCGAAATCGAGGAAGTGCCCGTGCGCATCGTGGGGCTTCCCCGCGCGCTCGATGGCTACACCATCGCGCAGGTCTCCGACATTCATGTGGGGCTCTTCGTCGGCGACCGCGAGCTGCGCGAGGGCTTCGAGCGCGTGCTCCAGACGAAGCCCGATCTCATCGTGGCCACGGGCGATCTGGTCGACCACGACGAGCACTACATTGCGCAGATGGCGCGGGCGCTGGGATCCCTCGGCGGCCACCCGCGCGACGGCGTGACCGCCATCCTGGGCAACCACGATTACTATACGGGCGCGCAGGATGTCCTCGCGGGGTTGCGCGCCGCCGGCGTCCGCACCTTGGTGAACGAGGGCCTGGTTCTGCGCGGGCGCGATCAGGGCGGCTTCTCCCTGCTCGGCGTGGCCGACATGTTCGCCATCGGGTCGCGCGAGGAGCCTCCGTCGCTCGAGCGCGCCCTCGCGATGGTTCCACCGGATCGGCCGCGCATCCTGCTCGCGCACCAGCCGCAATATTTCCCGGTCGCCCGCGGTCGCGTTGCGCTTCAGCTATCGGGCCACACGCACGGCGGACAGATCAACCCGGGCTTCCGGCCCGCCTCGCTCTTCATGCGCTACCTCGCCGGTCGCTACGAGGAACAGGGCTCCACCCTCTGGGTCAATCGCGGATTCGGCGTGGCCGGCCCGCCCTCGCGTGTGGGTGCTGCCCCCGAGGTCACGAAGATCATTCTCGTCTCCGCCTAAGTCATAAACGTGATTTCCGCGCGCCGCTCGTCTACCAAAGGTAGACCGCGATGCAGGCTCTCGCGTTGGCGCTCCTCGTGTTTGCGCAGATCCCCAGTGGAGAGGGAATCGTGCGCGCGCGTGGTTTGGACCAGCAAGGGGTGCGCGCGTTTCGTGAAGGGCGCTTTCGCGATGCGATTCGCTTTTTCACGGCGGCGCGTCGGTTGGGCGGCCCCTCGAGCGAGATTTGGAACATCGCGCGATGCCATCAGCGGCTCGACGAGCCCGAGGATGCCGCGCGCGCCCTCGAGGGCTACCTCGAGCAGACCGATCTCATGCCTTCCGAGCGCGCGGAAGCGACCCGCGAGCTCAATGAGCTGCGACGCCGTCCCTCGCAGATGGCCATCGACTCGGATCCCGCCGGCGCCAGCGTGACCGTCGATGGAAAGCCCGCGGGCTCGCCCACGCCCGTCGGGTTGGACGTCGCGCCGGGCCCGCACCGCGTGCGCGTCGAGCACCCGGGACACCGCGTGTACGAGGCCGACGTGGAGGCGCGCTACGGTCGGGCCATCCTCGTTTCGGCGAAGCTCGTATCGGCCACGAGCCCGGCGGCCTCCGAGGATGCGCCGCCGGCGGACGTGCCGTCCACCATGGCCACGCACGGCCTCGCGCGACGGTTTCTCTTCTCCGTGGAGGTCGGCGCGTTCCTTCCGCGCCTCGGGGACTTGGACGGTCACGTGCGCCCCGGCGGTGCCCTCGAAGCGCGCTACGTGTTCAACCCCGCCTCGCGCGTCCTCGTCACCGGCGGCCTGCGCTTCGTGGCGCTGACCTACGGCGGATCCAAGCCGTCCGCGCTTTGCCAGCAGGCCGACGACGCATCCTCCGTGGAACTGGGCGGCCTCGCCACGGGGGCCTTCGCGGTGCGGGCGCTTCCGCGGCTGCGTGTGGGCGCAGGCGTCGGCCTCGGCGTGGCCGGCCTCGTCGCGGACGCATCGGGCCCCGATGCATCCAAGGCTTCGTGCGCGGGCTCGTATGGGTTGACCGTCCTCGGTCGCGCCGCGATCGAAGGCTCGCTTTCGCTCACGCCGGGTTGGCGGCTTCTCGTCTCGCCGCTGGTCTTCGAAGCGCACCCGGCCTGGAAGGGGGCCCGCGAAAACCCACCGTCCACGGTCGACGCGGGCGGGCTATGGTGGCGGCTCGGCGCCACCCTCGGCTTCGCCTTCGATGCAAAGTGATCTCATCCATGTTTCCTAGCGTCCGGTGGCCCCTTCTCGCGGCCGCCCTGGTTGCCATCTCGGGAAGTGGGGCAGCCTCGGGGGCGGTTCCCGGAAGCGACAAGCCTCTCCCCTCGGCCCAAGGCTGGCACGACGCCGGCTGGCGCGGAGCCCGCGGCATCACCATCGGCCCCATCGAGAACGGCTATCACCCGGGCAAGGGCTACGGCTCCGAGCCGTACGAGCGCACCCTCGCCGAATGCCAGCGCGCCGGTGCCGAGTGGATCGCCATCACACCCTTTGGCCGCACCGCCGATCTTTCGGGCCGCGGCATCGACCCCACCTTCGAGATGCCCTTCGAGGAAAACCGCGCCGCCGTTCGCCGCGGCATCGAGATGGCCCACGAGCGCGGCCTCAAGGTGATGCTCGTTCCGCACATTTGGGTCGAATCCGGCGGATGGCGCGCCGAAATCGATCCCAAGACGGACGCTGGCTGGGACGCGTGGGCGAAAAGCTACGGCGACTTCGTGCGCACCTGGGCCAAGCTCGCCGAGGAAACGGGCGTCGAAATGCTCTCCGCCGGCGTCGAGCTGCGCTCGTGGGTCACCACCGCACGCGCCCCGAGCTTCGGCGCCATCGTGCGCGATCTCCGCCGCATCTACCACGGCACGCTGACGTACTCCGCCAACTGGGACGACGTCGATCGCACCGTCATTTTGGGCGATCTCGACGTCATCGGCATCAACGCCTTCTACCCCCTCGCCCAGCGCGACGGCGACGGGTACGCCGCCCAACTCGAGGGCGCGCGCAAGGTTCGCGACAAGGTGCATGCGCTCGCCGAGACGTGGCACAAGCCGGTGCTCTTCACCGAGATCGGCTACACCACCCGGCCCGATCCCGCCGTCCGTCCATGGGAATGGCCCGACACGATGGCCCACGTGAAGGTCGACGAGGACGCGCAAGCTCTCGCGTACCACGCCCTCCTGGCGCCGCTCCTCGACGAGCCCGATTTTGCGGGGTTCTTCGTCTGGCGCTACTACGCCGATCCCGAGGACGTCTCGCAGGAGGCCGAGTGGGGCTTCTCCCCGCGCGGCAAGGTCGCCGAGCTGGTCATGCGCGATGCCTTCGCCGCGCCCTGGGCTGCCGATCCGGTTCGAGCCGAGCCGTTTGGAACGCGCCACGCCCGCACGCCAGGCGTGTGGGATAAGTAGGTTTTTGTCGGTCTAGAACTTGGCCGGATAGCGATGCGCTACCTAGGATCGACTCGTGACGAGCTTCCGAGGATGGATCCCGCTGCTTGCCCTGGCCGCCGGGACATGGATGGGTCTGGGCCGCCCCGACCTCCCCCGGGTGCGTCGGTATCTTGATGAAAATTCAGATAAAATTGAGCAATTCGAGACCACCGCACGGTCCGCGGCACGCGATGCGACCAAGGTAGCCCGCGAGGCCATCGACCGCGCGGGTCAGCCGCAGCAGCGCCGCGCCTCCGGGCCTGCGCCCTCGCTGCCGCCGGAACCTCCACTGCAGCCGCTGTCGCCGCTCTTCAGCGCCTTGCCCGATCTGCTTCCCTGGCCGAGGCTCAACCCCGACGCGGGACTCAACCGGGCGTGGCTCTTGGCCGAGGGGCCCGATCCGGATCCCCAGGTCGGTGAGCGCCTCGTCACGTTCACCTTCGACGACGGTCCGTCGCCCGCGACCACGCCCGCGATCCTGCGCGTGCTCGAGAAGTACGGCGTCCGCGCGACCTTCTTCTTGATCGGGCGCTACCTCGACGGCGACGACGCGCATGCCGAGGCCGCGCGCGAAGTCGTTCGCCAGATCGTGCGCGCGGGGCACACGGTGGGCAACCACACGCACGACCACGAGCAGCTCACCGCGGTCGCGCATACGCGGGCGCTCGCCCAGATGGACCAAGGCGCCGCGTCGATCGAACGCGTCACCGGACGCCGGCCCGTGTTCTTCCGCCCGCCGTACGGCAGCCTGGATCCGTTCACGCAGCAGGCGATCGCGGAGCGCGCCTGGGAGCTCGTTCTCTGGAGCGTCGAGTCGCAGGACATGCTCGCCAACGATCCCATTCAGCTGGCGGGGAGCCTCGAGGGGCAGCTCGAATACAACGGCGGCGGCATCATCCTGCTGCACGATGTGAAGCCCTCGACGTTGGCCGCACTCCCACGCCTTCTCGCGTGGCTCGATGAGCGCAAGTACGATCCCGCGCACCCCGAGACGCCGGGCTACCGCATCGTGGATCTCGCGGAGTACCTGCGCGCCACGGCCCAGCGCCCGCAGCCCTTTCCCAACCGCGCCGCGCTCGAGGAAGCGCGCAAGGTCGAGTACGTGCGCATGCGCACGGAGGCGAAGCGCCGCGGGGTGCCGATGCGCCCCCTCGTGCAGCGCACGCGCAGCCACTCGGAGTGAGCGGCGACGTCAGTCCGTGTACTTCGTCGGTGCGGCGCTCGGCGTGCGGGCGCGCACGGCGCTCGTCCGAGCCGGCTGCGGCGGGTGGGGACCTGTCGCGTCGGGATCGTTGTCGGCGGTCGTGGCGTCTGCACGGCCGCGTCGGTACACGCTGTAGCCGACCCCGAGGCCCAGCGCCGCGATCACGATGGCGAGCCAGCGCGCCATCTTCTTCATGCTGAAGTCTTCCAAGTCGGCGTTGGACGCCTCTTGGATCTTCTCGTTGACCTTCGCCTTCACGTCCGTGGCCAGGGCCCGAGCCCGGGTGACGGCTCCGTTCTCGAGCGAGGCCTTGGACGCGATGCTGCTCTTCCCAGCGCTCGGTAGGCCGCCGTTCTCCGGCGCGTTAGGCTCTGCCGTCTCACTGTGGAACGTGGTGTTCGACTCGTGTGCCGCTTGATGGCCGACCTTCTTGCCCAACAGCTTGTACGCCACCCCAACGGCGCACAGCACCGCCGCCAAAATCAGCACATACTCCGTAAGAGATGCGCCGCGTTGATCCATGAGCCCGCGGTGCCGCTTCATCCTGACATCATAGCGCGGCATGCCTGAGATTGCTTCCGCGTCTTGCCTTTTCCGAAAAGAGCATGGAAAACATGCACATGCCCGCCGAACCGACCCGCATTTCCCCACAGGAAGCCGCCGAGTATGTCACGCGCGGCTACATCTATCTGGACGTCCGCACCGAGGAGGAATTCGCAGAGGGGCGCCCGGCGCACTCGGTGAACATCCCCTTTGCGGTCTTGAGTGGCGGCAGCATGGCGCCGAACCCCGACTTCGTGGCCGACGTGAGCGCGCGCTACCCCAAGGATGCGAAGCTCGTCGTGGGGTGCAAGTCCGGCGGCCGCTCGCTCCGCGCGGCCCGTGCGCTGCTCGACGCGGGCTTCACCGACGTGGTGGACCAACGCGCCGGCTGGGACGGCGCCCGCGATCCCTTCGGCCAACTGACCGAGCCAGGCTGGTCCCGCACCGGCCTCCCCACGGAACCCTGAGCATTCTCGGCGCTGTAAACGCTGAAGATTTTACAGGAAGACGGGAAGACGGGAAGACGGGAAGACGGGAAGGACTTACGGCACAGAAGGCGCGGAGCGCTTTTTTTGGGGTTCAATGATCTCCCTTAGGCTCACTGAACCTCTAAAAAACCTTCCCGTCTTCCCGTCTTCCTGTGAATCCCCATTCTTCTAGCTTCTAGTGGCGGCGGGCTTCGCCGGCGTCGCCGGCGCGGCCGTAGTCGTCGGCGGCGGAGGTGACCACGGCGAGGTCGCGCGAGGCGCGTTCGCTTTCGGCGATGAGCTCCGGGGTGAAGATGGTGAGGCCCCAGATGCCGTTGTCGCGACGGTGGAAGGGGTAGCGTGTGCCGCGCGCGGTGACGACGCTCGCGCGGTCGCCGTCGATTTCGGTGCGGACCACGCCCGAGAGGTCTTTGCGCAGGCGGGCAATCCAGCCGCGCTGGCGCGCGAGCAAGGCGAAGACGTCGGCCCCGTCGGGCACGTTGGCCTGGGGCTCGTAGGCGGCGAGCATGCGACTGCGCTCGGGCTCGGGGTAGCTGCCGCGGATGCGCGTGCAGGCCTTCGCGCGCATGTCGCGGATGGTGTAGCTCGCCCACTGCGCGTCGGTCTCGAGGTACGGGAACATGTCGGTCAGCCGGTCCTCGGTGACGGCGCGCGCGACGCGCATGTACGCGCCCTCCGGTGTGCGGTCCGAGGGAAACGGACGGTACAAGACCGTGAAGGCGAGAACGCCCACCACCAGCAAAGCCACTCCGAGCGCGACTCGTTTGCGCACGTCCGGGGTGATACTACACGCGACCCATGTTCGCCGATGCCCACGTTGTCGTTGTGGTTCCCGCTTTCGAGGAAGAGGCACGGATCGCGCGTGTCTTGCACACGCTTCCCGGTTGGGTCGACCACGTCGTCGTGGTGGACGACAACAGCCGCGACCGAACCGCCGAGGCCGCAGAGAACGTGGGCGATCCGCGCGTGGTGGTGCTTCGCCATCCCGAGAACCGCGGCGTGGGGGCGGCTATCGTGAGCGGTTACCGGCACGCCCTGACCCAAACCGAGGGCGAGCGCGACGTCCTGGTCGTGATGGCCGGAGACGGCCAAATGGATCCTGCGGATCTGCCCGCCGTGGTGGCCCCCATCGCGCGCGGCGAGGCGGGGTACGTCAAAGGCGAGCGCTTCTCCGCGCCGGACGTGGGCGCGGTGATGCCCAAGGCACGCCGTCTGGGCGGCGCCGTGTTCTCGCGCCTCACCTCGTGGGCCATCGGTTTGCCGATCCACGACAGCCAGTGCGGCTACACCGCGCTTTCGCGCGCCGCCTGCCAGCGGCTCGCGCGGGATGGAGCGCTCGATGCGCTCTGGCCGCGTTACGGCTACCCGAACGATCTGCTCGCGCAACTCGCCGCACGCCGCATCTCCATCGCGGAGGTCCCCGTGCGTCCGATTTATGCCGACGAGGAGAGCAAGCTGCGTTTGTGGCACCTGCCGCGTATCGCCCGCATCATCGCCAAGAGCGCGTGGACGGTGCGCATCGCGCGGTCCTGAGCGCAATTCGGTCCAGTGAAGAATTCGACCGTCAAAGGTCGTTTTCGAATACGTGAATTAAATTTGGGCAGCGAACGCAACTTGGAACTTCGCCGCGCATCCTCTCGCTGGAGGTTACTTCATGCGATTGGCAACGAGAGGGGTTCTTTGCGTACTTGGCCTGGGAATGACGACGCTGTTCGCGGCATCGCCGGCGAAGGCGGACCATGCGCAGGTGGTCGCCGAGCGTCGTGCGCTCAAGCCTGGCGCCGGCTTGCTCGTGGTGGATACCACGATCAACGTGCAGGTTGGCACCGGCTGGGTGCCCGATCCCAAAGGCGGTACGAAAAGGGGCGGATGGCAGCCAACGCGCCTGAAGTTCGAGCTCTGGGGCAAGGCCGACGATGCGGCGGCCATCGTGGTCACGTGGAAGGATGGCGCGAAGACCGTGGGCACCACCCAATGCGCCGTTCCCGAGATCTCCGAAGCGAAACCCGATGGCGCCACCTTCCCGAATTGGCAAGACCAGGGCGAGGTCCTTTGCGACATCAAGGACGGCGCCATCAATTATCCCAAAATCGGAACCTACGATGCCGAAATTGCTTATCGCGCCGCAGGCAAGCCGGATCAATTGCTGCGAAAGATTAATTTTACCGTACGCAATTATGGGTCGAACAATTCGGAATACGCCAACGTCGATTATTACGTCGATCACGATTACAAGTTGATCGAAAATGTCGCCTATTGGGATTGGGACGGTGGTTCACTCCACGTTCGGGCCATCACCAAGCAAGAAGGCGGCGAGTTCAACGATCCCGGCAAACTCCGTTGCACGATGAACGGGCAGCCTTTCGAGAAGGACGGGGACGTGAACTTCGGACAGGATTCGTTTTCGTACAGCGACGGGGCGCGCAACAAGAAGGTGCAGTGGACGCAGCTCGATGGCGGCATTTACGTGGCGCGCGACAGCGGCAAGTGGAAGCCGGGGCGCTATGAATGCCAAATGATCTTCAAGGCCAAGGTGCTGCGCACGTTGCGCTTTCAGCTCGATCCGAAGCTCGCCATCGTGGCCGGGCCCGAGCAAACGCCGCCCCGCCCGGGTGCTTTCACGTCGCGGACGACGTTTCTGACCGACGTGGACATCCCGGCCGGCGTCGATGCGCCGTTCAACCGCGCCGCCATCGAGCGGCAGGCGTTCCTCGGCCGTCCCTGGCTCACGCCGCCGAAGCTCGCCGCGGGTGTCGGCGGTGCCTACACCGAGCCGGTCCCCTTCACGCCGCCCGCACCGTCCGGGGGCGGTGGCAAGGCGGTCGCCAAAAAAGGGAAGAGGAAGTAGCGCGCTCGCTCAGCGAAGCACGAACGGGGGGGTGGCCGCGGCCAGGGCGGTGGGCCAGGTTTGGCAGGCGAACGGGTTTTCGGCGGCGTCGAAATCGCGGCACACGGAGGCCCACGCGTGCTCGATTTTTTCCTGGGTCACGCCCCAAAGACGCGCACAAACGAGCGAGTCGGCGAACGCGTCGTGTTCGGTCGCCCCCGTCGTATCGTCCAAGGTGATGGCCACGTCCTTCGGCGGGGAGGGGCAGCGGCTGCGGGTGTAGGCGACGGATGCGGCGTCCCCGAGCTCGAATGCGCCATTCGCGAGCGCGTGGTACGCGAACATCGCCGAGCCGAGTGGGCGCTCGTTGCCGAGAGCGTCGGTCACCGCCACGCCGGCGTAGGGGCCGCGCGAGAGCAGGTCGGGGCGACCATCGCCGTCGACGTCGCGTTGTGCCTCGATCTTCTTCAACGCGGCGGCCGGCGGATACGGCTTTGCGTCGCCGTCCTTGAAGGTCAGAACGGTGACGGTGTGCTCGGGCGCGCCTTCCTGGACGAAGGCATCGTGAACGCGCAGGATCTCGACCTCGCCATCGCCGTCGTAGTCCGCCAAGGCTTCCAGCGAGAGCTCGTTTTGCTTGGTGGACCCGTCGTAGGACAGCGTCTCCTTCCCGCCCGCGAGGACCTTGGTTCCCGCCGCGTCGCGGCGCACGAGTTCGACGTCGTGTTCCGTGGCGCATTCTTGGATTTCCTGCACGTCGTTGCCCTCGGCGGGCTTGGTGCGGGTGCGCGCGATGCGATAGCCCCACATGACGCCCGTGCGGGTCGTCACGCACCCGAGATCGGGCCGCACGATGTGGCAATCCTTCTTCGCCTGCTGAAGCTTCTCGAGCATGGCCTCATTGGCGTCGCGCAAGGCGGTGCACGCGTCGGCGCCAGCGTCGGTTTCGGCGACGGCGGCACGGGCAGGCGGCGCGGGCGGGCTGCCGATCTTCCAGAAGAAGAAGGTCAGCCCGCCGAGGGCGGCGAGTCCGCCCACGGCGAGGACCCAGGTGCGCGTCATCGCGCGAAGGCGCGTTCGAGAATGGCCGGCACGTGGGCCAGCGCATGCTCCAGATCGAAGCACTCGGTGAGCTTGCCCGCCGGCAGGCGCGCGGTGATATCGGCGTCGGCGGCGAGGTTGTCGTAGAATTTGCCCTCGCCCGACCACGCGCGCATCGCGTTGCGCTGCACGAGCACGTAGGCCTCCTGCCGCGCCATGCCCGAATCGACCAGCGCCAGGAGCACGGCCTCCGAGAAGTAGAGCGAGCCTGCGCGATCCAAATTGCGCTGCAGGTTCTCCGGATACACCACGAGGCCTTCGACCAGGGCCGCGCAGCGGTCCAGCATGTACCCGAGCGTCGCCGTCGCGTCGGGCGCGATCATGCGCTCCACCGAGGAGTGCGAAATGTCGCGCTCGTGCCAGAGGGCGACGTTCTCCAAGGCGGGCGTCACCGCGGCGCGGACGATGCGGGCCAGTCCGCACAGGTTCTCACTCACCACCGGGTTGCGCTTGTGCGGCATCGCGCTCGAGCCTTTCTGGCCCACGGTGAAGGGCTCCTCGGCCTCGCCGACGTCGGAGCGCTGCCAGCTTCGCACGTTGGTGGCGAAGCGCTCGATGCCCGCCGCGAGCAGGGCCAGCGCCGAGAAGAACGCCGCATGGCGATCGCGCGCGACGATCTGCGTGGCCACGGTCTCGGGCTCCAGGCCGAGCGCCCCGAGCGCCTTCTTCTCGATTTCGGGCGAGAGATGCGCGTAGGTGCCGACCGCGCCGGCGATTTTTCCGACCGCGATCTCCTTCTGCGCGGCCCGCAGCCGGCCTACACCTCGTGCAATTTCCGCATAATGTCCGGCGAGCGCCAGGCCAAAGGTGGTGGGCTCGGCAAAAATACCGTGGCTCCGTCCAATCAATGGCGTCTTGGCAAACTCGCGCGCGCGCGTTTCCAATGCGCGCAGAAGGCGTTCGGCGCGCGTGAGCAGGAGTCCCGCCGCATCGCGCAATAGAATGGCGAACGACGAATCGAGCACATCGCTCGACGTCATCCCGCGGTGAAGCCAGCGCGCCTCGATGCCGGCCTTCTCTTCGGCGTGCGTCAGAAACGCGATGACGTCGTGCTTCGTGACCTTTTCAATGGCATCGACGCGCGCGGCATCGAGCACAATTCCTTTGGCGCGCAGGTTGGCCGCCGTGCCGGCCGGCACCGATCCGGCTTCTTCCATGGCGGCGCAGGCGGCCAATTCGACCTCGAGCCAGGTGGAAAGTTTGCGTTCGGGCGACCAGAGCTCCTGGAAATCGGCAGGCGTATAGCGCGGAATCATGTGGGCTCTTATAGTCATTTCCCCGGCCGGGGGGTTCGCAATCGCGCGACGCTTGCAAAGCGCACTGAGCCCCGTACGCTCCTAATTGGGAGTGAGGAGCATGGGGACCAAGGTCTACGTGGGAAACCTTCCTTACACGTGCGACGAGACGCAGCTTCGCGACCTCTTCGCGGGCGACGGCCGCAACGTGGCCGACGTCGCCATCATTCACGATCGCATGACCGGCCAGCCACGGGGCTTCGCCTTCGTCCAAATGGCCTCCGACGACGACGCCAAACGGGCCATCGACGCCCTGCACGGCTTCGTCTTCGGCGGCCGCACCTTGACCGTGAACGAAGCTCGGCCGCGCGACGGCGGCCCAGGCGGCGGCGGAGGCGGCGGAGGACGCGACCGCCGAACGTCGCGGCCGCCTAGAGGAAAGGGGTAGGAGAAGGGGGTTAGGGTTTAGGAAAGAGAAAACCCCCTTCCATAAAGGGGAACGGGCTAGGGCGTAGGGAAGAGAGAAAGGTCTCTTCTCCCCTAAACCCTAACCCCTAAACCCTAAACCCTCAGTAGAAGCGCGCGCCCTTTTTGGCCATCTCGACCAAGAGCGGGGCGGGCTCCCAGCGCTTGCCGAATCGGTCGTAGTAGCCCTGCGTGCGCCGCAGGATCTCCGCCGCACCGATGGTGTCGACGTAGCGGAACGGACCACCGCGGAAGGGCGGGAAGCCCAACCCGAAGATGGCGCCGATGTCGCCGTCGCGGGGCGTGCGCAAGATGCCCTCGCCGTAGCAGCGCAGGGCCTCGTTCACGAATTGGAGCGAGCAGCGCATTTGCAGCTCTTCGGCCAAGACGGGGGCGCCCGTTTTCGGCTCGATGCCCAGCGTGGTGTACACCGAAGGATCGACGGCCTTCTTCTTCCCTTTGGCGTTTTTGCCATAGAGGTAGAAGCCGCGCTCGTTCTTGCGGCCCTTGCGGTCGTCGGCGACGAGCTTCGACATGGTGTCGGGCGGCGTAAAGCGCTCGCCGAAGGCATCCAGCATGATGGGGCCGACGTGCGCGGCCACGTCGATGCCCACTTCGTCGAGCAAGGTGACCGGGCCGACGGGCCATCCCCAATCGACGAGTGCGCGATCCAGCGTCTCGATGGGCACGCCCTCGGAGAGCAAGTACGCCGCCTCGTTCATGTACGGCGCGAGGATTCGGCTCGTGTAGAAGCCCACGCCATCGTTCACCACGATGACGGTCTTGCCCTGCTTTTTCCCGAGCGCCACGGCGCTGGCCACCACCTGGGGTGACGTGGCCTTGGTGCGGATCACCTCGAGCAGCGGCATCTTGTGCACGGGGCTGAAGTAGTGCATCCCCACCACGGTGTGCGGCCGCTTGGAGGCTTCCGCGATTTTGCCGATGGGGATGGACGAGGTGTTCGATGCGAAGATCGTGTCCTCTTTGGTCACCGCCTCGACCTCGCGCAGGATGCGGTGCTTGAGCGCCAGGTCCTCGAAGACGGCCTCGATGACGATGCCGGCATCGCGCAAGCCGCTGTAGTCGGTGGTGGCCGTGAGGCGCGCGAAGAGCTGGTCGCGCTCCTCGCGCGAGAGCTGACGCTTTTTCACGCGCTCATCGAGGATGCCGCGTACATATTGCAGTCCGCGCCCGATGCCCTCGTCGTCCTTGTCCTTGAGGCGAACGTGCACGCCGGCGTTGAGGGACACGTAGGCGATGCCGCCGCCCATGAGGCCACCGCCCAGCATGCCGATTTTGCTCGGGACTTGGCCTTTGACCTGCGGATCGTCGACGCCGCTGTCCTTCTTCAGCGCCGTGGTGGCGAAGAAGATGTCCTCCAGGCGGTGCGCCGTCTCGCTCACCACGAGCTCGCCGAAGACGCGCGCCTCGAGCTCCGCGGCGGCGTCGAAGCCTTTGTCGCCGTAGCGCTCGAGCACGTCGAGGATGCGCTCCGTGGCGGGGTAGTGGCCGCGCGTCTTCTTGCGCGTGGCCTCGCGCGCCTTGCGGAACAGCAGCGCGCGCCCGGCGGGGTTCTTCTCCAGCGCGAGCTGCGTGAGGTGCGGGCCGTCGAATTTGAAGCCCGGGCGTGCGCGCGGTTTTCCCTCGGCGAGCTCTTTCGCCACCTTCACGGCGACCTCGAGGAGGATGGACGCCGGGGCCACCTCGTCGACGAGGCCGAGCTTCTTCGCCTTGGCGGCGCGCGTATTTTTCCCGGTGAGGCCCAGGTCGAGTGCCACTTGGAGGCCCGCGCGCTCGGCGACGCGCATGAGGCCATTGGCTCCGGGCAGAAGGCCGAGCTGCACCTCCGGAAGGCCGAACAGCGTCTTCTTGTCGTCGCTGGCCACGATGGCGTGGCATGCCAGTGCGAGCTCGAAACCGCCGCCCAGCGCCTGCCCGTGCACGGCGGCGACGAATGGCTTCTTCGAGGCCTTGATGGCGCGGAACGACAGCGCCCCCTCGCGCGAAAGGCGCTCGGCGTCGGCCGCCAAGGTGATCGACTTGAGCATGTCGATGTTCGCGCCGACCACGAAGTCCTTCTTGCCGCTGGTGAGGACCGCGGCGGTGACGTTCGCGTCTTGCGTGACGAGATCGAACGCCGCCTTCAGCTCCGTGCCGAAGCGCTCGGTGAGCGTGTTCACCGACTCGCCCGGCGCATCGAGCGTGATCACCGCGATGCCGTCCGGCCGCACCTCGATGCCCACGATGGACGCCGAGCTATCCTGCGGCGTTTGCGTCGCTGCCAACGTTTGCGTGCTCATTCGCCCACCTCCAACACGACCGCGGCGCCGAGCCCACCGGCGGCGCATGCCGTCGCGAGACCGAATTGTTTGCCGCGCCGTTTCAGTTCGTGGAGCACCGTCGTGACCATGCGCGCCCCGGTGGCCGCAAACGGGTGGCCGATGGAAATCGACCCGCCGTGCACGTTGAACTTCGCGTCGTCGATTTCGCCGATGGCCTCGTTCCGTCCGAGTTTCTCCTCGGCGAACTTCTTCGAGGCGAAGGCCTGGGTGTTGCACAGGATCTGCGCGGCGAAGGCCTCGTGCATGTCCACGAGGTCCATGTCCGCGAGCGTGAGCCCCGCGCGGTCGAGCGCAAGGGGCGTCGCATAGCTCGGGCCCATGAGCATCCAATCGCCGGGATCGAGCGCGGCGTAGGCCCAAGAGCGCAGGTAACCCAGCGGGCGGTAGCCGAGGGCCTTGGCCTTTTGCTCGGTCATGACCAGAAGCGCGCTGGCCCCATCAGTGAGCGGCGAGGAATTGCCCGCGGTGATGCTCCCGAATTTGCGATCGAAGGCCGGCTTCAATTTGCCGTAGCCCTCGAGGCTCGACTCCTCGCGCACCGTGTTGTCGCGTGCGATGGGCTTGTCGTAGCGCGGCCCCGGAACGACGTGCATCACCTCTTGGTCGAAGAGCCCATCGCTCCACGCCTTGGCGGCGCGCGAGTGGCTGCGGTGCGCGAATTCGTCCTGCGCCTCGCGCGAGATGTGCGCCTCCTTGGCCATTTTTTCCGCGCTCTCGCCCATGGTGAGGCCCGTGGTCGGCTCCTTCAGCGAGGGCGGCACGGGGAGGAAGTCGCGCGCGGAGAGCTTGCGGAAGGCGCTCAGCTTTTCGCCGAACGACTTCGCCTTGTTGGCGTTCATGAGCGCCTCGGCGAGCTTCTTGGAGACGGTGATGGGCACGTCGCTCGCGCTGTCGGCGCCGCCGGTGATGGCCACGTCGTGCTGGCCGGCGAGCATCGATTCGGCGGCGCTGGTGAGCGATTGGAACGACGTCGCACACGCGCGGCTGACCGAGAAGGCCTGGATGTCTTTGGGCATGGCCGTGCCCAGCACGATTTCGCGCGCGATGTTGGGCGCGGCGATGGACGGCAGCACCTGGCCGTAGACGCAGAGGCCCACTTCCTTGGGGGACAGCTCAGAGCGTGCGAGCAGCTCCGCCACGACGATTTTTCCGAGGTCGAGTGCGCTCAGATCGCGGTAGGCGGTCTGCGATTTTGCGAACGGGGTTCGCAGCCCTGCGACGATGGCGATGCGCTCGCTACGGGCCTTGCCATTTCCGTTTCCGTTGCCGGTGGCCATGACGTCTCCTTAGTGAATGACGATTCAGTCACCAAGGTGGACCACCACTAACGCGACGAGTCAAGCACAGCCTTGCAGGCGCATGCACATGCCGACAAGGTGTGCTATCGCCGAACCATCCTTCTTACGACCTATCAGACCACGAAAGGTGGAAGTCCCGATGCCGAAGCTCCCTGAAGTACTCACCAGCGAAGCGAAAAAGACCGCCGTCGTCGACGATTGCCTCGCGCTCATCGACGCCGAAGTGGCGGACAAGTCCGGCATCTCGGGGCTCGCCATCAAGGCGGGTTATGCGGCGGTCAAAGGGGTCAAGCCGGGGTTCATCAAGCAAGTCGTAGGCGATCTTCTGCCCGAGTTCGCCGACGCGCTCGACCCGCTGTACCAACAGGCTCAGACCGAGAACAAGCCGGTCGCGGCCTTCTTCGATGCCAACACGAGCAAGGTGGCCGACGCCCTTCTCGCCATCACCGATGCGAAGGCGCAGAAGTCGAAGAGCGGCGTGGTGAAGGGCACGTACGACAAGCTTCGCGGTACCGCAAAGAAGAACGTCGAAGCCGCCGTCCCGCGCCTCGGCAAAATGATCGAGAAGCACTCGAACTAGGCTCGCTCGGCAGAAACTGGCACCACCGCTCTCTGGCGTGACCCTGAATGTTGAACAGGGAGATCGGGAGGTCGGGAGCAGTGAATTTTGTACTGAACCGAGCGGTGCGCGTCGAGCCAACCCAAAGATCTCTGGATCTCTCGATCTCCCGATCTCCCTGTTCAAATTCAATCGACGATCTTGCCGATAGGCCGATCGGCCATAGCTAGCGGCTGCGGGCCATGGTCTCGCGGGCGGTGTCGATGAAGGCGCGAAAGGCTGGCGAGACCTGCGTGCGGCTCGGAAAATAGAGGAAAAAACCAGGAACGGAGGCCGCGTAGTCCTCGAGGACGATCTGCAGGCTTCCGTTTTTGAGCTGTGCGGTCATATCCGGCTCGAAGATGTAGCCGAGCCCGATCCCTGCCTCGGTCAGTGAGAGAACGACGCGCTCGTCGTTGGTGATGTACGTACCGCGCACGGGCACGCGCCACGTGCGCTTGCCGCGCTCGAGGTCCCAGGGCCAGATCCGCCCCGTGTTCGGCGAGCGGTAGCAGATGCAGTTGTGTGCGGCGAGATCGCGCGGTGTCTGGGGGGCGCCGCGCTTCTTCACGTAGCGCGGTGAGGCGCCGACGACGAAGCGTGCCGCGCCGGTGAGGCGCACGTGCACCATGTCGCGGGCCACGAATTCCTCCAGCGTGATGCCGCCGTCGAAGCCCTCGGCCACGATGTTCGCGCGGCGGTTCTCGACCTGCACCTCCACCTCGATGGCCGGAAAGCGCGCCGCGAAGCGCGGAAGAATCGGCGCGATGACCCGGTCCCACGCCAGGGGAAGCACGGTGAGCCGCACCCGGCCGGTGACCTCGCCGGGCCGCGCGGACGAGCCCTTCAACGCGTCCATCGCCTGCTGGATCCCCGGCCCTGCTTGCTCGAGCAGGCGGCGCCCCGCATCGGTGAGTGATACGCTTCGTGTGGTCCGGGAGAGCAAGGTCACCCCCAGCCGCGTTTCGAGCTGGCGCACCGACTGACTCAGCGACGAAGGCGACACACCAAGCTCCGATGCGGCGGCAGCAAAGCTTTGCCGGCGCGCAACCGCCAGGAACGAGTTCAGGGCATTCAGTGGCGTAAAAGCCATTCGTAAGATTTTCTACATAGCACGTCCGCTCGGTGCGCCTTTTCCACATCGGCCTTCGGGGCCATGCTCCCGCCTCGATAAAGGAGTTCATCACATGTTGAAAACACCGGCATACGCAGCGGCAACGGCGGGGGCAAAACTGGCACCAACGATCATCGAGCGGCGCGATCCCGGTCCGAAGGACGTCCTTCTGGAAATCCTGTATTCGGGCATCTGCCATAGCGACCTTCACCAGGCGCGCGACGAGTGGGGCGGGGCTATTTTTCCGATGGTTCCCGGCCACGAGATCGTCGGCCGCGTGACCCGGGTGGGCAAGGACGTGACGAAGTTCAAGGTCGGCGACATCGGTGCCGTCGGCTGCTTCGTGGACTCGTGCGGGAAGTGCGGCGCGTGCCACGACGACTTGGAGAACTTCTGCGACGAGGGACCGGCGTACACGTACAACAGCACGGAGATGGACCGGAAGACGCCGACCTTCGGCGGCTACTCGTCCCAGATCGTGGTGCGCGACCACTACGTGCTCAAGGTTCCCGCGGGTCTCGATCTGGCGGCGACCGCGCCGCTGCTTTGCGCGGGCATCACCACGTACTCGCCGTTGCGGCAGTTCAATTGCAAAAAGGGCGATCGCGTGGCCGTGGTGGGCCTGGGCGGCTTGGGGCACATGGCGGTGAAGTTCGCCGTGTCGATGGGCGCCGAGGTCACGGTGCTGAGCACCTCGCGCTCGAAGGAGGCCGATGCTCGGAGGCTCGGCGCCCACGCGTTCGAGGTGACGAGTGAGAAGGGCGTCTTCAAGAAGCTGGCCAACCGGTTCAACCTGATCGTCGACACGGTGTCGGCGCCGCACAACTTGAACCAGTATTTTGAAACGTTGCACCACCACGGCACCCTGGCGCTCGTGGGCCTGCCGCCCGAGGCCCTCCCTGTCGAGCCTTTCTCGTTGGTGAGCGGCAACCGCCGCTTCGCCGGCTCGAACATCGGTGGCATCAAGGAGACGCAGGAGATGCTCGACTACTGCGCGTCGCACGGCATCGTCTCCGACATCGAGACCATCCAGGTCCAGCAAGTCAACGAAGCCTACGAACGCCTCGTGAAGAACGACGTGCGTTACCGCTTCGTCATCGACGCCGCCTCGCTCCGCGCGTGACCGACGGCCTGGGGGGGACGTCGGTCGGGGAGGGGAACATCGGGTGGGCTATGATGGACTCGAACCATCAGCCAACGGATTAAGAGTCCGCTGCTCTACCAATTGAGCTAATAGCCCGCTCTCAGAGAAGACGCTGTCTATCCGGTGCGAGCATTCGAGTCAAGCGGTTGTTGCAGCGAGATCGTCGAAGGCTCTGTTTGCAGGCTTTCGCCGCGGAAGAAGATGCTCCCGCCCGCCTAGTGCGGGCGGGCCGAGACCCAGATGTGAGGCGTGTTCGCCCCCGCGTCGCTCGTTCCCTCGGGGCGATCGGAGGTGAGGTAGAGGCGGCAGCTGTCCGAGGAGATCCAGGTGGGCGAGTCGCTGTAGGCCGTGCTGAGGGATGGCACGCGCGTGGGCTTAGAAAAAGTACCCGTCGCGCTCGCGCGCGTGGCCGTCCAGATGTCGTAATCCACGCTCGTTGGCCTCTTGGACGCGAAAAATATCGTGAGCCCGTCCGAGCTGATGACCGGTGAGCCATCGGAGCTCGATCCTTCGCGGAGCTCGCTTTGCGCGGCGGCGGGTTCGAACCCGCCGTCCGAGGCGATGGCGCTGCGGGCGATGCGAGCGTCGGTGCCGCTCCGGAGGCCGAACCACAGCTCGACGTTCTCGCGGACGTACGGTTCCGTGACCCCGTTGACGAACGGCCTCACGGGCTCTTCTTTGGCCGGGCCGAAGGCGCCTCCCGTATCGGAGCGCTCGGCCCGAAACAGCGTTCCGGCGCCGTCGGTGCGACCGCTCACGAAGAAAACCGTTCGGCCGTCCGCACTCACCCAGGGCGTATAGTCACCCTTGCCGCTGTTGACCGCGTCGAACCATGCTTTCGTGGTGAACGGGCTCGAACGATCGGGCCGCGTCGCCGCGACGAGCCCTTTGCCGTCGTCGTAGTAAATCGCCAGCTCGTCGGGCGAGAGCCGGCCTCCGCTCCCTTTGGCCGCGCCCGTCGGTAGACCGGGAACCGTCGTGGGCGCTCCGAAGTCCTTCGAGAGATCGCACGGAGCGGGCGGAACGAGGAGGGTATCGGAACTCGCGTCGGCGGTGCGGAGCGGCTCGTCGTTGTCGCTCGAGGAGCATGCGATGGGGCTCAGGGAGACGCACGTCGCTGCGAAGGCCGTGAGGCCCACAACCCACACGCCGCGGCCCATTCGAAGGCTTTCTCTCGTCATGCATGGACCATCGTCCCTGCGCCGTGGCGCGTTGCGCGACTTCGTGCGGCGAGGCCCCGGTAACCTCCTTGCCTTCCAAGCGGTGCGCGGCTAACTCACTAGCGGTGCGTCTAAGCAACCTGCCCATTTTCCGCTGGCACACCGCCCAGATTCACGTACCGCGCGTGGAGCGCCTCTCGCGCGCCATCACCGAGCTTTCCCCCCGCGGTGCGCGTGCGATGCTCGATGTGGGATGCGGCGACGGCACGCTGGCGCGCGATGTGGCGCAGCGCCTTGGCGTCGAGGAGCTCGTGGGGGTCGACGTGAAGGTCCGCGACGAAGTCGCCATCGACGTCAAGCCTTACGACGGCCGTGTGCTCCCGTTCGACGATGCGTCGTTCGACCTGGTGACCATCGCCGACGTGCTCCACCACGCCGAGTCGCCCGAGGCCGTCGTGGGCGAGGCCATGCGCGTTCTCCGTCCGGGGGGCGCGTTGATCATCAAGGACCACTTTCGCTTCGGCCCGGTGAGCAACGCCACCTTGCTGGCGATGGACATCGTGGGCAACTACGCCGCGGGGGTGCTCGTGCGCGGCAAATACCTGTCCCCGACGGAGTGGGTCACGCTCATCGCCAAAGCGCAGGGGCGCATCGACGACCTGGTGTGGCCGTTCGAGGTGCACTCGCTGCCGTGGCGCATCGTCACGCGCAGCGAGTACCAGTTCCTGATGCGGGTGCGCCCCGCCACGTGAGGGCTTTTCAGCCCGCGACGTGGCGGTAGCGGCGTCCGCTCTGCACGCGCTCGCCCTTGCCCACGGCGGTGGCGATGCGGATGAAGGTCCACGCCGTGCCGCGAAGCTTGGCCAGCTTGGAGACGCCCACGCGCTCGTTGTAGTCGATGGGCACTTCGACGATGTTGTAGTTCGATTTGGCCGGCAGAATGAGCGTGTCCAGCGGGAGGGCATCGCCCGAGCCGTCGAAATCGAACGCGCGGATCACCGACGAGCGATAGCCGCGCATGCCGCTGTGCACGTCCGTCGTGGGGACGCCGTGGACCGCGTACGCCGTGGCGGCGAAGAAGCGGTTTGCGAGGAAGTTCGGCACCGGCATCGCCTTGGGGTAGTGGTACGTGCGGCTCGCATTCACCACGTCCGCGCCCTGCTCGAGCAGGCCGCGAATGCGCGGGATCATCTGCGTGGGGTAGGTGAAGTCGCAGTCGAGGTAGATGAGCGCGTCGCTCTGCTTCGCCGCCTCGTACATCAGCAGCTCCATGGCGGGGCCATGGCCCCGCGGTGGAAGCTGCCGGATGACGCGTGCGCCCTTGGCCGCGGCCAGCTCGGGCGTGCGGTCGCTCGAACCGTCCACGAGCAAGATCTCCGCGTCGGGGGCCACGTCGCGGATCTCGTCGATCATCTTCTCGACGCTCTCCTCTTCGTTGAGCGTGAGCATGCCGACGGTGAGCGAGAGCTTCTTCGTGCGCGGTGGCTTGCGTGCCACGATGACACACTGGAAGGCGAGAAGGCCCGGCGCGCTCTTGGCGACCAGCCCTTCGACCGGACGCACGAACTGCATGTACGCCTGGTAAAGGGACGACTTGCTCAGCGCGAGCGGGTCGACCTCGCCGTTGGATTGCTTCTCGAGCAGCTGCTTGCGAATGAGCGGCTTGGCCGCGCGCACGAGCATCGGGTTGAGATCCACCCGCATGATCTCGAGGCCGGATTCTTCGACGAGGCGCATGGCCGTTTCGCGCGTGAAGAAGCGCAGATGGCTGTCGTCGAGGATGCCGCTCGGCTCGTAGGTGAAGTTGCCCGCGAGCAAACCGAGGCGCACTGTCCACGCGGCCACGTTGGGAAGCGACACGATGACGTGCCCGCCGTCCTCGAGCAGGTTGGACAGGCGCGCCAGCACGGCGAGCGGATTCACGGTGTGCTCGAGCACGTCCGCGAAGAGAATCAAATCGAACTTGCGGCCCTTCAGCGCGTCGAGCACCTCGTCGGTCTCGATGTTGACCGAATAGACCTCGTCGAGCACTTCCCGCGCGCGGGCGGCCGACTCGGGCACGATCTCGATGCCCACGACGTGGGCCCCATGATCGCGTGCGACCTTGCCGTTGGTGCCAATGCCGCACCCCACGTCGAGCACCGTCCGCGGGCGGCCGATGGCGTCCGTCAGGGCGTAGTTGACCTCTTCGACGACGTACTTGGGGACTTTGTTGTCACTGGCCATGTTCGTGCCGCTATACCACGGGTGGCGTCGCCTACTTCTTGCTTCCGCGGTTGCGCCACGCATTGTTGAACTCCTCGATGGTGGATTCGGTGCGGGGATGGTGGACCATCTTGCGCAGAAGCGGCGGAGTGATCGTCGGGATGTGCGCACCCGCCTCCAGCGCCTCGTTGATGTCGAACATGGAGCGCATGGAGCCCACGATGATCTTGGCCGGCAGGCCCTCGCGCTCCAAGATGGTGCGCGTCGAGGAAATGACCGGGCGAACGTCGTAGCCCAGGTCTTTCACGCGGCCGGAGAAGATGCTCACGTACGTGGCCCCCGCCAGCGCGGCGAGGTACGCCTGGTTCATGGCCATCATGCACGTCACGTTGGTCTTGATGCCCTTCTTGGTGAGCGCATGAACGACCCGCAGGCCGTGCTCGCTCATGGGCACCTTGATACAGATTCGCTCGCGATCCCACGCGTGGTAGACGAGGGCCTCTTCGAGCTGCTCGCGCTCGGTCTCGGTCGTGAGCTCGACGGAGACGTCGCCCCAGCTCACCTTGAGAACTTCGCGAATGCGCTCGCCGAGATCGGCATCGGGCGCTTCACGCGCGATGATGAGCGGATTGGTGGTGACGCCTGACAGCACACCCCAGCCATAGAGTTCCTGGATTTCCTTGGGGTCCGAGCTGTCGATGAAAATGGCCATGCACTTTGCTCCAAAGGGAAAGAAGGCGCACTCTAGCACGAGCTAGGGGTGGACCGGATGCGGCGCCGCGCGATGGATGCCCGGGCCTCCTTGCTTCGATCACATTTTCGTCGCCGAAAGGCAATCCGCCCGGACGGCTCGATTACGGCGTATTTGCAATCTTCAACGCCAGGTCGCGTACGGTCGCCCCCGCTAAATCGGGGGGGCGCCGCGTGGACGCGGTCATGCCGTGCGGCGGCCGCAAGGGGCAAAGCTCGCAGCGATTCGGCGCGAAAATGAGCCCTGCGCGGAGTCCTGCGGCGTGGCCGGCCTCCACGTCGGAGGAGGTGTCGCCGAGCATCCAGGACTGCGCCGGATCCAGGGCGAGCTCCTGCATCAAATCGAGCAGAAGCCCCGGTTTCGGCTTACGGCACGGGCATGGGCCGACCAGCGAGGCATCGCCCCCCGCGCCCCCGTCGGGGTGATGCATGCAGGTTGCAACCTTGGCGATCGGGATGCCCCGATCGGCGAGCATCGTCACCAGCGCATCGTTCGTTCGCTCCACGGCGGCGCGCCCGAAGTGGCCCTTGGCGGGGCCAGGCTGGTTCGTGGCGATGGCGAGGACGTAGCCCGCGTCGTGCAGAAGGCGCAATCCCTCTTCCACGCCGGCGAGCAGACGCAGGTGGCTCGGGTGGAAGGCGGTGGTGATGGCGCCGGTTTCTTCGTCGCGGACGACGTCGATCAAGGTGCCATCGCGGTCGAGGATGACGCCGCGACGGAGGTTTACTTTACCGACTCCCATTTCGTGGTCTGCGCTTGAAGCTTGGGATGGCTCACCAGCAAGTGCCAGACGACGGCGCAAAAACCCTCCGTATGCGGGGTGATGCGCTCGCTCGCGACGGTGGGGATGAGCACGCAGACGTCGGCGACTTCCTTCGTGTACCCGCCGTCTCGGCCGACGATGCCGAAGATCTTCGACCCGCGTTCGCGCGCGAGCTCGAGGGAGCGCACCAAGTTCACGGAGACGTTCTTCACGCGGTTTCCGCCGCCCACGGAGAAGACCAGCACGCCGTCACGCTCGTTCAAGCGGGAGACTTTGAGCCACTCGGAGAAGCTGGTGTCCCAGCCCTCGTCGTTCACGCGCGCGGTGAGTTCCGACACGTTGTCGGTGGGGGCGTACGACTCGAGGCCGCAGATCTTGCGAAAGTCGTTCACCGCGTGGCCTGCGTGGCCCGCGGAGCCGCCCACGCCCAGGATGAAGAGGCGGCCACCGGCGGCGCGTACGCCGGCCAGGCCTTCGGCCAGAGCCTCGATGCTCGCGGTGTCCAACTTGCGAATGAGCTCGATGCTCTCGTCGAGAAACGATTCGGTGAATGTCTTCATGGGCAATCGGGAGCTTCCTATGTCACGAGCGGTGGAAGTTCGCAACGATGCGCGCGCCGTCGAAATCGAAACGAAAGCGGAGCGGTTTGAGGCCGCGGCGAACCAGCGCGTCGGAGACGGCCCGGCGATCGCCCGGCCGCGCGTAAAACATGAAGAAGCCACCGCCGCCCGCGCCAATGAGCTTTCCGCCCAGAGCACCGGCTTTGCGCGCGGCCTCGTAATGTTCGTCGATCGTCGGATCGGTCATTTTGGCGGCGAGTTTGCGCTTGTTCGTCCAATGCTCGTGGAGCAGGTCGCCGTAGCGATCCACGTCGCCCTCGAGCAGCAGGCGCTTGGTCTCGTAGCCGAGCTCCTTGATGCGGTGCATGCGTTGGACGGCGCTGTCCTCGTTCTTCTTGATGACCTCGCGCTGCTGCACGAGCACGTCGGACGCCGCGCGCTCCACACCCGAGTAAAAGACGAGCAGGTTGCGTTCGAGCTCGTCGAGCACCTCGAGCTTCACCGGCAGCCGCTCCACGTGCACGGCGCCGTCCTTCTCGAAGGTGAAGGCGGTCACCCCGCCGTACGCGGAGATGTACTGATCCTGCTTCCCGATGGGCTCCTTGAGGATATCCATCTCGATGTGGCACGCCTCGCGGGCCAATTGTTCGCTGGAGACGAATTCGCCTTTGTACGCGTGGAGCGCGTTGAGCAGGGCCACGGTGAAGGAGCTGGAGGAGCCGAGGCCGGAGTTGGCGGGCAAGTCGGCGATGCTCACGAGCTCCACCCCGCGCGAAATGCCGGTGAAGCGAAGGGCCTCGCGGAACAAGCGATGCTGGATCTGATCGACGCGGTCGACGATTTCAGTGTGCGAATACGCGAGACGGATGGTGTCGTAAAAGCGGCTATTGATGGCGACGAAGATGTGCTTGTCGATGGCCGCGGCCACGAGGAAGCCACCGTGCTGCGACGCGTAGCTGGGAAGATCGGATCCCCCGCCGCCAAGGGAAAAACGAACCGGCGCACGCGAAACAATCATGGCGTATTCTTCAACTGAAGGTGGTCGGTCAAGGTGGCCAACCCTTCGGGCGAGCCGATTTCGAAGAACCTTACCCCAGCTGGATAGGCTCGTAAACGCTTCTGCCGGGCGAGCTCCTCTTGGAGAACGGCCAGATCGGCGCGTGCACCCGGTGCCGTTGCCGCCACCACGGTTCGACGCAATGCGATAGCCCCGTAATCGATGTGATCGAACGCCGGATCGCTCACGCCCTTTTGGTAGCGCGCTACCCACGTTCCATCGGTGACGACGTTCGAAGCATCCCACTGGCCTTCGTTCTTGTAGACGCTCATTACGCCGTCGCAGTCCTCGTGCGCCTCGAGGACGCGGAGCGGGGCGGCGTAGTCGAAGGGCAGGTAGCTGTCGCCGTAGGTGACCAGGAACGCGGGCGCCAAAAGATCGAGCGCGTTCCGAATCGCCCCCAGCGTACCGAGCAAGTTCGGCCCTTCGTCGGCGTAGCGCACGGTCAATCCGAAACGGGCCCCATCGCCGACGTGGTCGCGGATGGCATCGCCCAGGTGGGCGATGCACAGAATCACATCGCCATAGCCGCACGACGCGAGCTTCTCGAGCTGCCAATCGATGAACGGGCGCCCTGCCACGTCGAGCATCGCCTTCGGCGTTTTCAGGGTGAACGGGCGCATGCGCGTGGCCAGGCCGCCCGCCAAGATGACCGCTTGCGCGCCGGCGGTGCTCATCCAAAGACTTCCGCAGCGACCTGTTTCACACTCAATTCGACGGCCGCGTCGGAGGTGTGTCGCACGCGGAATCCGAGGGATGCGAGCTTCTCCGGGTTGATGCGCGAGACGGGGACGTCGCCCGGCCAGCCTTGCTTTCCGCCGCCGAATTCGATGCGCGCTGCGGGATTCGGCGAGGCGGCGACGCAGAGTTCGGCGATGCGGGCGACGCTCGTCCAATCCGGCGGGGCCAGGTTGTAGACGTTGAGCGGGTCGGGCCCGTGATCCAGCACGTGAAGAATGCCGGCCGCGCAATCCGTCACATGGAGATACGGCTTGGCCTGGCGCCCGTCGCCGAGCACGTCGAGGTACTCCGGGTGTTCGCGCAGCTTCTTGCAGAAGTCGAGAATCGCGCCATGCGTGCCGCGGGGGCCGACGACGTTGCCGAAGCGCAAGATGTAGCCGCGCAGCTTGAAGCACTCCACGTAGGCCGCGAGCAGCGATTCTCCGGCGAACTTGCTCGCGCCGTAGAGAGAAATGGGAAGGTTGCCCAGGTCGGTCTCGCCACAGGCCGCTGCCGTGTTGCCGTAAACGGTGCCGCTCGAGGAGAAGACGAACTTGGCCACGCCCGCGAGGCGCGCCGCCTCCAGCGCGTTGTAGGTGGCAATGGTGCCCTGCTCGAGGTCGAGCCGCGTGCGCTCGAGGCCCCAGCGCGCCTCGGGATTCGCGGCCAGATGAAACACGACGTCGTGCCCGGCCATGCTGCGGGTCAGCGCATCGAGATCGAGCGCATCGCCCTGCACCAGCGTGGCCTTGCCACTGGCCAGCGGACCTTCGATGAACGCCTGTTTTCCAATGGTGAGGTTGTCGAAAACCGTGACCGATCCACGCTCCACGAGCCGGTCGACCAAATGACTGCCGATGAAGCCGGCCCCGCCAATGACGAAGAAACGCATGGCGCCTGTTTTACGTCGTTTCTTCTCGGGTTGCGCGGTCATTTGCTGCTACGTGCCTTCCTCGACTGGCGATCCCATGCTCCTTGCAAAGTTCCGCGGCGACATCGCTTCCAAATTATGGCTGCATCGCAAGCGCGTGCGACGGATTGCCGTAGCGCCGATAGACCTCTTCATTCTGGTCGCGTACGTCGGTGTCGCGCTTCTTCAACGCTCGTCGCACCGGTTTGCCGGGCTCATCGTGTGGGGCCTGCTGATCGCGCTTTCGTTCGCGGGTTGGGGGGCCGCCCTCGATCGCCTCGTCGTGCGCGGGCGAAGTGCCGACTGGGGGCTGCGTGCGGCCTGGGGAATGGCGCTGTCGATCGTCGCCGGCGGCCTTTTGGCGCTTTTGTCCCTGGTATCGCGCGGAGTCCTGGTCGGGTGGGTCGGCATCGGGCTGGTGTGCTTCATGGTCGACCTCACGAAGCACGGGGCTCGAATCCCCGTTCACCCGAGAAGTATGGGCCGCTGGCTGAAGTACCGGAGCGCCTACGCCGTGGCGTTGCTTCCCATTTGGGGATTGCTCGCCATTCAATATTGTATGTCGCCGGTCCATGCGTCGTTCAATCTCAATGACGACAATGTTTCCTATTTTGCATTGGCGCGCACGCTCATCGACGGCGGCTCCCTGGTCGATCCTTTCAGCCTTCGCCGCTTGAGCGCGTACGGGGGGCAATCCTATCTCCATGCCTTCGTGCTCGCGGTGGGGGACGAGCAAGGCCTGCATTTGATCGACATGGGGCTCGCGCCCATTCTGCTGGCGGGCCTCGTGTTGGGCTATGCGCGGGAGCGTATTCGTCATGCACCGTTCCTCATACTGCCGCTTTTGATCGTGCTCGCGTCGCTGCCGGTTACGCGAATCAACACGGCGAGCGAGATGACCGGCGCGGTCTTGTTTCTTGCGATGTTTCGCACGGTGGATCGTCGGGCGACCCGCCCGGGGGTCGCAACGGCTTTGCCCTTGGCGCTGGTGTGCGCGGCGGCATGCACCCTTCGCCAGAATTACATTCTGACGTGCGGCGTATTTCTCGTTGCGACGTACCTCGCGTTTTCGGTTCGGGGAGCGATTCGAGCGGGCGCCCTCCGGTGGAGCGAGTTCCGAGAAGCCTTCGTGTGCGCGGGCCTTACCTTGGCATTTCTGCTGCCGTGGCTCGTGCTGTCGTATCGCTCCAGCCGCACGTTTCTGTTTCCGATCCTGCCGGGCAATTATCACTCCGAGTACGGTGCATTCGGCTCGGGGCAGGACAAGCTCACCCAGCTGAAGTTTCTTTGGAGTAATGCGACGTACAACGAACCGATACGGACGTTGCCATTCTTCCTTCTGGCGGCCCTCGTCGTGCCCGACGCATCGCCGCGCAAAGGAATCAAATCGCTCTTCGTGGCGGGGGCCCTGGGGTTCTTTGCCATCGTGCGCGGTTTCCCCCTCTCCGATCCGCCGAACATCGGCCGGTACTACTTTGCATCGCTGGTTGCGTGCGTTCTCGCGACGGGGTTGGTCGCGACCGCGGCCTTGGCGGCGAGCGTTCGCCGCAGCGATTCCCGTGCGCTCATTGCCGCCGGGCTCGTGCTTACGGCATCGGTTCTTCAAATTCACGACACGCGAGACTGGATGAAGAACGTGTTCGGCCAATACCTGGACACCATTCGTATCTCGCTCTCGTTACCGCTGACCGATCCTCGGGATCCGATGTACGGCCGGCTGCAGAATGCCGTCCCTGCGGGCGAGAAGCTGCTGGCCATGCTCGATGAACCCTATTTTTTGGATTTTCATCGCAATACGATTTACCTGGTGGACCTCCCCGGTGCGGTGAGTCCGCCGCCCGGCATGCCCCTCGGGAGCGGTCCCGATGCGGCGGCCACGTATTTGCTGAATCAGGGGATTCGCTATTACGCATTCGTCGGAGCGAAGGCGTCGAAGTCGCTTTATCGGCGCGATACGTGGGAGAGGCAAAAGGTGGGGGCCGAACTTATCTGGCGCATTGCGGCGCCCTTTTACCTTGACACCTTTCGGGTCAACGACGAGCTTGCGGCGACTCGCCGCGTTCTCTTCAACGAGAACGGCGTCCTCGTGGTCGACCTGGCAACTCCAGCGACGGCACGGGAGCCCGCGACGACCCCTTGATGGCCGCGGCTCCGGCTAAGCCTGGCGGCCCGTCGGGATTCGACAGCCGCGGGCAGGCACTTTAGACTGGCCAACCCACATGCCTCAGCTAGCTCCCGAGACCGACGACGCCCTGGTGAAAGCGCTCGCTGCGCACGCGCTGCAGGAGGGAGCGCGTCTGCGTCGTGCATTTTTCGAATCGCACGCGGACGAGTTGCTCAAGGCCGCGCGCATCTTTCTGGGGGCCCTCGCGGACGGAAAGAAGGTGCTGGTGTTCGGCAATGGCGGCAGCGCCGCGGATGCGCAACACATCGCCGCCGAGCTCGTGGGGCGCTTCGTCAAGGATCGCCAGTCCCTGCCGGCCATCGCGCTCACGGTGGATACGTCCGCGCTCACGGCCATCGGCAACGACTACGGATTCGAGCAAATCTTCGCGCGGCAGGTTCGCGGCCTCGGGCAGGCGGGCGATGTGGCCATTGCGATCTCCACCAGCGGCACCTCGCCGAACGTCCTGGCGGCCATTCAGGCGGCACGGGAGAAGGGCCTGCACGTCATCGGGCTGACCGGCCGCAAAGGCGGGGTGATGCCGGAGCTTTGCGATGCCTGCCTCGTCGTCCCGTCGAACGATACGGCGCGCATTCAGGAAGTGCACATCACCATCGGCCACATCCTCTGCGCGGCGCTCGAAGCGCACATCGACCCGTCGCCGCGCGAGGCTGCGAAGGTCCGTTCCCGTCCGAAGGTGTCGCGTTCCGCCAAGGAGGTCGACTTGGCGGAGCTGATCGAGCTTCGCCGCATCTGGCGCGCGGAAGGTCACACCGTCGTTTGGACGAACGGGAACTTCGACGTCTTTCACATCGGTCACCTCGAATCCCTGCGTGCCGCGCGAAAGTTCGGGACGGTGCTGGTCGTGGGCGTCAATTCCGACGAGGCCATTCGCGTCGCCAAGGCGGCAAAGGCCCATGCCCGGCCCGTGTTTCCCGTGGCGGAGCGCGTCGAGGTGCTCGCCGCGCTCGAACTCGTCGACCATGTTCTCGTCTTCGACGAAGCGACCCCGGAGCACGTTCTGTCGCTCGTTCAACCGGATGTCCATTGCAAGGGCGCCGACTACGCACCTCCGAACGGCGCCCCCATTCCGGAGGCCGCCACCGTCGCCGCGTACGGCGGGCGCGTGGAATTTCTGCCCCTCGTCCCGGGCCGCTCCTCGACCGACACCCTTGCTCGTCTGATCGATGGCTCGTAGAGCGCTTTTTCTCGACCGCGACGGGACGGTGATCGTCGATACGGGCTACCCGCGCGATCCGCGGAGCGTGCAGCTCTTGGACGGGGCCATCGCCGCGATGAAGGAGGCGCGCGATCTCGGCTATGCCCTCATCGTGGTCAGCAATCAATCGGGCGTGGCACGCGGAATCATCACGCCGGAGCAACTCGCATCCGTGCACAGCCGCATGGTCGACCTTCTCGCGGCGGAAGGCGTCGTGCTCGACGGCGCGTACTATTGCACGCACGGCCCGGACGACGGCTGCATCTGCCGAAAGCCGCGTCCGGGATTGATCGTCGATGCGGCCCGCGAACACCAATTCGACCTGGCCGCGTCGCTCCTCGTCGGGGACAAGGCGAGCGACGTCGCCGCCGGGGAGGCTGCGGGCTGTGCCTCGTTCCAGCTCGGGACGTGGGTGGAGGCCCTGGCGTGGGTGCGCGCTCGGTCGCGTGGTATCGGTGGGAGAAACGGATGATCGTCGATCTGGCCAAGCTCTTGGGGCGTCGTGTGCTCGTCATCGGGGATCTCATGCTCGATGAGTTCGTGGACGGCGAGGTGCTGCGCATCTCGCCGGAAGCCCCCGTTCCCGTGCTCGAGGTGACCGGCCGAACCCACCGCCCCGGCGGTGCCGCGAATGCCGCGGCCAACGTGGGAAGCCTCGGTGGGCGGCCCGCGCTCGCGGGGATCGTCGGCGCGGATCGCGAAGGCGACATCTTGCAGCGGGAACTCCGTGCGGGCTCCGTGGACCTCGCGGCGATCGTGCCCGATGCGTCGCGGCCGACCACGCACAAGATGCGCATCATCGCGCGCGGGCAACAAGTCGTGCGCATCGATCACGAATCCCGCGAACCCCTCGCGGAGTCCGTTCACGGGGAGCTGGTCGCCCGGTGCGTTCGGGCCATGGCGGATCACGACGCGTGCATCATCTCCGACTACAACAAGGGTGTCGTCTCCCCCGCCTTGTGCAACGCGGTCATCCAGGCTGCGGGCGGCAAGCCGGTCGTCGTCGACCCCAAGCGGCGCGATTTCAAGGCGTACCGCGGAGCCACCGTCGTGACCCCCAACCTGAACGAGCTGGAGGCGGCGACGGGTATCGCTGCGAACACCGACGACGATGTCGTGGCCGCCGGGCGGTCTCTGCTCGCATCGCTCGGAGGCGGCGCGGTTCTGGCCACACGCGGGGCCCGCGGGATGACCCTCATCGTGCCGGACAAGGCTCCCCTCCATCTGCCGGCCACGGCGCGGGAGGTCTTCGATGTGACCGGCGCGGGGGACACGGTGGTGAGCACCCTGGGGCTGGCCCTGGCCGCCGGCGTTCCCCTCGACGTCGCCGTGGCGGTCGCCAATCAAGCGGCCGGAATCGCCGTTGGGAAGAAGGGGACGGCCACCGTTTTCGCCCACGAGCTTCAGAGGGTTTTGGGCTAATTTTCAGCGTAACCGGTATCCCGAGGAGCCCATGTTCAACGTCAGTGTGATGCGGTGGATCGACGACAAAGCGGGCAATCTGGCCTGCAACGCGTTCGCGCTCAAGAAGCGGCTTCTCTCCGTTCTGGAGCGCACGAAGGGCGGCGCGCCCCAAGAGTTCAAGAAGATCGCCGTGATGAAGTTCTTCGGGTTCGGCTCGGTCATTGTTTCGTCCCCCGCGCTCGTGGCGCTGCGCGAGAGCTTTCCCGAGGCGGAGATCCTCTTCGTCACGTTCAAGTCGAACAAAGAGATCCTCGACATTCTGAACATTGCCGATCGCGCGCTCTTCATCGACACCTCGAACTTGCCGTCGTTCGTGGCCTCGACGCTCGAGGTTGCGGCCAAGTTGCGCCGCGAGAAGGTGGATCTCGCGCTCGATTTGGAATTCTTTGCCAAGTTCCCGCTGGTGCTCGCCAACCTGGCGGGCATCAAACTGAGCGCCGGGTACTACCTCACGCAGGAACATTGGCGCCGGACGTTGCTCGACGTGCCCGGTTCCTACAATCACTATTTCCACACGAAAGACATCTTCCTTTCGTTGGTTTACCTGCTTCGGACGGGCGATCTTTATTATGTGGGGTTCGACGCATTTCGAAAGCGGTACAAGTACCCGAACATCGAAATACGCCCGCAGGACTTGGAGCGCGTGCGGACCATCCTGCGGGAGAATGGCGTCGACGGGGACGTCATCGTGCTGAATCCGAATTCCTCGGTCGACCTCGCGCCGGAGGTGCGAAAGTGGCCCGAAGAGCGCTACGGCGAATTGGTCGATCGGATCCTGGCCGAAAACCCCCAGGCGCACGTGGTTCTCATTGGTGCAAAGTCCGAAGCGTCCTACGTGGGCCGGGTGCGCGCGCATGCCCATGGCGATCGCGTCGTCTCGCTGGCGGGGAAGCTGACGTTGCGGGAGCTCGCCGCGCTTTTTTCGATCACGACGTTGTTCGTCACCAACGACAGCGGTCCCATGCACCTCGCGTGTTTGACCGATACGCCCATCGTCGGCCTATTTTTCGGCGACACACCGACGCTCTTCGCGCCGCTGGCGTCGCGCGTCGAGGTGGTGGCGCCCTCGCTGTACTGCATCCCCATGTTCACCGTGTACAATGGGAAAGACGTATTTGCGGGGCGGCCCGCCGAAACGGTGCTCAACGTGCCTGCCCAAACGGTATCCGTGGACGACGTCATGGCGAAGGTGCGGTCACTGATGGCCTTCGTGCAATCGTCGAACGATCTCGATAGCGATCTGCCAACCGTTCACTAAAGCGCGGCATGGGAAGAGCTACTTCCCATGCCAACGCATCGACTTCTTCGAGCAGTGATTGTGCTACAGACGACCCATGCTCGGCGTCCCGAAGAACGAGAAACCTACGTGGCTCAGCCGTCTTGCAGCACGCCCCGAGGTTCACCGCGCGATCCGCACGTTTCGTCTGCAGGAAGTGACGAGCGTGGCGCTGAAGGTCCGGCCCATCAAGCGGCGGCTTCCCAACTCGGGTGCGGAGTACCGCGTCCGCTATTTGGAAAGCTTCCTCATGGCCGACGAGATCTTTCGACGCCGAATCTACCGTGAAGCCTTCGAAGGCCTCGACGTCAGGTCGTTCGTCGACCTCGGGTCGAACGTCGGCTATTTCCCGATTTTCGCCGCCGAACTCACCGGGCGTCGCGATCTCGTGGGCATCGCGGTCGATGGCAATCGCGCGATGACCGACGAGACCCAGTGGCACATCGATCACAATCGCTTTGCCAACGTGAAGGCTCTCTGGGGCATCGTCGGGTATCCCAGCGACGTCAAAGAGGCGACGTTCTATTTGAATCCGTCGAACGTATCGTGCTCGGCCCAGCCGGTGCTCAACCCCGATGTGCCGTCGAAGGGGGCCATCAAAGAGGTGACCGTGCCCACCGTCGATGTGGCCCGCGCCTGGAAAGAGCACGCCGGCGACCAGCGGGTGGACGTTCTCAAGATCGACGTGGAAGGCTTCGAGCGCGAAGTCCTCGGCACCTGCGGCGACCTGCTCGCGCGCACGTCGTCCGTCGTCGTCGAGTGGCACAAGTGGATCGCCTCCGAGGGCGAGGTGGAGTCGCTGCTGCGCGATCGCGGGTTCGAGCGATTCCGCACGATCAGCGAGGATCCGTATTGCGGAGTCGCCGTGTACCGCCCGCGCGCGTCCTAATGCTTCGCTAGGGCGATGGGCTCTGCGCCGGCGCTCCGCCATGGTCCTGCGCGGGGCGTTTGCCGGCCATGCTCCTCCATCGCGAGATGGCTCCCCAAATGGGCCGCCACCAACACGCGAGGACGGTGAGGAGAAGCAATGCGAGACCCAGATTGAGGGTGCGCGGATAATAGCGGAAAACCATGCGCCCATGCTCTTGCGGCACGGGCGCGGCCACCAGGTGATCGACGTCGCGCACCGGAACGCCATTGGCTTTCCAGCTGGAGTCCCAATTCATGTTGTAAAAGAGCATGTCGCCGGCCTTCGCGTGATCGTATTCGACCACCGCGTGATTTGGTGACCACTCCGTCACGACGGCCGACGCACTTCCGCGGAAGAACGCCTCGCCTTTGTATCCCGGCGTACCCTTCGCCATGGCCCCTTTGTCGATGTCGCCGATGCCATAGCAGTCCACCGTGCCCGTATTTTCACGCATGGCGATGAGCACCGAGCTGTCCCAATCATTGGGGACGTACCGACCATGTGGCTTTCTCGCTTGGTAGAACGTCGAGCTGGGGGGTTGGACATCGATCATCAGCTTCGAAAACGAGCCGGTCGTCGACTTCGCGCCCACGCCCGTGATGTCCAAGGCCACGACGACGATGGGGACGAGAAGCACGAGATCGAGCCAGGGGCGGCGCGCAAGGAGCGGATCGAACCGGCGCCCGGCGAACGACGCGAAGGCAACGCCAAGCAGAAGAACGGCCGGCTCCATGAAACGGGATGGAACCCTTTGCGACGAAAAGACGGGCATATGGTGGAGCAAGGTCCACGGTGCCCAATCGTGGAATCCGCCGAACGCACAACCAAAGAGGAACACCCCGATGATCTTGAGCACGATGGCCCGCCGCTCGAGGCCCAAGAGCGCGCCGAGCGCAATGACCGCCACCCCGGCATATCCGATGTAGAAACCGTATTCGTGCCACGCCCACGTGGGCGTATTGAAGGGAAAGCTCGTCCAAGATTGGTTATGGTTGGTGAGGTATTCCCATGTTTGCTTGATGTTCGTCGACTCCCACACGCCGGTGGTCGTCGTCCGCGGATACCGCGACATGAAGTCGGCCACGGGAAGAAGCTTGGGCGCGGAAAAGCCAAACGCCGTGGTTCCCACGATGACGAGGGCGAGCAGCGGCCGCAGCTGGAGCCGCGCCAGGGCCATCCCCATGGCGTACAAGCTCAAGATGAGCGCGATATGAGGTGCGGGGTAGACGCCGCCCCAATAGATGGTGCACGACAGGCAGAGCCCCGCATAAATGGCCCTGCGGAGTTTCCCCTCTTCGAGTGCGGTGTCGAAGAAGTACAACGCGAGCGGCAGAACGGCGTACTGCAAATGCCACGTATGGCCGGTCGTCGCTTGCAAGGCCCAGCGGCCATTGAGGCTGTAGAGGACGCCGACCAACGCGCGCACGGCGACGGATCGCGTGAAGCGCCCCGCCAGCAGGTAGCACGCACCGAACGCGAGGCACGTTTGACCGAGGACCTCGACCCTCGCGGCAACTTGGATGGGCAACGCGAGGTACGCCGGGAGATACGGGGACACCAGCGAGGGGGCGGACTCGGAGTATCCCCAGGCCGGCGCACCCCCGCAGAACCACGGATGCCACCAGGGCCCCTCGAAATAGCGCAACGAGATGGGAACGATGGCGCGGTAGGCCAGGTGCGCTTCCCAATCGTGCAGGCCATAGGCGCGCGTGTTCTCGAACATCGGTCCCACGAGGCGCCAGACGGCGATCCCGATGCCGAGCACCATGATGAGCCAGGTCGCCAGCTGGATGCGTCCATCGCGATGCGCAAGCCGCGCGCGAAACGCGCTCATGGCGCGGCCAATGCGAAGGCTCGCCGGGGTGGGGGACGTGGTGTCTGTCGAACTCGACTTCATGAGGCGGGCAAAACCTTAGTCGAATCGATGGTCGAGGGCAGGGGCTGAGGAAGAAATGTCGAGCTTCGCATGTTCCGAGCGGGCGTGAACCTAACATGGCCGCTCACTGACTTCATCGGAACGATCCCCGCGGGCATCGGCCGCGTAGCACGGCTTTCGCTTCGACGGCGGCCCGAGTAGGCTTGCGCGAAGATGCGTATCGTCGTCACTGGAGCAGCAGGGTTCGTGGGATCGCACTTGTCCGAGAGGCTCGTGGCGCTTGGCCACGACGTCGTCGGCATCGACCGATTCACCGACTACTACCCGCGCGCGGCGAAGGAGAAGAACCTCGAGCGACTGCGCGACGAGCCGCGTTTTTCTCTCTCGGAGGTGGATCTCGGCACGGCGGATCTCGAGCCCGTGCTCGATGGGGCCGAGGTCATCTTCCACCAAGCGGCGCAGCCCGGTGTGCGGGCGAGCTGGGGACGCACCTTCGACGCGTACCTTCGCGACAACGTGCTTGCCACGCAGCGCCTGCTCGAGGCCGCGAAGTCGCGGCGTGGCAGTCCCGTGCGACGCGTGGTGTATGCGTCGTCGTCGTCGGTCTATGGCAACATCGACGAGCTGCCCATGCGCGAATCGAGCGTCACGCGGCCGTTTTCACCGTACGGCGTGACGAAGCTCGCGGCCGAGCACCTGTGCGAGCTCTATCGCATGAACCACGGCATCCCCACGACGTCGCTGCGCTACTTCACCGTGTATGGCCCGCGCCAGCGGCCCGACATGGCGTTTCACAAGTTCATCGTCGCGGCCCGGCGCGGGGAGAAAATCCCGCTCTTCGGCGACGGCGAGCAGACCCGCGACTTCACCTTCGTGGGTGACGTGGTCGAGGCCAACATCGCCGCGATGAACGCGACCGAGGGCGGCGTGTTCAACATCGGCGGTGGCTCCCGCGTCACCATGAACCAGGTGCTCGCGACGCTCGGCGAGGTCGTGGGCCCGCTGAACATCGAACACGGCAACAAGCAACTCGGCGATGTGAACCACACGTGGGCCGACACGACCCGCGCGCGCACCCTCCTCGGCTTCGCCCCGAAGGTCACCTTGGCCGAGGGCCTCCGCGCCGAGGCCGAGTGGCTCTCCGCCGTCTCTACTTAGGCCTCTTGGCGACGTACATTCTGAACTTCCCGGCCTCCGCACCGTTGGGGATGGGACGATCGCTTGCGAGGTAGATGCGGCACCCGTCGGCGCTGAGCCAGCGAGGGGCATCGTTCCACGCACTGTTGAGTGCAGCCACGTCGGCGGTGTTCGTCGGGGGCTCGAACTTCTCCGTGACGCTCTGGCGGCGGGCCACCCAGATGTCGTCTTTTTGACCGCCGGGGCGCGTGGAGGAGAAAAAGAGTGTGAGATCGCTCTGATCGGGAAGCGGGGAGCTATCGGTTGGGGTGGGGCCGAGGTCGACGACCTCCGAGGCGCCGAAATCCGCCCCCCATCGTGCGGATTTGTAGATGCGCGCCGGGGCGTTCTCCCCCGCCTGTGACGAGAAGTAGAGAACGCTGTTGTTGGCGACGGGGGCCGGGGCGCGCTCGATACCTGTCGTGTTGATCTTGCCCACGCCGATCGGCTCGTCGAATGGGACGTCTGGCGAGAGACGCCTCGCAACCATGATGTCGAAGTGGCCGGGGGTTCCCGGCCCGCTGTCGGTGCGAATCGAGCTGAAAAAGAACTCGGTGCCGTCGAAGCTGAGGAATGGGTCGAAGTCCTCGGGCAAGTTGGCTTTGGGGCGGATCCCTTCAAAGAGCTGGGGTGGACCGAACTCGCCGTCCACGTTTTGGCGCTTGGAGGCGTAGATGTGCCACCAGCCGTCCTTTTTAACCATGTTGTAGAAGGTCCGTTCGTCCGCCGAGAGGGTCCCTGACTCCGCATCGGGGAGGTTCACGCTGGGAATGATGGCGGGATCGCCGAACGGCTTGGTCAGGTCGCAGGACCCGGCGTCCGCGGGTGCCGGTGGTGGGATGATCCCGCCGCCGCGATCGGGGCCGGCGTCGGCCTCACCCCCCGAATCCGGCGAACAACCCGCGTGCGTGGTGGCTACCGCCAGAGTGGAAAAAACGCATGCATAAGCAACGGCGGCACGCCGCGAATACAAGCCCCTCATACTAAGGTTACTCGACCACGAAATGGCGCCTGTTGCGAATTTTTCCGCCCGCTGTACCTTCCCGCCCGACCTGGCGTAAGAAGTGTGGAGCTCCAGCGAGGCACCGTGGAGCACATGGCCATGCTCGACCCATCGCAAACCAACGTTCCCACCGGCGAAGAGCTCGAGCGCACGTACCGCGGCCGGCGCGTACTGGTCACCGGCCACACGGGCTTCAAAGGCAGTTGGCTCACATCGTGGCTCCGAGAGCTCGGCGCCCAGGTTACCGGCTTCGCACTCGCACCGGGGACGGAGCCCTCGATGTTCGACGTGCTGGCACTCGAGGAACGCTGCCATCGGCACGTGATCGGAGACGTGCGCGATGCCGACGCCGTTCGAGCTTGCGTGCGCGACGCGGAGCCGGAGATCGTCTTTCACCTTGCTGCGCAAGCACTCGTCCGTGAGAGCTACGAGCGTCCGCTCGAGACGCTGGCGACCAACGTGATGGGGACGGCGCACCTTCTCGAAGCCTTGCGCCAAGAGAAGTCGAACGCTGCCGTCGTCGTCGTGACGAGCGACAAGTGTTACGAGAACCAGGAGTGGGACTACGGCTATCGCGAAGACGAGCCGATGGGCGGTCACGACGTCTACTCGATGAGCAAAGGCGCCGCCGAACTGGTCGTATCCAGTTGGCGCCGCTCGTTCTTCGAGCCAGCCATTGCCGCCGGCACCGAGGGCGTGTGGTTGGCGTCCGCGCGTGCCGGAAACGTCATTGGAGGCGGCGACTTTGCCAAGGACCGCATCGTGCCGGACGTCTTGCGTGCCTTGAGTGCCAAGCAGCCCGTGTTCGTGCGCAACCCTCGATCCGTCCGGCCCTGGCAGCATGTTCTCGAACCGCTCGGCGGCTATTTGCTGCTCGGCGCACGCCTTTGCACCGGCTCGGCGGAGGAGCGCTCCCGGATCTGCCAAGCGTGGAACTTCGGCCCCGAGACGGGCGATACGCGAACGGTGGCCGCCCTGGTGGAGTCCTTCATCCACTCGTTCGGAGAGGGCGAGTGGAAGGACGGCCATCGCCCCGGCGAACTGCACGAGGCCAAGCTGCTGCGTTTGAGCATCGAAAAGGCGCACGCACGCCTTGGCTGGCGTCCCCGATGGGCCTTTCCGCAAACCGTGCAGGCGACGGCGTCGTGGTACGCCGCATGGCACCGCGGGGCGGGGCGTGACGAGCTTCGGAACCTCACGGCCGAGCAAATACGTCAGTACGTGCTCGGCTGAAAGGCGCTCACTGCCTTGATTCCAAGGGCAGCGACGACAACTTCTCGTCGACGACATAGAGAGGCAATTCGATCGTATCCTTGTAGACGCGCGCGAGGTAGATGCCCAGCGTGCCCGCGGCTAGGACGAGCCAGCCAGCGTGCAGCGCCATGAAGGCAAACAAGACGCGGACCATGGTCCGCACCTCGAGGGTGTCGCCTCCGACCAGCAGCGCAATGGCCCCGAGGCAATCGAGGAGGAACCCGACGACCCCCACGTAACCGAGCACGCGCAGCGGCATCGTGGACGACGAGAGAATGCCCCCGACTCCGAAACGCGTCGCCGACACGAGATTGTAGTGCGTCGTTCCGCTGATGCGCCGCTGCCGCTTGTACGGGATTCCTTCTCGGCGAAAACCGACGTAACCGACTTGGCCGCGGACGAAGGGAAACGTCGACTTCGTGGCGAGCACGAAATCACGGACTCGCTTGTCCACCAGGAAGAATTCCGCCATATCGAGCACGATTTCGTGATCGGCCACCATGCGCGTGCCGCGATAGAAGAGCTTGCGCGCGAGGTGCATGAGGAAGAACTCTTCGCGTTTCTCCCGGATTCCGTACGCGACATCGGCGCCGTCGAGCCACCTTTCGATGAAGCGAGGGATCATCTCCGGCGGGTCCTCACAATCGACGTCGATGTTGACGATGGCGTCCCCGCGCGCGGTGCGCATCCCGGCCGTGATCGACGCTTGATAACCGAAATTGCGACTCAATGTGATGACGCCCACGCGCGGATCGCGCGCTTGAATCTTATGAATCTCCGCGAGGGTGCCATCGGTGGATCGGTTGTTGACGAAGAGCAGCTCGAACCGCACTCGGTCGCTCATGAGAGCAATGGCCGCTGACAACCGATCGTAGAAAAGCGGCACCGTCGTCTCCTCGTTGAACACGGGGCAGACGATGGTCACCCGCCGGGGAGCCTGCGAATCGGTAGCCAGGGGGCCAGCCGCGGCATCTGGCTTCGAGTTCGCGATCTTTTCGACGTCCTCAACACTTTGCGCGCCCATGCTCGCGCTGAACCTACTACACTGCGGGTACCGAACGATGGCTTACTTTCCGCCAAGTTCGCCTTGTTTCGGGGATGCGCCACCATGAAATTCGTTCCGCTTTCGCTTCACGGCGCCTACCTCATCGAACTCGAGCGGCTGGAGGACGAGCGTGGTTTTTTTGCGCGCACCTGGTGCGCGCGGGAGTTCGAGGCACACGGTTTGAACCCCCGCCTCACCCAGTGCAATCTCTCCCAAAACGCCAAACGCGGCACCCTCCGGGGCATGCACTTTCAAGCCGCCCCGCACGAAGAAGCGAAACTCGTCACCTGCGTTTCGGGCGCTATCCACGACGTTATCGTCGATCTTCGTGCCGGGTCACCGACCTACCGCCAATGGATCGCCGTCGAGCTTCGAGGCACGGGCGCCACGTGGCGTGGCTTGTACGTCCCCGAGGGGTTTGCCCACGGGTTTCAGACATTGCTGGATGATTCCCTCGTCTTTTATCAAATGAGTGAGTTCTTCGCACCGGAGAGCGCTCGCGGAATCCGATACGACGATCCGGGACTCGGTATCGAGTGGCCCATTCCGGGGCCTATCGTCTCCGTCAAAGATCGCAGTTATCCGACGCTCTAAGCGGGCCCCAGGAGCCGTTCGCGTTCGCGACGAAGGATCTGCTCCACGGGCTCCTGCTCCAACGTGCAGCGCTCACTGACGAGGTCGACGCGCTCGGGCCGTGGTGCGATTTGGCCAGCTTTTGCAGCGTCCACTTCCTCGACATGGAGTGCCGGTAGGCCCAAGTTGGTCACGATCGCCTCGGCCCATTCCGCCTTCGTGAGAGCTCTCCTTCCCGCGAGATGCACGACGCCCGTCATGCCACGCCCGAGAAGGCTCAGCGTCGATTCACATAGCCAATCGCTCCAGGTGGGACATCCAGCTTGGCCCCGCGGCACTTCGAGGGGACGACCAGTGTTCGCGAGATCGATGACGCGATAAACGAAGTTCTTCCGTCGCAGCTCCGCACCGAAAACCCAGGCGGTGCGTACGATGAGTGCGTTCTCCCGAGCGAGCAACAACTCTTCGGCGGCTCTCTTGTGACGCGCATACACGCTCGGTGGATTCGGGGGATCGCTCTCCACGTAACGCGCGCCAGGTTTCGCGCCGTCGAAAACGTGGTCCGTCGAATAGAACACGATTCGCGTGTTGCTCAGCGCGCGCTTCGCGTCGACGAGCTCCACGACGTTTCGTACCGTATCGACGTTCTCGCGTTGGCTGCGCGCGGGATCTTCTTCGCATCCGTCCACGTGTGGCCAGGCCGAGCCAATCACCACGATGTCGGGCGCCGTTTCGTTGAGGACGCGCTCCAACGCGGGCGGGTCTTGCAAATCCAACGCAACGGTGGCTTCACCGAATACCCGTCGTGCGCTGCCGATGACGTCGAGTCCGCGCGCTCGAGCCCGACGCACGAAGGCGCTTCCGACCAGGCCGGAGGCCCCGATGACCAAGACACGTGCCGCGTTCATTCTTCGATGACTTAGCATGACACGCCACACCCCCAGGCTGAGTCCGTAGCGGCGTCTCGGGCACGCGTACCGTAAGGGCGGAAAAGACGGCAGCTGTACCTCCAACCCGACCTGGCGTAAGAAGTGCGTAATCATGAAAGCGGTCATTCTTTGCGGCGGGCAGGGAACACGGATTCGCGAGGCGAGCGAGGTCCTGCCCAAGCCGATGCTTCCCATCGGCGGGAAGCCCATCGTTTGGCACATCATGAAGAGCTACGCGGCCCATGGTGTGAACGACTTCGTTCTTTGCTTGGGATACAAGGGCTGGCTCATCAAAGAGTTCTTCCTCAATTACCGTGCGATGACGACGGACCTCACCGTCCACCTCGGCGAGCGGAGCGATGGGCTCCAGTTTCACGGGCGGCACGCGTCGGAGTCGTGGAACGTGACCCTCGCCGAAACGGGCGAGCACACGATGACGGGCGGGCGTGTCGAGGCGGTGCGGCGCTACCTCGATAAGGAGGAACTCTTTCTTCTCACCTACGGCGACGGCGTGAGCGATATCGATATCGAAAAGCTGGTCGCGTTTCACCGGCAGCACGGCAGGGTCTGTACGGTCACCGCGGCGCGGCCGCCGGGACGCTTTGGCGAGATGGTGCTCGATGGTGGCAGCGTGCGCGAGTTCAATGAAAAGCCGCAGGCCAGCGAAGGCTTCATCAACGCTGGCTTTTTCGTCTGCGATGCGCGCCGCATTTGGACGTACCTCGACGGCGGCCCGGGCACGATTCTCGAACGCGAGCCCATGCAGCGACTTGCGCGAGATGGCGAATTGATGGCCTACGCGCACGACGGCTTTTGGCAGCCGATGGACACCATGCGCGAATACAACATGCTCAACGACCTCTGGGCGGGCGGCCGCGCGCCGTGGTGCACCTGGAAGAACCCCGATGAGTGAGGCTGCCCTTCCCACCGGACCGCGCGAGACCGTCTTTCTTTTCGGCTTCACCTACGTCATCGGGATCGTCAACCTGATGACCGCGGGCATTTACGATGGACCGCTGGCCGAGCCGGCGCTTTTCATGGTGATGCTCAGCCTGGGACTTTTGGCTGTCCTTTATTGGAAACTGTTCGGCGCCCATCGGCCATACGGCGACGATGCTCTGCGCGTGCCGCTTTTGGTGCTGACGGCGGCCTTCATCGTATTTTGCGCAGCGACGGCGGGCGATCGCCGTCTTTTGATCCACGGGCAGGCCGAGCCCACGTTGATCCGCATCGTTCAAATGGGGCAGATTGCGCTGCTCCTGAGCTACGTGCCGGGCATTTGGACGGGCAAGCGCGATCCCAAGACCTGGAACACGGTTCGGTTCACGATCTTTCTCGCGATGTTTCTCGTGGCGGGCATCAGCGTGCTGCACCTGTCGCCGAACCCGGCGGTGGACATGTTCTGGTGCCACACGGAGGGCGCGCGCGCGATTCTGGACGGGAAGAATCCGTACCTGATCGAGAACGTCCACATCGAGGATCAGAGCCGACCGGGCAATCCGCTGATTGCGTTCATCTATCCGCCCACGCCGGGCTTCCTCAGCGCCGCGGCGCTGCTGCTCGGCGGGGACGTGCGCTGGGGCATGCTCGTCGCATTCTGCATCACCGCCGTGGCGATGCGGGGCATCGTGCGGCAACGCACGCCGAACGCTCCGCCGCTCTTGGAGGACGCCCCGGCGTTTCTCATTTGCTTCGCGCCCAAGACGTACTTTTTTCTCGAGAGCGCGTGGAACGACATTTACCCGCTGATGTTCGTCGCACTGGCGGTGCTCGCGCACGTGCGCGGCCGCCGCTACCTCGCCGCCATCTTCGTGGGGCTGACCATCAGCAGCAAGCAGTCGATGATTTGGTTCGTCCCGCTGGCCTTCCTGCTCCAGTTCGACCTTCGCCAGTGGGTCACGTTGTTTGCGGCCGCGGGCGCGCCGCTCGTTCCCTTCATGCTCTGGGATTTTCACGCGCTCAAGTATTGGCTGAGCGACCACTTCCTCGTCTACCCGCCGCGCCCTATGGCGCTGAGCCCCATGGCCTGGCTCTCGCGGCACTTCGGCATCGGCCAGACGAAGACTCCGCCTGGGATGCTGATGGCCGCCGCATGCTCGGTGTACGCCGCCTGGAAGGCGCCGCGTACACCGTATGCCTTTGCGCTGGCGGCGACCTTGGCCGTGTTCTGCTTTTATCTGTTCAACCGATTCATGTGCTTGAATTACTACTTCTTCGTCTCGGGCCTCGCTGCGCTAACGGGGGCGGTGGCGACGACGCGGGGCTCGGGAACGGGAAGCACGAATTTGCCGGCGAGCTCCGTTTCGTAGCGGGCGAGCTGCTCGCGGATCTCGTCGAAGAAGTTCCACGCCATCACGAAGAGGTAATCGGGTTTCGCCGCGAAGATGCGATCCGGCGAGACCACCGGAAGGTGCACTCCGGGCATCCACTTGCCTTGCTTGTACGGGCTGCGGTCGGCCACGAAGTCGAGGATGTCTTTGCCGACGTTGCAGTAGTTGGAGAGCACCACTCCCTTGGCCGCGGCGCCGTAGCCGGCGATGGTCTTTCCGCCAGCCTTCAGCGAATAGAGGTACTCCGGGATGCGCGTCTGCAGCGCGCGCGTGCGCTCGGCGAAGCGTCTCAGTGGTGCGATGGTCGAGTAGCCTTCGGCGCGCTCCTTTTCGAGGTAGCGCTTCACGTTGGCCGTGGGCTCCGTGCCGGCCTTTTTGCCGCGGGCGATGAGCGAGCCACCATGCAGGCCGAGATCCTCGACGTCCCACAACACGAGCCCGGCCTCACGGAAAAGTCGGTCGAGCGCGGCGACGGAGAAATAGCTGAAATGCTCGTGGTAGATGGTATCGAACTCCACCTTGTCGGCCATCTCCACGACGTACGGAACTTCCACGTGGAAGATGCCGTCGTCGGTCAGCCAGTGCGCGACACCGCGGATGAAGTCCACCACCTCGGGCACGTGCGCCACCACGTTGCGTGCGATGATGAGCCGCGCGGGCCCCTGCTCCTCGCGCACCTTGCGCGCGGTCTTCGAGTTGAAAAACTCGGGCAAGGTCGGGACGCCCTCGTCATTGGCCACTTGCGCGATGTTCTTCGCCGGCTCCACGCCGTACACGCGGCACGTATCGCGAAAGGGTTTTAGGATGCAGCCGTCGTTGCTCGCCAGCTCTCCCACCAAGTCGCCCGCCGCGAGCGCGATCTCTTTTGCGTACCGCTCGGCGAGTGTGTGGCCGTGGCGCACCACGCTGGACGACATCGAGGAGAAGTAGATGTAATCCTCGAAGATGTCCTTCGGATCGAGCAGGTGCGTGGTTTGAACATGCGTGCACTGCGGACAGAATACGATGGCGAGAGGAAACTTCTTCTCGACGGCAGCGTCGGACTCGCGGCGTAAAAAGCTGTTCACGGGCGGCATGTCCCCGAGGGACAAGACGTCGTGAAGCTCGGTCGATCCGCAGATTCTGCAAACGTCGATGATGCTGGCCATAGGTGCTCCTGGGAGGCTGTCTAACACAAAGCCGGCCAGCCCACGTCGTTCCCAGAGGGCAGCAGGGCCGGCCGAGCCCGTCTCCACCGACCGAGTCTGCAGAAGCGCGACTCTCCCGGCGGGCAACGCGTTCCGCTAGGATGACCGCCGTGCGACGCCTTTTCGTCATCCATGAATCGCCGTGGTCCGAGCGGGCGCGTTGGGCGCTCGATCACCACGGCCTGCGCTACTCCACGGTGGGCCATCTTCCCTTGCTGGGCGAGTGGCAACTGAGGCGTCTCCTGGGCGCGAAAAAGGAGCGCATCACGGTGCCGGTTCTGGCCGCGGATGGCAGCGCCTACGGCGATTCATGGGAGATCGCGCTGTATGCCGATCGAACGGGCGCCGGTGAGAAGCTGGTGCCGTCGTCGCTCGAGGGCGATGTTCGCCATTGGAATCAAGTGGCCGACGGCGGCATGGGCGGCGTTCGTGCCCGCGTGCTCGCGCGCATGCTCGAGAACCCCAAGTCCCTCGACGCGCAGGCGCCCCCCTTCGTTCCCGCGTGGGCGCGCGCGCTGCTCCGCCCCACCGCCAAGTGGGTCGTGCGCCACCTCCAGCGCAAGTACCAAACGCGCTCCGACGAGGTCGGGAGCAACGCCATGCAGCTGCGCGCCGCCCTCGATACCTTGCGGGACGGCCTGAAGGGCAACAAGCGTTACCTGCTCGGCCAATTCAGCTACGCCGACATCGCCATGGCCACGCTCCTCCAGGGCGTCCTTCCCGTGTCGGACCTTTTCCTGCGTCTCGCGCCCGCCGTTCGCGATGTCTGGACCGAGGACGCCGTCGCCCGCGACTATGCGGACCTCATCGCCTGGCGCGACGATTTGTACGAGCGGCATCGCAAGGTCGGCTAGCGCACACCACGACGCAAATCGCGTCAGCCTATGACATGGATCGGGCGCTATCGCGATGGATCGCGGACACCTCCTGGAGTGCGGAATGTCCGGCGAGCGAAAGCGACGCGATTGGGGCGGTGAGAACATCTGGGCTGGAAATGCGCGAGTGGCGTGGGAGACCACGCCGTCGAAAGGTCACGCTCGCGACGAGCCGCGTGACTGGCGCGACGGTTGCACTAGCGCGTGGCCATGACGAATCGCTTTCGCGCGATGCCCGTGCACTCGTTTCCGCCGGTGGCGCAATACCTCGATGACGCTCCCACGACGCGGATGCCCGAGAGGGGACTGGCGCAGGGCTATGGCGTCGGCGTCGGCGCCGACGACGTTCGCGAGTCGATGACGGCGTTGTACCCGGGCGCGCTCCCCTTGCAGACGCCCGAGGCCCTCTCGTCCCGCCGGCTCCGGTTCGAGGCAACGGTGCAGCTGGCGCGCGGAAACCTTCGGAGCGCGCTCACGCGGCGGGTCTACGTTCCTACGATCCTCCGAACGGCGGCCCTCATCGCGCTGTGCAGTTTGAGCGCATTGGTCGTCCTTCTCCTCCGCGGCAGCATCGGACGTGAATCGCGCATCGCACCCATCGCGTCCATTGCGTCCATCGCGCCCCCCGTGCTTTCCGCCCCTTTCGCCCCCGCCGCGGAGGCCATGCCGCCTGCCGTGTCCGTGGAGTTCCCGCCGGAGACCCTCGCGACGGAGCCCGCGCCGAAGCCTGCAAAGGCCTCCCGGCACTCGAGTCGGCACCGGAAGCATGGGCCATCACCCCTTTGAGGGAATGAGCTGCTAGCGACCTATTCTTCTTTGGGGCCTTGGTTGTAGCCGCGGGGGCGGTATTGCGGATCGACACCTTCGTGGCCCTCGCCGTTGTCGATGGTGTCGCGTGCGAGGTAGGCCACCCAGGTGCCGGGGTGCTTCGTCGCCAGATCTTCCAGCTCGTTGCGGACCAGCGACGATTCACTCTGCAGCTTTTTCTCGTCCCAAAGGCACTGAATCGCCAGAGCGATCAAATTCTGATCGTTCGGGGAAAGCTCGAAGCCGCGCTTGTAATAAGGCCAAGCCTCGTCGGCTCGGTGCATGCGGCAGAGAGTGTCGCCCAAATAGACATTGGCCATCGGCCACGTGGGCGCCAGATCGAGCGCCACCGCATTGGCGGAGCGGCGTTCTTCCAGGCGGCCGCGCGCGCCCTGCATCACGGAATAATTGAGGTGCGCCTTCGCACTCCGCGGAACGGCGTGGCGGGTGGCGTCCCAGAACACGAGATCGTCCGTGTAATCGTTCGCGTGCATCCGTGCGGCGTAGGCCTGGAAACCGAGGAAAACCAGCAGCACGGCGGTCGTCGCCCAGGCAAGGCGCGTCCGCCGCAGCTTGCGCCCCACGGTGATGAACACCGCGGCGACGGCGATGCTCGTCCCAAGGGCGGGGAAATACCAGAATCGCTCTGCACGCACCGTCGGCAGCAAAATCGGAATATTGGACACGGGGAAATACGAAACGACGACCCACACCATCGCCACGCCCAGCAGCGCGAGCAGGCCCGACTTCTGCCCCATGACCATCGCGATGTGCGGCGAATCGAGGTAGCCCGTTTCCGTGCGCCACTTGCGCGCGCGCCGCCACGCCACGATGCCCATCACCGGAGCCGCCAGCACCGGGGCCACCATCCCCAATGCGCCGGCGACGCTGGCCGGGAATACCAACGTCGGTGGAATCGGCTCTTGCGGCGCCGAATAATCGCCCGACAGCGTTCGCGGAAACACGATTTGCGAAAGCCCATCGGCGTAAATGCGCAATCCCGCCGCAATGCGGTACGGGGGCGTTGCCTCGATGAGCGGATTGTTCAGAGGATCGCGCGGCAGAATCGGCTGCGCATACCAGCGGAGCAGCGCGGCGAAGGTCCGCTGCAGGAACGGCTTGTGCGCATTGGCCGCGGCGCTGATCTCCGGTGCGAGCGGCGCTGGGAAGAGGCGCCTCCGCGACTCGACGTACAGGACGAAGGCCACCGCCGTGGCCAGCCCCGCGAGCACCGTGCGGAGCCCCGCGCGCGGTGACACCGGGTGCACGTACCGCGACAGGAACAGCGCGGCAATGGGCACCAGCGGCACCGCGCAGAGCGCGCTCTCCTTGGAAAAGAGCCCGAACAACGTGGCCAGGAACACGGCCGGCACCATCCAGTACATGGGCAGTGCGAGCGCCGCCACGGCGAGCAGCACGCCCAGCGCGCCCAGCACGTCGGCGATGCCCACCACGCCGCTCACCGCCTCGGTGAGCACGGCGCACCCCACGAAGACGAGCCCGGACAGCCACCCCAGCGCGCGATCCTTGGTGACCTTGGAGACGATGACCGTGAGCAGCGCCCCATTGAGCGCGTGGAGCACGACATTCACCCAATGGTGCAAAAACGGCGTCTGATCCCGGGCGCCGAGTCCCCAGAGGGCGCGCCAGATCAAATCGGGAATGGGCCGGTACGAGCCGATGCTGCGATCGGACGGGAGGCCCCAGAAATCGCGGCGAAAGGCATCGAGCCAGTGCAACTTCGAATTGGCCTCCGCGATGCTGCGCACGTAGGGATTGGCCAATATGGCTTCCTGCTCGTCGAAGATGAAATTCGTTTTGAGCGGATGCCGCGTGAAGAGCAGAATCGACAGAAAGCAAAATGGAACCAGGGCGGCGCCCACCGTAGGCTCCTCGCCGAGGAAGTAATCGCGTAGAAAGGTGCGGGCCGAGCGCACGAACGAGCGCTGGGGCAGCACCCCCACCTCATCGGTGTCCGAGTCGATGAGCGGGAGCGCCGCATCAGGTGGAAGGGAGATGTCCGTGCGATCGTCGAGATCAGTCCGCGGCTCCGTTCGCAGTTCCTCCATTGCTTCTCACGCGGGGTCGGGAATGGTCCAGTTGTCGCCCCAGAGGTTTGCCCCGCCGTCGATGTACCACGTTTCGCCGGTGACGAACGATGCGGCGTCCGACGCGAGGTAGACGGTGAGGTTTGCGACTTCTTCCGGACTGCCGTGGCGTTTCATGGGGGTTCGTAGACGGCTCAACTCGAGAAGCTCGGGCGGGTATTGATCCGTCCCGCTCGATTTGATGACGCCCGGCGCGATCGCGTTCACCTGGATGTTGTGCTGCGCCCACTCCACCGCGAGCGTTTTGGTCATGTTTTCCACGCCCGCGCGCGCCGCGCCCGTGTGGACCATGCCCGGAAAACCGCGCCGGACGTTGGCGATGATGTTCACGATCCGCCCGCGGCGTGCCGGGATCATGTGCTTCGTGGCCACCGCTTGGGTCATGAAGAACGTACCGTTGAGGTTATTGCGAACCACCGCTTCCCACCCGCGCGGGGTCACCTGTTCGGCTGTGGTGGGGAACTGCCCGCCGGCGTTGTTCACCAGGAGGGTCGCCGGCCCGAGTGCCGCCCCGATGCCTTCGACCGCGCTCGCGATCTGCTCGACCTCACGGATGTCGCACACCTCGGTGTGCACGGCGATACCGCGCTGCTCGAGCTCTTTTTTCGCGCCCTCGAGGCGTTCGGGCTTTCGTCCCAGGATGGCGACCTTGGCGCCCAGTTCTCCCAGTCCGGTCGCGATGGCGAGGCCAATGCCACTGCCACCGCCCGTCACGATGGCGACGTGCCCATCGAAGAGGCCGGATCGAAAAATGGTTCCCATCCGTCCAGACTACACCAACGGAGCCCCCTACCTTCCACCCCGTAAACGTGCCCGTGCCCCTGCCCGCTCCCCGATCCGTGGGCGTGTCCCGTCGGGAACGGGCACGGACATGGGCACGTTTACGGGCGAGTCTTGCGATTCAGAGGGACGGCAGCGGGCGGGTGCTGCCGGTGCGGATGGCTTCGCGCGCGAGTTGGTCGGCGCGCTCGTTGAGAGGAACGCCGGCATGGCCGGGGACATAGACGAAGCGCGGGTTTTTGTGCTCCGCGAGCGTGCGCTTGATGTCCGCGATGAGCTGCTGGTTCGCCTTGGGGCGCCAGCCCTTGGTCAGCACCCCGATGGCGTACTGGCTGTCCGTGTGAATGATGACTTCGCTCGCGGTCCTGGGCACCGCTTCGAGGGCGCGCAGGATGGCGGTGAGCTCGGCCACGTTGTTCGTGCCCTCGCCCAGGGATTCGAAGCTCTCCGAAATTTTTCCGTCCGGGGTGATGAGCACGACACCCGCACCGGCCGGTCCGGGGTTGCCCGAGCACGCGCCGTCCGTGTACGCGATCCACGCCCGCCCATCGCCGGTGGTGGCGGGAGCGACCGGGGCGGCCGCCTTGAGCGACGGCGCACTCGGCGTGCGAAGGGGAACGTACGCTCCGGAGACGCACGCGTCGTCGGGCAGCAATTGTGCGCCCGGAATGCGTGTCAGGTTGCCCAACGAGGCGCGGTAGGCGCGTGCATCGCTCGGCTTGTAACGAATCTCCACGCGACCTTCTCGCACATCGAACGCACCGTCTTCCTTGGTGCGCGCCATGACTTTCTGTCCGCGTAACGAGGCCTCGACCCAGGGCATGGTCTACCTATCCGCCTGCGTGAAGAGGAAGAAGGAAGATGGGCGTTTGCGCCTTTTCGGCTCGCGTGGTTGACTCTCGCGCCAGCAGGAAACTCCCCCTCATCCCTTTTTTTACCATCGCCATGACCAACCCATCGAAAAGCGTATCACCGTCCACCGAGATTTCGTCCGTTTCCGCGAAGCGTCCGCGTCCGCTCGTGCTTGTCATTCTCGACGGCTTCGGTGAGCGCGCCGAGCGTGAGGACAACGCCGTGCGGCTGGCCAAGACGCCTGTGCTCGACGCCCTGAACCGCGACTACCCCCATGGCCTCATCGGCACGAGCGGACCCGACGTTGGGCTTCCGCCCGGGCAGATGGGCAACAGCGAGGTGGGCCACCTCAACTTCGGCGCGGGCCGCATCGCGATGATGGACATCTCGCGCATCGACAAAGCCGTCTACGAGAAGACGCTCGCGTCCAATTCGGTGATTTCCCACATTCTCGAACGCGCTCGGGCGCAAAAGGGTCGCCTGCATCTCTTCGGACTCGTATCCGATGGTGGAGTACACAGTTCGCTCGAACATCTCAAGGCGCTCATCGATATGGCCGCTGCGAGTGGCGTCAGTGTGGTCGTCCACGCCTTCCTCGACGGGCGTGATGTCCAACCGGGAACGGCGCCGGGCTACCTGTCGCAAGTCGAGGCCAAGTTGAAGGAGACGAACGCGGGCATCGTCGGCACGGTGGCGGGACGCTACTGGGCGATGGATCGCGACAACCGATGGGAGCGTGTGGAACGCGCCTACCGCGCGATCGTTTCCGCTTCCGCTCCGCGTTTTGCGACGGCGCTGGAAGGCGTTTCCGCGTCGTATGCGGTGAAGAAGACCGACGAATTCGTCGAGCCGATCGTCGTGGGCGACTACGCGGGCGTGCGTCCGGGCGACGTGGGGCTGCACTTCAATTTCCGACCCGACCGCGCCCGCGAGCTCACGCGTGCGCTGGCGATGAAGGACTTCGACTCGTTCGACCGCGGCGGCGATGTGCCCTTCACCGAGTACGCGTGCATGACCACGTACGACTCGAAGCTCGGGCTGCCCATCGCGTTCCCCAAAGAGACGTACCCCGAAATTTTCCCCGAGGTCATCGCACGCGCGGGGCTCACGCAGTTCCGTTGTGCGGAGACGGAGAAGTACGCGCACGTGACGTACTTCTTCAACGGCGGGCGCGAGGAAGTCTTCCCGGGCGAGGAGCGCAAAATGATCCCGTCGCCCAAGGACGTGCCGACGTACGATCACAAGCCCGAGATGAGCGCGCGCGCCGTCGCCGAGGCCGTCGAGGAAGCCATCGCGAGCGAGAAGTTCGACTTCATCCTGGTGAACTTCGCCAACCCGGACATGGTCGGCCACACCGGCTTTCTCGGTGCGGCGATCACCGCCGTGGAAACGGTGGACGCGGGCATCGGTCGCATCGTCGATGCGGCCCGGGCGCGCGGAGGTGCGGTGATCATCACCGCGGACCATGGCAACTGCGAGCTCATGAAAGATCCCGCCTCGGGCGAGCCGCACACGGCGCACACGCTCAACCCCGTGCCGTTGCTCTACGTGAACGACGCCGATCGCACGGCGCGCATCCGCGAGGGCGGGCGCATCTGCGACGTGGCGCCGACCATGCTCGGGTTGCTCGGCGTGGCGCAACCTGGACCGATGACCGGCATTCCGCTGCTTCAGCGTTGACGTGAGGAGCGTGCATGTCCAGCGGTGAGCGCGGACAAGATTTCCCGCTGTTCGGGAGCTACCGCGTGCTCGAAGAATTGGGCGTCGGGGCCGTGTCGACCGTCTACAAGGCGGCACAGCCCTCGCTCGATCGCACCGTGGCCATCAAGGCGCTCAAGCCGACGATCTCGCCGGCGTCGCCATTCGCCGCGCACCTCGAACGGGAGGCGCGGCTGCTCGGCGAGCTCGGTCATCCGAACATCGTGCTCTGCCACGACTTCGTGAAGACCTCGGAAAAGATGTACCTGGTGCTGGAGTACATCGAGGGCTTCAGCCTGGCCGAGCTCATTTCGCGCGCAGGAAAGGGCCGGGTGGCGCTGGAGACGGTGGCGCACATCGGCGCGGAGATCGCGCGCGGGCTCGCGCATGCGCACGAGCGCGGCATCGTGCACCGCGACATCAAGCCGTCGAACGTGCTCCTGTCGAAGCGCGGCGACGTCAAAATCGTGGACTTCGGCATCGCACAGCGCGAACGCCTTCCCACGGCCGACGAGCCGCTCGCGCGCATGGGCGGGCTTTCGCCTTCGCGGCCGGACGAGAACGAGGCCTTCGGGACGCCCGCGTACATGTCGCCGGAGCAGGTGCTGGGCGAGTTCGTCGATGCGCGCAGCGACGTGTTTTCCCTGGGCGTGGTGCTCTACGAGATGCTCACCGGCACGCGCCCGTTCGAGCGCGGCGACGCGGATCGGCGTGCGGGCGCGGCGCGGCTGCGGCGCGATCCGGCGGTGCCGCTGCGGGTGCGGGCGCCCGACGTGCCGCGCGCCCTCGAGTCGGTGGTCATGCGCTCGCTGGAGAAGCTGCCGGCGGATCGCTATGCGACCGCGCACGCCGTGCTGGATTCGCTGGACGACTTCGTGCGCGCGCGGGTTCGTGGCCCGCGCAACAAGCTGGTGACCAGCGCGCTGGTGAAGGTGCGGCTGCTCAAGGAGCACGAGGCCGACGACATCACCCTGGCGCAGGTGCTCGAAGAGCGACGCCCGCCGCTGCGGCGCGCGTTCATCGGGTTCGCGGTGATCGGTTTGCTCATTGCCGTCGGGGGAGGCGCGCTGCAGTTCTCACGGCGCGGGGTGCACGACAACGAATCGGGCGATCGCCCGCTGGAGCTTTTCCCCGAGAATATGGGGCAGCTCCGCGTGGTGGTCACACCGTGGGCGGAAGTATTCGTCGATGGTCAACGCATCGACACCACGCCGTTTGCGCGGCCGATTCCCCTTTCGCCCGGTACGCATTATGTCACCTTGATGCATCCGAGTGCACCGATGCAAAAGCGAGCCGTGACCATTGCATCGGGTGAAACGGCCCTGTTGGATGCGACCATGGATTTGAGTGGGCTGTCCGGGGGCGGCGCGAAGGACGCAGGGCCGTGAGGAGCCTGGCGGCCGCCGCATTCGTCGTGGGGATGGCGTCGCCGGCGACGGCGCACGCGTTCTCGCACGTGGTTCGGCCGGGGGAGACGCTCGCGGCCATCGCCCAGCGCGTGTACGGCAACGCGAAGATGGAGACGGTGCTTGCGGGCGCAAACTTTCTCGACGTGCAGGGCGGGAGCGCGCCCGTTCCCGGGATGCGCCTGGAGATCCCCGCGCCCGGTTTCCATCGGGTGAGCTCGAACGAGACGTGGATCACGCTGGCCCTGGAGTGGCTCGGCGATGGCAAGCGCGCGGACGTGCTGGCGCGGATCAACCATGGCGTGGCGTGGATTCCGCCGGTCGATGGGCAGGAGATTCAGATCCCCTACGTGCTGACGGTCATCGCGGCGGACGGCGATCGCATGGACCAGCTCGCGCACCGCTACATCGGCGACGCGAACCGCGCGTGGGAGCTGGAGGCGTACAACGGGCGCAAGGCCTCGTCGACGGGCGCGGTGCCCTTGAAGCGCGGCGAGGTGGTGCTGGTCCCGATTCTCGATTTGACGCTGACCGAAGAGGGAAAGCGTGAGTCGCACTCGGGGCTCGAGCAAGGCCGCAGTGCGGAGGGCCGCGCGCTGGATGCGCAGCGCCATGCGGATGCGGAAATCCCCCTGCTTTTGGCCGATCTGCGCGCGGGGCGTTACGTCGAGGTGGTGGCGCGGGGCAATCGCATTTTGGGTAGCGGTGAGCTGACCAAGGTGCAGCTCGGATCGGTGCATCGCGCGCTGCTCGATGCGTACGTCGCGCTGGATGCGCCGGCCGCGGCGGCCGGTGCGTGCGCGGCGTTTCGCATCAACGAGCCCACCATCAAGTGGGATCCTGCCTTCGTTTCGCCCAAGGTTCGCAATGCTTGCCCTCCGCCGTCGCCGCCTCCACCGCCGCCCTCGGGATCCGCGTCGGCGGCTCCCTCGGCGTCGGCGCCGGCCGCGCGCGGCGCCGGGGCGCGGGATCGCTAGGTCGGGCCGTGGACGGCGTCACGCTGCTCGACGTGGGGCTCGTGCTGGACGGCAAGTACGAAGTGTGCGGCGTGCTCGGCGAAGGCGCGAGCGGTGTGGTCTACGACGTGCGCCGGCTCGGCGATGCACGAAGCGGAGGGGACGAGCGCGTGGCGCTCAAGGTGATTCATCGCCACTTGATGGGCAATTCGCAGCTCCGCGGGCGCTTCGTCCGCGAAGTGGCCATTTTGCAGCGCCTCAAAGGCAAGCACCTTTGCCCGATTCTCGAGTCGGGGGAGCTCACCGATCCGCGGACATCGGACGGCATGCTCTACATGGCCATTCCCAAGGTCGACGGGCCGTCGCTGGAGAAGCTCGTGGCCAGCTCGGGGCCCTTGCCCATCGAGCGCGCGATCGATATCGTGCTGCAGATTTGCTCGGCCTTGGTCGACGCGCACGGGCAGGGGATCATTCATCGCGACTTGAAGCCTGCGAACGTGCTTCTGCGCGGGGGCGAGCACGTCGTCGTGGTCGACTTCGGGATGGCCAAGATCGTCACCGGCGCCGGCGGCACGGGCACCACGGATTTGACGACGCACAACATGGTGTTCGGCACGCCGGAGTACATGGCCCCGGAGCAGGCGCGCGGTGACGAGCTGGATGCGCGATGCGACGTGTACGCGGTGGGGATCATCCTGTACGAGCTTTTGTCGGGCAAGGTCCCGTTCCACGGAGCGAGTCCGCTCAATGTGCTCACCGCGCACATGACCGCGGATCTTCCACCGCTCGCGCGGGACGTCGGGCCGGCGCTTCACGCGGTGATTCATTCCGCGCTGCTCAAGTCGCCCGACGAGCGTTACGCGAATGCCTCGGACCTCGCGCGCGCCCTCGAGCATGCGCTGCGCGCCCCGGACGATGTGGATGCTGTCTCGCCGCGTCTGCCTCGCAGCCATACGGTGCCGCTTCCGTCGATTCCGCCGCAGGCGGGGCGTGCGAGTGCGCCCTCCGTGCCGCGTGGGCCGGCGGTGGACGTGCGGTCTGGGCTTGCGGCGAGCTGGATTCTCGTGTGGGTTCTGGCCATTGCCACCGGGATCGCGGTGGGGGTGTGGCTCTCGCTGCACACCTAAGGGATCCAGCGCGGCGGAATGCGAAGGGGGTGCGGTGCGAGCTGCGGCGCCGTCGAGGCGAGGAGATCGCCCAGGCTGCACGGCGCGTTGGACGGCGTGATGCCGAGCGCGTACGCGAGCTCACCGAGGATCTCCTCCGGCGGGATGCCCGCCTCCTGCAGCGCGCGCACGTGCGCGCCCGGGGTGCGCTTGGCCAGGCGCTCGCCGTGGGCGTCCACGACCAGCGGGACATGGTGGTAGCGGGGCGCCTCGGCGCCGAGCATGCGCGCGAGAAAGATTTGCCGCGGCGTGGACGCGAGCAGATCGGCGCCGCGCACGACGTCGGTCACGCCCATGTCCAGATCGTCGACGACCACGACGAGCTGGTACGCGTAGACCCCGTCGCCACGGCGGAGCACGAAGTCCCCGACATCTCGCGCGCAGTTCTGCACGAATCGTCCCGCGACGCCGTCGTCGAAGGAGATTTCCTCGTCGGGCACGCGCACGCGAAGCGCAGGCGCTCGCTTCATGGCGCGGCCCGGATCGCGATCGCGGCAGAGTCCCGGGTAGACCGTTTCCTCGCCCGCGTGCGGTGCGCTCGCCACCCGCGCGATGTCGGCGCGCGAGCAGTCGCACGGGTAGACGAGCCCGCGCGCGGTCAGCGCATCGATGGCCGCTGCATAAAGGTGGAGCCGCTCCGACTGGGCCACCATCCCCTCGTCCCAAGCGAGCCCGAGCCATCCTAGGTCGGTGACGATCCGCTCCGAGGATCCCGCCACCACGCGCGGAGCATCGATGTCTTCCATGCGAAGGAGGTAGCGCCCCGCGGGTGCACGGCGCGCGAGCCACCACGACGCGAGGGCAACGTACGCTCCACCGAGATGCAGATCGCCCGTTGGCGAGGGAGCAAAACGTGTGACGATGGAAGTCATGAGGGTCGAGTTCGGGAGGATGCCTAGGTGAATTACAATCCTTACCAGGCTCCGCAAACCGTTTCCTTGCACGATGGTGGTGGCCCCATCGTTCCGCAGCATCCGCAGCCCTGGGCGGTCGGTGAAACGATCCAGCTCGCATGGGAAGGATTCAAGCGCGAATGGCTCGCGCTGGCCGGCGCGCATTTTCTGGTGGCCATGATCGCGATGGTGCCCACCCTGGCACCGGCGGTCCTTTTGGCGGCCCGCGTGATCGTCCCGAGGTCCGCGTCCTATTGGGTCGTGTGGGGTGCCTCCAACGCCGTCTCCCTCGTGGTGAGCACCTTTTTCGAGGTGGGCCTCGTTCGCCTCTGGCTCTCCGTCGCCCGCGGGCAAACGGCGAATTTCGCCACCTTGTTCGGTGGTGGCAACCGCTTCTTCGCGTTCCTCGGCATGCGCCTGGTGACGGCCCTCGCCATGCTCTTGGGGTTTGCTCTGCTGATCGTCCCCGGCGTCATCCTTTCGCTGGGCTTGGCCGTCGCTCCATTCTACCTGGTCGACGCCGAAATGGGCCCGATCGCCGCGATGCGCGAGAGTTGGAAAGCCACCACCGGCCACAAGGGCGATATCTTTCTCCTGGGCCTGGTCTCCGCGACGCTTCTCTTCTTTGGCAGCATGCTCTGTTGCATCGGCTACTTCGTCGCCGCCCCCGTGTGTTCCGTCGCCCTGGCCATTGTCTACGTCCGCCTCTCCGGTCGCGGCACCGCCACGAGCATTTACGCGCGCCATCACTATCCAGGATACGGCCAAGGCCCGTATGGGTGATTCCATGGTTGGATATTCCGGCACCCCTTTGTCGAAGAAGCTCGGCATCAAGGAAGGCCACAGCGTCGTCTTGTTGGGCGCCCCGCCGGACTTCCGGAAAACATTGGGCGACGTACCGCCGGGCGTCACATTCTTGGAGTCGCTCCCATTGTCGCCCTCGGCCGACATCGTCCTTCTCTTCGTCCGCACGCGCACCGAATTGGAGAAGTCGTTCGCGAAATCGGCCAAACGCATTCAACGCGCCGGCAGCCTATGGGTTGCCTGGCCCAAGAAAGCCTCGAAAATGGCCACCGACATGACGGAAAACGTCGCCCGCGAAGTCGGCCTTCCCCTCGGGCTGGTCGACAACAAAGTGTGCGCCATCGACGAAATCTGGTCGGGCCTTCGCTTCGTCTGGCGATTGGAAAATCGTTAGCGTGGCCCGCTATTCAATCGGAAGATTGACGTAACTTCCCGGACAACTGCCGCGAATGGCCGCGAGCACCGCCTGGGCAAAGGCCGGGGACTTCGGCTCGTCGAAATGCTTCACGCCCGGAATTTCGTGAAAGCACGCGCCACCATCGAGCCGCGTGATGTTCGGCGTATCCTCGGTACTGCGAAATGCGAAATACGCCACGTCCCCCGGAGTATCGTCCCCCGCATTGAGGTCTCCCAGGAACGAACTCGACGGACACATTTGCCCGCCTTGATTCTCATCGAGGTAGCAAGCAAACGGAAAGCCATATTGCGGTGTTCCAAACGCTACGTACGACCGCACCCGCTCCTCACCACCCAGCCGCTTCACGTAGTAGCGCATCGCGAGTCCGCCCATGCTGTGCCCGACCAAGTGCACCATCTCCGCGTGTGTTTCCGAAAGCGCCTTTTCGACCAGCCCGGCAATGACCTTGCCATTCTCGACATTGTTCGAACCCGGCAAAGTCGCCACATACGTGACATATCCTTCCGCCGCGATCGCATCCCGCATCGTCGCCATATCCGCCGCCGAAGCGGCCCATCCATGGATCAAGAGCACGGGCTCGCCCACATCGCGCCGTGCGCGAGGCTCGTTCGGCGCGCCCGCCATCAGCGAACTCGTGCAAAGCGTCACCGAAGCGACGACGAGCATTCCTGAGAGTCCCCCGCGCATCCAAGGTTAATTAGCAGGTTGCGGGCCGCAACGCATGCTCAGCACGCGTCGTTCGGGCTCGTCGCGTGAACGTGGCGCGTGGCATCGACGGTGTGCCGCGACGGTCTGGTCGGTGTGCGACGCGCACCCGTCTACGGGATCGCCGAGAAAGCTGCCATGCCGTCGATCCATGCTGCGCGAGCGCGAGCTGCGTCGTGGAGGTGCCGGTGCGCGTGAGCCATATTCGTCGACGGAGGTGCCGATACCGACAGGGCTTCTCTCATGAGAGGTATTTTGCATTGATTTGCCTTGACATGGTTCGTCGAATTGCCGTCGGCGCGAGTCCCACCCGCCACAATTACCGGGGCGCAATCTTGCTCCCAAGCACACCGCGACGCGTTCGCGCTGTCGACGGTCCCTTGCCTTCTCCAGACCCGCGATCGGGCGATAGCGCGTCAGCCCAGAGGGCGAAAATCACGATGATAAATACGATTCATGAAGCTCTCCGATCTCTCGAACGACGAGTTGCTCTCAAGCGTCCGGGCACTCGTCGGCCAAGGCCGCACTCTCCTCGCACGCCTGTTGGCCTACCTTGCCGAGGTCGAGGAGCGCCGACTTGATCTACAATCCGCGAGCTCTTCCCTATTCGACTATTGCGTTCGCCGACTCGGACTAAGCGAAGACGATCCCGCGCCAGCGCGGCCAGTTGCACGGCATGAACCCCTCGCTCGATCAGGAGCACGAGGTGGCCCTCCGGGCACTGACGACCATGGGCTTCAAAGAGCCCCAGGTGCGTCGCGTCCTAGCGATCCTCGAAGAGCGATGGGCCGACCGACCGCCGTCGATTGAAATGGTCGTACGTGAGGCCATTTCGGTGCTCACCTAATGGCAAGTACGATAGTCGGAGTTCCAGGCACGAACGACGTTCCTGGACGTTTGGTCAGCCTTTTGACCGCCACATCTCGGCCAATGGAATTTCGAAGCCCACGAACGTCTCCGACCCAGACCGAACTCGCCCCAGCAACGCACGAAGATTGGCCGCCATGTGCAAAGCCTCGTCTTCATCATCGAGGTCAATGACTTCGTCCACGGATGTATTTGCGTCTTTCATATCACCCCATATTGCACTTGCGATGCCAATTGGATTCCTCGCAGTAGGATGCTAAATCGATATGCTCTCTAGCTGTCCCGGACAGCAACAGCCTGTCCCAGGACAGGCTGCAACGCGTCAATCTCGTCTATTTCGCTGGAGCCCCTGAGGAAGGCGCATCGCCTGCGATCCCAATGCACAACACAGTTCGGCCGCATCCATGGGCGAGGTTGCTTCAAATTTTCAAAGAGGCCTTGTCCAATTGAAGGCCATCGAACCTCTCCGCTAAAGGCCGGGAGTCTTCTTAGCCAGCTACCGTCTCACCATTTGTTCAGGCATCGCCCCGCACGTCTCGCCGTCCCGATTGGAGCACTGCGTCGACGAACAGGTCGGCATCCTTTCGGAGGATCACGTAGGTGATTCCAGCGAGCCATGCTCGAACGCAAGTGCATTTACCAACGCGATGCCCTTCATCGAGGACCTACCAGATCCGTTGGTTCACGATGTGCCCCGGAGGGTAGCGACGAGCGGAGTCGAAAATTCGCAACGAACAGGATTAGGTGAGGCCGCTACCCCGATACGGCCCCTCGTCGAGAGCGTGGACGGTGAAGTGGGCGATAGCAAACAGCAGCCGATCCCGGACCGCAGTCGCACTAGCAAGACCTTCCTCACCGCGGCGATCGAGGAGACGCAATGGGCGTAAATCGCGGCCGATGATCAGCACTTCATACGAAGGCGCTCCTTTGCCGCTTATTCGGTGAACGCGGACCTCTTGTACGTCGGAGAGCTTCATAGTCCTCGTCCAGCGCCCCCACGTCGAGCGGATCTCGCGCGAGGTAACCGTCATGACCTGGACGCGCGCGACCAGTCCGAGTAACACGGCGAGGAGTGCGAATGTTGCGGATAGTACGAAGATCAACGCATGCGCGGTGGGCGACGGGGAACCAGACGTACCCGCCAGATGAAGTCCGATCGTGTAACCGAAGGCTTCACCGATCACGAAGAGTGTGAAACCCCAAGAGACGTTCCCCCAACGCGACTCTTGGATCACCATCCGGAACTCACCTGGCGTCCAGAACTCCTGAAGACCATCCACTCCGCTAAGTGGTTTCGCCCCTGGATCGCGATGCTTGCTCGAATCGGCCATGTCATCTTACCAATGTCTAGTCAATCGCTGCTCGACGCTTCTCCGCTGATTCCACGCTCCAGCCGATGGACGATATACGAGAGCGGCTTCTGTCCGAACGGCACTGTCGATGACTTGTCGAGCCGGAGGAGTAGATCCACGCTGCAGTGTTGATGTTGAAATGCCTGCGAAGGGCGCTTCGCCTTCGGCCAAGTCGCCTCGACGTCCAGAATCAAACGACCGGCATCGTCATGGAATTTTGCGAATGAGAGGTCTTGGGGGTTCTCTTCAATCGACCGCGGGCTGCCTACCTGTTTGACACTGTAGTCTTTCAGGTCTGCGCGAAGCTGTGGCGCGTGACGGATACTCAAGTTGTATATGCTCGTAAAATTCATATCGAATGTAGATTCGTCGAGCAAAAGTCCGAAAGTGATACGTATTCCCGTGTATCCGGTCGCTTTTACTTTGAACTGTGCGAGTAGTGCCGTTAATGCCGTGGCCTGATGCGATGCGCCATTCTTGGGATCGGCCCAGTCAGAGAACGGGATAGGGTAGCAATTTAACTTATCTGAAGACTTGGATGGGAAATTTTTGCCGAAGCGGCAATTGTTTACCAGTAGCTCGATGTCTGAATCGGCGGTTAGCGTGCTGATCACCCAGCCCGCACCAATGAGCACGCCACCAAGTACTTCGAGAAACGCAGCCAAAGGTATTCCGATCACCGTTGTTCCTGCTCCCAGGCCGGACACGACGCAGAGACAGCCAAGGGCCCCAAGTCCGGACCCGACGGCCACAACACCCTGGCCCGCTGCCGCGCTTTGATCCCCACGACTGTACGCGTGCTTCGCCTCTTCATATGCGCAATAGATATCAATGATCGCAGACAGCGCACCGACTGTCTTGAGACGTTTCTCGCTTAGCAGCTTTAGTAGCGTGGCAAATACGTTGATTGTGTCGAGCGAGGCTCCCACCATGTTCCATATCGACAGCTTGAGTTTCTCGTCATCGGCATCTTTTACCCCCTGCAGCGCAAGGCATAGATTCGCTATTTCGATGACAGCCGAGAGACGTTCCATTCCCCAGGTGGCGTCGCCATGCTCGGCCCAGCGCTTCAGAGCATCACCGGCGCCGATCTTTGGAACGATCTCGGTAACAGTGTGCGTGACTGTCCGAGGGCGCCCGTTCTTCTTTCTGTAAGTGTATTCTGCAGTTTTTCTTGTCACCTCGAAGAGGTCTTCCTTGCTGATCAAATGCAATGACTTTACGATCTTGTCGACGCTGGCCGGTGAGTTCTTGATGAGGACTGCAGCCGCCGCGTCTTTCCACATGGAGAGGATTGCCGCATGCGCTTTCCGCCCAGTTGCGAATATTGCGTCCGAGGGTGCCGAAGTTCGCAGGACGTAATTGCTGTAGGTGAAGTCCGGAGCATCAATCAACCCCCCGATGTACGCTTGCCCGGCGGGGCACTCGCTCAGACGAGACAGTGTTGCGGCGCGAAATTCGAGCCACTTATGATATTCTTCCTTCTCACAAAGCTGATAACTCTCGTCGACGAATTGCATGCTTGGCCCCGAAATAAAATGACATAATTCTTGACCGGCTCGGTCTCGGGTGTCGATGAGCTGCTTCGCGGTCTTTTCGTAGTCGTCGATGAATCGATGGACGGCTTGCGGGTCGTCGTTCTTGAATTCGTTCTTCAGTCCGAGTTTGTTCTCAGGGTCCTGATCGATGACGTTGCGAAGGAGTTGCGCAAGGAGCAGTGTGCCGTGCCGCTCGCGGACGCGTTGCGTCTGCTCCGCGTTTTGTTCTTTGAATTCTGTCGTGTAGCCGAGCAAGTTGTTGCATGCCGTTTCGTATCGATTCTGAAGACGGGTTGCGAGGGATCCCATGTCGATGACTGGAAGGGTCCAGCGCACGAGGTCTTTCGACAAACGGACGGGAACAAAACTCGCATCGTCATTGACGTCGATGAAGTGGCCCAGAAACGGCGGTGGATTCGTCTCGAACGCGAGGATGGCCTCGATGGGGAGCAACAGTGAGCTAACGTAGAAGGCGTAATGAACGCGTTTCCCGTTCACGGTATGCGGAAGAGTGTACTGGTGCCCGCCCAGCCTCGAAAAGGGTGGGCGCTGATTTCGCTCGGTGATGCGAGCCACGTCTCCACCACGCACACTGAGGTAGCCGCCTGCATCGGCAGCCAGTTCGGCATAGAGCTCCGTCTTGTTTCCCCGGCGCCAGAAGACGTAAATGCTCCTTTGCGTGATTCGTCGAGGCGCGGGGTCACTCGGAGGCATATACGGACCCCACTCGGCTTCGTTGGCTGTCGGAACAGCCGCATCCAGCACTTCGACGAACTCGAACGGACGGCTGATGTGGGTCGTTATCATGCGAGCGCTGTTTCCGGGTTGGATTCGATGAAGGAGGGATCCTCGTTGCGGTCGATGTCGTTCAACGCGACCAACGCATTCTCGGCCTGGTGAACGGGTTCGGTTGTCCGTGCCTCGGGCTCAAGTCTCGGCTTGGGGGCGGCTGCATCGGTTCCGTGGTTATCGAGTGCACCGAAAGGGACGTTGAGAAAGATGGGAACGCGCAAGCTGCCGGCCAGTTGAAAGAGGTGATACGCCTTCCCGGGGAGGACGTTCTTGAAGCGCACGAGCAGCGTCCCGTCATCCTTGCGAACCGCGGCGCCGCGGCCAAGGGATTTCGAGAACGAGCCATCGGCACTTTCCAGGAGATAGGTATCCCCCAAATCCGCATTCGTGCGGGGCACGTCGAGAAGGATGTCGACGTTGGGGAGATCCGTTTCCTCCTGGGGTGGCGAGTCGGGCTTCGAAGGAATCTTCTCTTCGACATCCAAAAACGGCCATGGACGCTCGAGCTTTTCGACGCGGAGTAGACGATGCTTGACGGCGTCCTCCAGGTCTCGCCCGAGGGCGCGCAGGTACTCACCATGGCGTCGTTGTCGCAAGAGCTCTTCTGCGTGCGGATGGCGGGCGGCCGGGTATACGGCCTGATGGATGTCGAGCAGCTCTTGCACGACGCGTGGATCGAGCGCAAAGAGCGTGTATGGGGTGGCGATGAATACGATTTCGCCCAGGCGGCATGTCATCCAAAAGTCGTCCTCGTAAGACGACCTCTCGGGCCACGGATCGCCGATGCCGCGGAGGATGATCCGGTAGTCGCCCGAGGGGACGTCGTGTATGTCCCAGGACGAGTCCGAACCAAAGCCGCGGCGCCAGATCGAGATCATCGACGCGACACCCTACTGAAGCCTACGCTGGGCGTCTGCGCGCAGAGCGGAGCCCACCGGAGCGTCGGAGTTGTCGTTTTCGGTTTTGACGCCCGCGTTCTACTCCGCTTAGAGTTAGGCAAACAAAGCACGCGCTCGAGTTTGATAAAGGACATGTCGAGGTCACCCCACGGCAGATTCATCTCGAGGTCAGAAATTGACGCGGGCGGGTTCGGGATGAGGGCTGGTGTCAATGGTCCCCCGACCCAAGGTTCCGAAGCGATTCGATCCCCAACACGTTACGCTGTAGTCGGCGAGTGTTGCGCAGGTGAATCCACCACCGACCGAGACATAGAGAGCACCGGTCGGCAAGCCTTGCACCGCAATTGGGATGCTCGACTCGCTCGGAACCATGGTTTTTCCGTCGGTATTACCGGAACCGAGTCCACCCAGCTCATTATTGCCCCAGCACCATACCGTTCGGTCCTGGAGTATCGCGCATACGTGATGTTCTCCCACGGAGATCTGTCGCGCTCGACTCCCCTCAGGGAGAGCGACGGGCGCTGGTGTACTACTCTGGGATGCGTCCATCGGACCGCGCCCAAGTCTCCCGTTGCCATTGGCTCCCCAACATTGAACTTCTCCTGCGACCGTTCGAACGCAGGTGATTCCGCTGGCAGCCTTCAGCTCGACGACATTCTCGATTCCGGGGACCACGGTAGGAGTCGGATTTGGGCTCGCCGCAGAGGTTCCCAATTGACCACTTAGATTGCTGCCCCAGCATGCTACGTGTGCATCATCCAGTAATGCGCAAATGTGACTGGTTCCGATAGCAAGTTGCTTGGCACTTCGTCGCGAAGGGAGGGCGATCTCCACGGGAGACGTAACCTTCTTTGGGCTATTGGCCGACCACTTGTTATCATCGTCATTTCCTCCCCAACAACGCACGGCAAGGGTGCTCAAGGCGCAGGAGAAATAGCCACTCGTTACGACCTGTTCGGAAGGAGGTAGTCCGGTAACTGGTTGCGGCTCGGGGTGGGGGCGTTTTGACAAATTTGCATCTTCGCTGGCGCTCCCTCGGCCCAGTGCCGCGGATTCATCGCTGCCCCAGCAATGGACGTGTTTATCCGAGCGTACGGCACACCCCGTTTGCACGTCGGTGCCGAACGGTGGGAAGACCAAGCCACCCGAACTGAGCGTGCCGACTTCCGTTATTGCGGCGCGTTGAGGAAAGGCGACAGGTCGAGAATCGAACGTATATCCGCCATCGGGCAGGTCAGCGATCTGAGGATTCCCAAGTTGGCCGTCTGCATTCGAGCCCCAGCAGCGAACGCTGCGATCTTCGAGGATAGCGCACGCGTAATCTACCCCCGTAATGACGATGGGGCGAAGCGTTGCCGGATCGACGATGGGGTCGTCTTGGTCCGGTGGCTGGATGATGACACCACGGTCGGTGCTGGCGTCCAGGGACGCGTCACCGGAATCGCTTCCGCATGCCGCTATTATCATCGCAAAGGACGAGGCACCGAGCGCCCCCAGGGCGAACAGGTACTTTGATAAGGAGATCGACGCATGAATACGAGACTTCGGTCGGGGATGGATCATCGGGCCGTATGCTCCTTCGTTCAGGGACCGCGCCTCCCTTCTGGACGGCGCGCTCGTTTGCCGGGATGTCGACTTGTTGTGCCTTTTTGACGGAGCCATGGCTCCGTCGTCACAAGACCCCATCGGCCTATCACCCGCGTCGGTTGCGTGGCGAGCTTAGGAGGTTCCTGCCATGCCTCGTCGGGACGCACGCTCGAGCCGGCGCGGTCTTTTCCACGGACGATGTGCGCGTAGCCGGGTACGCGCTATCATGATCGACGCGATGAAACGCGCTTCTTGCACATCCGGTCAACGGCCGGTTCTTATGGGGATTCTTGCAGTTCTTACCGTGGGGGGAACCGCGTCGGCGGGGCTTCCTGCCTTGCCAGGGACGGAGCCCACGCCACCACCTGCGACGAACACCCCCGCGCCACCATCTGCCGACGCCGCGGCCAAGCCGGTCAAGGTGAACGACTCAGCCGATGCCAAGAAGGGCATCGTGTCAGTGCAGGAAGGGGGGCGGACGTTGGGCATGGGCACGGTGCTCGGCGGCGATGGGCGGATCCTCACGGCCCTGAGCGGGCTGCGTGGCGCCGAGCTGGCCGATGTGAAGTATGCCGATGGGCATGTGGTGCGGGCGCGGCTCGGCCATAAGGACCCCGTGTGGGACCTGGCGCTGCTCATTCCCATGTCGGGTCGATGGACCGATGGGCTGACGGCCAGCGAGATCGATCCGTCCAACGGCGAGTTGAAGGTCTTTCTCGCAGGTGGGCGTGCGGCTCCGACGTCGGGTCGGGTGAAGGCCAAGGTCGATGTTCGTGCCAAGGATGGAACGCAACTCGATGGTGCCCTTGATCTCGAATTGCGTGGGAGTCCCATCGTAGGCGCGCCCGTGGTCGATGGTACGGGTGGCGTCGTGGGAATTCTCGTCCGTGCATGCAAACCGGTCGACGGAAGCGTATGCCTTCAATCGATTTATGCGGCGCCTGTGGCGGCGATTCGTAATTTTCTCGTGAGGACGCCGCTCAACGCCGTGGCACCGTCGCCATGGCTCGGCATCGTCGGGGCCCCCGATTCCGTGGGAAATACGCGTGGGGTACGCGTAATGCAGATTGCTCCCGCAAGCCCGGCCGCCAAGGCTGGCCTGAAAACGAATAACGATCAGGCGCTTGCCCACCTAATTGTTGCAGTAGATGGTAATCCGGTTGACACACCTGAAAAACTCGCCGATCGGATCAGTAAGCACTCGGTGGGCGAAACCGTGAAGCTCCTTGTGCTCGAGTCGGAAAAGTTCAGAGAAGTCTCGGTCGTCCTTCGTGCGCCCCCGTAGTTCCAAGGTCGCGCTAAGGCTTGCTTCATATCCAACAGGGGAGGGAAGGGGACACCATTATGAATACGATGCGCCTTGCGGCAGCTTTGGGGATTTGCCTGCTTGCGGCCAGCACCGGATTTATCGCGTGCGGCGGTGATGATTCTTCGTCGGGTGGGGGACCGGATGGTTCGCTGCCCGACGGTGGCGGTGGTGGTAATCAAGATACGGGAACTGGAGGCGGTGGGGACTCCGGTGGCGGAGGCGATTCGGGAGGCGGCGGTGACGGCGCTGTTTCCGACAAAGGGTTCATCCAGTGCAACGGGCAGGCGTGTTCGTCGTCGGCCAATTTCTGCTGCGTGCAGTCGGATGGTGGTCAGAGTTGTGATCCGAACGCCAACGAAAATCAGTGCACGGGGGCGGCTCGCGTTCATTGTGACGAGAAGGCTGACTGCAACGCGAACCAGGTTTGTTGCGCCAAGACCAGCGGAGGCAAGGCCACCTCCAGCTGCGTGGCCTCGAATGCGTGCGCCAATCAGGGCCCGCCCGGTGACATTCAGCGTCAGATTTGTAAGAGCGATTCCGAGTGCACCGGTTCGACTTGCAAGTACCAGCAATGTCCGGGCGGCGTGAAGATTCGTACGTGCGGCGGAATTGCCGGCTGCACGGACATCTGAGATCCCCGCCTCGATCTCGCACTCGCGCTAAAACCAAGCTACACTCGCGCCGTTCTCGAAAGCCGTCGCCGCCCCGTTCTCGGGTGCTCGACGGCTTTCGTCGTCCAACCGCGCCCCTCTTCACTTCGACACTTCGACTAGGAGCCCTCCATGAACACGATGCGCCTTGCGATCGCTTTGGGAATCACCACCCTTGCGGCGAGTGCCGGCTTTCTCGCGTGCAGCAACGACGACTCGTCGGTGCCCAACGTCGACGCATCGACCGATGGGAAGACCGATACGGGCTCGCTGCCCGACACGGGCGGCGGCGACCAAGATGCCGGCACCGATGCGCAGGCCGTCTCCGATCCGGGCCTCGTGTCCTGCGGCTCGAGCTCGTGCAGCGCGCCCGCGCAGTACTGCTGCATCCGCCCCGATGGCGGCACCCAGTCGTGCAACGACGTCAATGGCGGTGGGGGGCGCGACGGCGGGGGCGGTGGCAATTGCGCCAACGGTACCCGCATCGAGTGCGACGAAGCGGTCGACTGCGCGGACGCGGGGTCACCGCAGGTTTGCTGCGTGCGTCTCGCCGGCGGACTCTCCGGCAGCGGCGAGGTGGGCAACCGATGCCAGAGCACCGCCAACTGCGCGCGCGCCGCGCAGGGCACGGGGCGGCACGCCTGCAAGACCAATGGTGACTGCGGCGACGCCGGCGCCTGCGTGACCCAGAGTTGCCGCGGTCGAACGGTGCGCACGTGTGGAGGCTTTCCGGTCGACGATGCGGGCGTCGTGATGGGCTGCAACTGATCCACCCGTCGTTCGGACATCGAAGATGGCTCGGAACGCCACCAAGCCCATCATTTGCCCGATTTTTTCAGTGATCCCCAACCGAGCCGGCCCCTATCGTACCTTCAGGGTGCGCGAGGACCTTGACACCTCTGCCTGCGCCTTGCCACTCTTCCCGGGTGGTAACGCGTAACGTAGGGGTGGGTGAGGTCGTGACCAGACCGCTCCGGATTGAACTTGCCGGCAAAACCGACGTTGGCAAGAAGCGAAACCACAATGAAGACAACTTTTCCATCATCGAGGAAAGTGGCCTTTACATTGTAGCGGATGGCATGGGCGGCCACGCGTCGGGCGAGGTGGCGAGCCAAATGGCCGTCGACGCGATGCGGGAGTTCTTCCTCTCCACCGCGCAAGATCCCGAGCGGACGTGGCCGTACAAGATGGACCGCTCCAAGGGGTACGAGGAGAACCGCCTCATCACCGGCATCAAGCTGGCGAACCTCCGCATCTACGAGACCGCCCAGCGGGACGCAGGCAAGCGGGGCATGGGCACCACCATCGTGACCATGTTCGCCGTCGAGGACGGCGTGTACATCGCCCACGTCGGCGACTCGCGCGGGTATCGCATCCGCGACGGCAAAATCGAGCAGCTGACCGAGGACCACTCGCTGCTCAACGACTACATCAAGATGAAGCGCCTCACCCCCGAGGAGATTGCGAACTTCCCGCACAAGAACGTCATCGTGCGCGCGCTCGGGATGAAGGACACCGTGAAGGTCGACACGCGGTTCGAGACGCCGCGGGCGAACGACACGTACCTCCTTTGCTCCGACGGCCTGTCGGGCCCCGTGACCGACGCCGAGATGCTCGAGATGGTCTCCACCGCGCCGGATCTCGAGACGGCGGCGGGCCGCCTCATTGCCGGGGCAAACGCCAATGGCGGGCCGGACAACATCACCGTCATCCTCGCGCGCTGGGTCGGCTGAAAGCGGTTACCCCGATAGACCCGTCGGCGACAACGCGAAATACGCTGCGGCGAGGATCATGAGCATGACCAACGCCACGAGCCCGTAGCTCGTACGCAGCGGCGACGTGCTCCATCCGTCGCCATAGAATTTCCCCCGCGAGCGCTCGCGCAGCTTTCGTTGCACCCCGCGTAGCACCACCTCGGAGCGCGCCGCATCCTCCGCAGCCGCGTCGCCCTTGGCCGTCTTGCCCAGCAGCGCCTCCATGGCCCGCTCTTGCTCGGCGAGCTCGGCCTCGGACACCTCCGACTCGTCGTCGTGCTCGTTGCTCATCCGATTTTCTCCCCGAGCTCGCGCTCCACCATCTCTTTGAGCATGGCACGCGCCCGAAAGATGCGGCTCTTCACGGTGCCGGCGGCGAGGCCCGTGATCTGCTCCACCTCCTCGTAGCTGAGCTCTTCGACGTCGCGCAAGATGAGGCACTCCCGAAAACTGGGCTCCAGCCGCAAAATGGATCGCTGAACGATCCGCTCCAATTGTTTTCCGGCCAGGGCCTCGTCGGGCCGGTCCACGTGACCCGTGTTCGAGCCGCGCGACACGTTTTCGCCCTCATCCGGTGGCGCTTCGTTGGACTGGCGCAGCTTCAGGTACTTGGTGCGATTCTTACATAAGTTAATCGCAATACGGTAAATCCAGGTTGAAAGTTTGCTGTCGCCGCGAAAGCTCCCGATGGCCTTGAAGACCTGCACGAAGACCTCCTGGGAAAGCTCTTCGGCTTCGGCATGGTGGCCGATGAATCGAAGCACCAGCGAAAAGACCCGCCGCTCGTAGAGCCGCACCAGCTCGTTGAACGCGTGCTCGTCGCGGCGAACGAGTCGCTCGATCAGCTTGGATTCACTGGCGTCCGCGAAGCTCACGTGGAGAGGCCATCGTGCATGAGGCGTCCTTGCCTAGCAAATTGCAAGAACGGCGCGGCGCGCGGCGCCGTGCCGTGGTTAAATAGGAGTAGGTCCGTCTCGGCGTCAGGTTCTGCCCATTTCCAACTTGGACACGTCGCCCGCGTGGAAGTTCCTGCGCGGGCACGCGACGAGCGCGGCGTCGCGGTCATCAGCAAGAATTGGCGGCTGACGGCACACCTCACCCATGTTCGAATTGAGCCCGAAGAAGGAATCCGCATCGCCCGAACGCGAAGAAGATGGCGGCAACTCCGCCGATCGCGACAAGGCCGAGTCTCGCGTAAGCGTCGTTCCGGCATCGGCGGAGCGAGGGCGCGAGCTCGAAATCGAGGTCCACGAGCTGCGAGAGCTCGTCCAGCGGCTCACCGACGAGGCGAAGAGTGCCCACACCGCGCTTCACGAGAGCATGGCGGGGCACCGGCTCCTCGCCGAAGCCGCCGAAGATGGCCTGTGGTTCTGGGACATCCGCGCCGGCACCGTCGAGTACACGGACCGCATGCTGGCCATCCTCGGTGTGGCCCGCGAAGCGATGCGCGGCAGCCTCGATGCCTTCATGGCACGCGTCCACGCGGAGGACCGCCCGCGGGTCTCCGCCGCCCTGCAAGCGCACCTCGATCGCCGCGCGCCCTTCCTCGTGACCTTCCGCGTGCGCGGCCCCGAGGGCGACTACCGCACCTGTTCGGCGCGCGGCCAGGCCGAGTGGGATGGGCGCGGCACCCCGATCCGCATGGCCGGCGCGGTGCTCGACGTCACCGAGACCAAGCGCGTCGAGGTGCAGATTCGCTTTCTCGCGGAGGCCAGCAGCGTGCTCGCCTCGTCGCTCGACTACGAATCCACCTTGGCCAGTCTGGCGAAAATCGCCGTGCCCGAGGTCGCGGACTTCTTCGCCGTCGACCTGACCGGTGAATCGCTGGCCGACATCCATCGCCTCGAACTCGCCCACTCCGACCCGTCGAAGGTGGCCATCGCCTGGCAGCTCGCCCACCAACGGCCGCCGCGTCCCGACGACTCCATCGGCCCGGGTCGGGTCATGGCCACGGGCGAAAGCGAACTGACCACGGAGCTGTCCGAGGTCCTCGCCGCCCGCACGGCCTCACGCGATTTCGGCCAAGACGACGACGAGCTCTTCGCCATCTTCCGCCGCCTCGAGCTTCGCTCGATGATCCACGTGCCCCTGTTCGCGCGCGGCGCCGTCGTGGGCGCCCTCTCGCTGGGCTCCACGGCCTCCAACCGCCGATATGGCCCCAGCGACCGCGAATTCGCCGAGGAGCTCGCGCGCCGGGCCAGCTTGGCCATCGAGAACGCGTGGCTCTATCGCGACGCGGAGCGCTCCGTTCGCATGAAGGAGGACTTGCTCGACGTCCTCTCGCACGATTTGAAAAATCCGTTGGCCTCGGTCATCAACGACGTGGGCATTCTCCTCAAGACGGTTCCTCAGGAATCGCACGTGGACCGACAGCGCCTGGAAAATGTCTGGCGCACCTCCGAGCGCATGCTCGCGTTCCTCCAAAGCTTCATCGACCTGGCGCAGCTCGAGGCCGGCACGGTGGCCTTCGACACGAAGCAACATGACCCCTCGGCCGTCGTCCTCGAGGCCGTGGAAATGAACCGCTCGGCCATCGCCGAGAAGGGCCTCACCTTGATGCGCGGTGCTGCACCGCGGCTATCGGTCACCTGCGATCGGCGGCGCATCGTGCATGTCCTGTCGCGCCTCATCGCGTATGCGGTGCGCGTCACGCCACGTGCGGGGCGCATCACCTTGCACCTCGAGTCGGTGCCCGGCGAAGTCAAAATCGGTGTCGGCGATGAAGGGCAATCCATACCGCGCGAACAGCTCGACCGACTGCTCGCTGGAAATACGCGCCAGCGCGACCGCGATGGTCACGCCATCGGCTTAAGTGTTGCGATCGCCAAGGCCATCGTGATGGCACACGGTGGGCGCTTCTGGGCGGAAACAGGCGCGACGGGCACCACCTTTTTCTTCACGTTGCCGAGTGGACCGTGATGAAGGGTAGGATCTTCGCTCGCGCCGTACTAAAGTAGCTCACGCCATGTCCACCGAATCGAAATCCGAGAAGCGAAAGCAAAGCTTGTACTTCCCTGAGTCGATGCTCGTCGAAATTCAGCAAGAGGCGACACGGCTTCAACGCTCGCTCTCCTGGGTGGTGCAGCGCGCGTGGAAGGTCGCACGCGACGAAGTGAAGAAGATGCCCGGTTCGACGGAACCGTGATTTTCCAAGTGCCAACTTCACTTCATTAATTCCAAGTAGGATCCCGTTCGGCAACGGCTTGAATCCCTCCCCTTTCGGCTTCGCGTGAAGACGGAGGCCCGCACATCGGGCCTCGGGAGGTCGAAAATTCTGCTCCGAGCCTGCCCGCGAGGTCGAATACCGACCCGGGTAGCAGCACCGTATCGAGAGAATGTTGCAGTAGAGGTTGCGTCGCGGCTGCGCGTGCGCACTGTATTCATTCTGAAGGTGCTTTCATCGGTGGTGAGGCAGGATCGGCTGTAGGCTTGTAAGGGTCGAATACGGGATGGATGGATGGAGGGGCTCCTCTCCGTCGGCCAAGTGCATGGGCGTTGTTGGCCTGAGTGCGCTCGCCGATGGGGGGCATGCGGGGAGGTGGCACGTTGAATGGCGCAGGGCACACCGTCTTGGTCATCGGCGACAGTGAATCGGATCTGGAACAAATCCGCGGAGCATTGAGTACCGCGGGCTGTCGCGTTCTCACACGTCACGGGCGTCAGGGATCGGTATCGGCCGTACTTCGGGTCAGGCCCGATCTCGTTTTGCTGGACACCAATGCCATTCCAGGAGCGGCCCCCAAAGCAGGAGCGGGGCCTGGGGCATCGGTTGCTTCTTCTTCGTCTGCGGGAGACGGTGGGCTCACGGCAGACGCCATCGCAAGAATCCTCTCGCGCGCCGACACGCGCCCCGAGACGATCGTACTGCTTCACTCGAACCTGCCTGCGCCGACACTTCGTCTCAAGGTTTTGGCCTGCGGGGCGGATGGCTACATTCAAAAGAGCCCAGACCTCACGCACCTCGTGCGCGAAGTCACCGCATGGTTGAATGGCCAGCGCACGCGTTCGAGCGGCACCGTGCGCACGAGCGGGGTATTCGATCCGCAAACGACGCTTTCCGCACGCAAGGCGCCGGGTTTGCGTTGCCGTATCCTTTTCGTGGACGACGATCCCGCATCGCATTCGTTTTATCGCAAGTCCGTCGTCGTCGAAGAGATGGAAGCCGAATATGTCGTTTCCGTCCAACAAGCATTGCGCAGTGCCCGCGCCGAGCCTCCGCCCGACGTCATCGTTTCCGAGTTCTTGCGCGGCGAAAAGGGATTGGAGCTGTATCAAACGTTGCGCACGACCGATCCGAGTTGGCGATTTCGATTCATCTTCTTGACCGGTATTACCCACGCTGCCCTGCAGCGGCTCGATGTTCCGGTATTGAAAAAGCCAATAGCGCCCGAGGCGGTGCGTGATGCCATTCGGTATGCGGTGACGAGCTTCCGTTTCTTGGGAGCGAATGCGCGCGTGAAAAGTTCGTAGTCGTTGCTGGCCACCCGTGGTCGTTGCGGCCGGCACGGTGGCTGCGGTTGCCACGCGCATTTCTCGCGCGCCGACAAGCGCATCCGTTCGGTTGTGGGGCCGCGACGATCACATGTCTGCTGATGGCACCACGCCGACAGGGAGGTGTCGCAAATCGCACGAAAAAAACTGCGGTATGTGTGAACTCCAAGGGAGATCACGCTTCGCTAGCGTCGATGGACGTGGCGTGTTAGCGAATGCTCATCATCCATGCTCAGTGATGCGGCCTTGTCTCGTTCTGTCGCACCCAGCTTTCGCAGTCTCTATGACAACGAGGTCCACTTCATTCACCGCAACTTGCGCCGCCTCGGCGTGCGCGAGGAAGACGTCGAGGACAGGGCCCAGGAGGTCTTCGTCATCGCCCACCGCCGGTTCACCGAATTCGTCGATCATGGCTACGGAGCGCGCGCCTGGCTCTTTCAGATCGCGCTGCGCGTAGCCGCCGACGCGCGGCGCCATCGGCGGCGTCACCCGGAGGATGCGGACGGCGGAGAGGCCATGGCGCTTCTCACGGTTCATGCAGAGCAGACCGGGGCCATCTCGCGCCGTGAGCGCCTTGCCCGCCTCGATGTTGCGCTCTCGACGATTCCGCTCGACCGCCGCGCGGTGCTCGTTCTTTACGAGATCGAAGAGCAGCCCGTCTCCGAGATCGCGCGCACGTTCGAAATCTCGGAAAGCCTCGTCTACAACCGCCTCCGCACCGCACGCGGCGAGCTGGAACGCGCCTTGAAACGCAGCGAGCCCCCGCGGGGCTGAGCGAGACCGCGCGCGGCCAATCCGGAGTATCGCGCCGACAGTGGCGCGTCTCTCGTGACGTGCAGGTAAACGTGGGACGTATTCTCTTCGCAACTCGCCGCCGTGTCCGGCCGATGGACCTGGAGCTGCCGACGAGGACACGACCGAGCGATGAACCGATGCGTATGCGTTGCGGTTGAGCTAAGCACTTTTTTCGCGTCCGGGTCATTCCTGACCGCTCGGGAATCGGTCGTTCTCGACCAGCGCATTCCAGGAGTGCCATGAAAAAGGATTCGGCCGCGCTGTTCGGATTGTTCCTTTCGGTGGTCACGGCGTGCGGTGGCTCCAGCGCCAACCGCGGCGTGGGCAGCGCCGCGGTCAACCTCGCCAAATTCGATGAAACGGTATTCACGATTGACCCCGAAGCCGCGCCGAGCGGCGCCCCACGGGATCGCGGCGCGGTCGAGATCCCGTTCGATCGCACCAGCGCATCCGACGCGTTGGTGGCGGCCTGCGAGACGGTTCGCAATTGCTACAATGGTTTTCCCGTGGCCGTGGTGGTCACGACGACGTTCGAGCAAGATGGCCACGCGCTCGTCGCCCACGTCGATCAGCCGTTGTCCGTGGTCGGGACATTGATTGCCAGCTGCATCGAAGATCGATTTCGCAACGTGCACGTGCACCAATTCTCCGGCGATCCGGTCACCGCCTCGCAAAAATGCCGCGTGGGTCGCGACGTAAACTGGGAGTGCAGCTATGACGATTGCGCCACTGTTCCTTCGTCACAATTCCCTGAACTTTTTCCGCCGCGGTAATGCGATGAGAATCATGCGGGAGGTTTACCGTGGGGCGGGGCGATTGGTGAGAGTGTGAAGATTCGTGAATCGTCCTCGCGTGGGGCTGCCGAACGGCGGTGCGGGCCTAAGATAGCGGTCCATGGCACCTCCCACCGACGGCTCCCGAGCTGAAAAACCGTACCTCGATCCGGCGCGGATCGCCCCGGCGGCACTTCACAAGATGTCCGCGTTTCATGCGGACGTCATTCGTGAGGTGGAGCACGCGATGGGCACCTCGCCGGTGGTCGTCGTGGGGATGGCGCAGAACCCGCACGTCAAAAAGGTCCGGAAAGCGCTCACCGCTGCGGGCATCGCCTTTACGTACCTGGAGTATGGCAGCTACTTCTCGGGCTGGAAGAAGCGGCTCGCCATCAAGCTCTGGAGCGGCTGGCCAACGTTCCCCCAGGTCTTTCTGCGTGGCGTGTTGCTCGGCGGCGAAGACCTCACGCTGGCTGCGATTGCCGAAGGTCAATTTCGCAACTTTGGGCAACTGCCCGCCGCGACTGAGCTCGAAAAGGCGCTCTGAGGCTCTGATTGCGTGGCCACGAGCGCCGCGCTTCTGCGATGACGTCGATTGCGACGAGGCAAGCACCCGCGTACGTTGGGCGACGATGAACGCTCCCAACCCGAGCAACCCGTACCAGGCGCCGGTGAGCTACATGCACGAGGGGGCGCACCCCAACGCGTACGGGGCGTCGCCGTATCCGGCGCCCGTGAGCGATCTGGCCATCGAGACCCTTCGGCAAACACGGCCATGGGTGCTGGTCGTCGGCATCATGATGTTCATCGCCGCGGGGTTCATGCTGCTCATCGGACTTGGAATGGTCGCGGTGGGAGCCTTCATGCCCGAGAACTCGGCGGGCGCGAAGCCGCCATTCAACGTCGCGCTCTTGGGGGTGTTCTATCTGCCCATTGGCGGTATCTATGTTTACCCTGCCTTCAAATTGACGAAGTACGCGAGCAGCATCTCCAACCTCGTGACCAGCCGTTCTCCCGCCGATTTGGGACTCGCGCTGGGGCATCAGAAGTCGTTTTGGAAATTCTGCGGCATTGCCGCCTTGCTCATGATCGTTGCCTACGCACTGATCGCGGTCGGCGCGGTGGTCTTTGGCGCGATGTCGGCCATGGGGTCGCATTAGCCCGAGCCGTGTCGGATGGAATCGGGCGTTCCGCCGCGGAACGCCGAGTTCCGCCCGCGCCCGCGCTGAGTGCGCGAATGCCGCAGATATGTGCGGCTGCGGTGCGCAGAACACCGTGGCGGGAAGATTGCACGCTCGTCCGCACCCTGCAAAGGAGTGAGGGGGCGGAATGAGAAAGGGAATCTGGGGAGACATCGCCGGACGCGTGGCCATGCTGCTTGCAGCGCTCACCCTCGTACCCGCAGGCTATGCGGGATGCCGCACGAACGAGGAGGAGCGCGACGGCGCCGAAGCCGGTGTGCGCGGTGTCTATTCCATGGACGCCATCGACGGAAAGGGCGATATGGCCCTTCTCTCCTTTTTCGATGACCAGCGCTATTGGCTTTGGAAAAACATGCCCGAGTGCCGCGTTTCCGCGGACATCGACGCGTGTGGCGAATGGGGGCGTTACGTCGTCGCCGGGGCCGAGCTCACCTTGACGGACGATCGCACGCGGACAACGCGCTCGTTCCCGTTCCAGCGCCGCGTCGCGCAGAAGCTGCCGTCGCTCACACCTGCGGGCATGCCGATCCGTACGCTGGGCGAGGGGCTCGTGAACGGCGGCAGCCAACTCATGGAGGAGTCGCGGCCGCTTGCGAGCGAGGTCTCCGTGGGCGAGCGCGTGATGCGTCTCATCGAGCGCCCCATCGAGCTACTCACGACGTGCGAGGCCAACGAGGCCGGGAGCGGCGCCATTCCAGGGGCACAATCGCCGGGCGCGAACTTCGAGCGCGGAGTCTTTCGCTCGGGGGAGTTCGCTCAGGGCGCTACCCACGACACGCGCACCGCGAGCACGGGCACACTGTTCGAGAATGTATCCTCCGGCTCCCATCGCTATGCGCTCATCAGCGAACGACTCCCCGCCGGGACGACATGGGAAGAGGCCAACGCCGCCCTCCAGCGCTTCAACGGCCCCACCGCCCCGGCCCTGCGCGGCGATGGCGACGATCCCAACGCGACGAAGGGCTGGGTCGTCGACCCGGTTTTCAACTTGCCCGTGGGCTGCGTCACCTTCGAGCGCGGCGACGGCTGGGCGCGCAACACGACCCAGTGGAATCACCCCTTCATCGGGACCATCACGCGGTGGGTGGTGGACGGGGGCGACTGCAGCTACCGCATCCTCACCGTGGGCGAGGGGCAGGGCGGTAGTTTGGAAAACACCTCATCGCTCCTCGGCGAGGGGATCACCGCGGCCCGCCATCTGGGCAACGTGATGGGCGGGCCCGCGATTTTCGAGCAGCTGGACGAGCAGCTTTTGAAATCGGTGCGACCTGCCCGCCCAGGCGGCGGCTGCTGATCCGCGTCCTATCGGTGCCGTATCACGGCCCGCCCTCGCAAGACGATCGGCGGGGCGCGTCGGTTGGCACGTGGGAAGGGTCGCGTTCTCGGTGACGTTGAAGCTGTCCCCGAGATCGGCTTTCGGTTGTCTGCCATGTTGATGCCGCCGGCGACGGAGGTGAGTGCATCCAAGCTCCCGATCTCGGTCAATGCATAGTTCGAGTGAATGGTGGGGCGTCCGAAGCGTTACGGTCCGCTCATGGAGGAAGAGTGTCTGCGGTATTGGGCGTTTCAAGTAGAGGACTACGACGCGCAGGAGCGAGGAGTATCACCCGGCGCCATTCGCGCCCAAGTGGATTACTGCGACGGTCATATTTGGACGATGGCCGAAGAATATGCAGTCGTCGAGTTCGAAAGGATTATGCGCGAAAAGCGGTAAACGATATTTCGCTGGGGAGCTGGCTCCTCTGTGGAACCAAAGTACCCTTCCGAAGCAGGCGCAAGAGTTTTAGCCGGCAATGTGATCGAGACATCGCCGGTGAGAGAGTCACCGATTCCAGCGCAGCACACTCAGGTTCCCCGGCTCGGTAATCCACGCGATGAGCGGAATGCCCGTGGGGTCGAGGGTGCCAGCAGCGCCGTTGAACGGCCCTACGGCATCGAGGGGGATTCGCGTCCATCCCTCGCGTGCTACGTCCAATGTGCGGAGGTCTCCATCGACGGAGACGTAGGCGAACAAATGGCCGTCTCGCATTCGTCCGAAGAACATGGAGTTGTTTCTCCCTTCGAGTTCGGGCCCGACGAGGGTCCACTTCGAGTTCTCGAGGCGCAAAATGCGCATCTGCGCTTTGGGCAAAAACCGATTCGACAATTGAGCTATCGCGAACGGTGAGGACGTGGCATCCACGGCGACCATCAACGACCTCACGTCTTCGTCGGGCGCGCTGACGGAGTCGCCGATGGGTTGCCATTGACCTTGCGTCCAAGCGCGAACGTGGCCTTCCAAGATGGTCCCTTCCTCACCTGCGACTGGCCGCTCGGTTCGATAGGAAACGTACGGAATGCCTTCGGAGTTCAATGTGAGCGACTGAAAATACGCGGCTTTCTCCGTGGAAGGATCGTTTACGCTGTTACGTAGTTGTGACCATTGCCAAGGCTCACCCAACGGTTCCAGGGCTTGCACGATGACGTTGGCGGCTCCGTCTCCGGCGGCAGCGTCATACGCTAGGATCAGTGTCCCTCGCTTGTCGAACGCGAGCGAAAAGCTTCCATTGATCGCCAGAGGAAAGGGCCCGCCGATGGTTTTCCAGATGCTCGTCGTGTACCGCGCGACAGAAACGGATTCACCGCTTTCGCTCGCGAAGGCAGCTACGATGCTGCCGTCGGCATCGACGGCGATGGTCGCGTTCGGCGTGGGATTCCTGCTGTCCGCCAGCGCGCGCCACGACGTGGTGGGCGTGCTGGTTTGATAGAGCCGAAACGTGCGCGCCGGTTCATCGAACAATGCGGCAACATGAACGTACTCGCCCGGCCCGGCCGCGAGCATGGGATACAGGCCACCCGACGGAAAGCTGTTTCCGATCTCGAGCCATCGCGGAACCGACCAGGTCCAAGGGGGCCTGACGAGTGGATTGCCTCGAAGATCCGTGACGTCGCCAAATTCGACGGACAACGTGGCCGGGACCGGCGGTTCCGCTGTCGGGGTGATTGTCATCACCGTGCCGTTGTCCGAGAGCGTGAACGTGCACGGGATCTCCACTCCATCGGCTCGGAGCGTGGCGGGGCGCGGGCCGAACTTCACCGTCTCCGAGAAGGTGGCTCGAATCGGTTTCCTGAGCGCCACTTTGGCCTCTCCGTCGGTCGGTGTTCGAAAGACAACCTGCGGAGGGACGGTGTCCGGATCCGGAATCACCTCGCCATCCGGCCCCGCGTCGACGGTTGCCGAAGTATTGTCGGAAGAACCGCAGGCGGTAGGCGCGGCGAATGCCAGGAACACTACTGCCGCCATCGAGGAGATTGCCGTGGTGGTTCTCATCTGCTGCGGAAGAATCTAAACGAAAAATTCCCGGCTGTACCGTATGGCGCTGCGGACGCGTCCCGAGGTGGCTTACCTCCTTGGCACCTGGGGCCGACTATCGATTGAGACGTCCTAACTGCAATCGCCCAGATTCGAAGTCAGTCCACGCGATGAAGGGAACGCCTTGGGGGTCTATCCCTCCCATGGCTCCCGAAACTCTCTTGCCCTCGGGGGCGAGGGTCGGCGGCGGGATTCGTGTCCATCCGTTTCGAGTCACATCGAGAAACTCGAAATTGGGATCTAGACCAAGGCTTGCAAAGACATGCCCGTTTTGCATGCGTGCGAAGAAGGCCGGATTGTCCAGATCCTCCTGCGCAATTTTGGGGCCGCATTCGATCCACTTTGCGCCTTCGAGGCGGAGGATCTGGACCCGATGCCTCGGCAGCACCCGTTCGGCAAAATTGACCAAAGCAAACACATTTGCGGCGTCGTCTGTCGCGATGCTCACATGCTTCACTTCCTCGCCTTCGCCGTTCAGAGGACTACCAAGCGGGACCCACGCTTCGCTCGTCGTCCAGACTCGGACGTGAGCAAGCTCCGACGGAGATGCATCGAGGTAGGCGACATACGGTGTGCCCCTCTTGTCCAGGGTGAGACTCAGGAGATGCGAACTCTTCTCTTCGGGTGGCGTCTTGACAAGCCGCATGGGAACCCAATTTTGTGCTCCGCGCGGAAGGGTCACGACATTGACATCCGTGCCGCCCTCATCCCCGCGCGGCATATCGTATGCGAGGAAGAGCATGCCGTCTGGATCCAAGCCGAGTGCGAAGCCCGCATTGCTGACGGACGCGAACCTGGAGCCCTCCGGCCATTCCTCACCGTTTCGTAGAACGCGCACCTTGTTATCGCTCGACAAGAATGCGGTTACGAGGACTCCGTCGTTATCGACGAGCGTGTCTACACGCATCGACTGCATGACCGCCAAGGTTCTAGTTGGGGACCACGTGCTTGTGGGGGCTCCGATTCGATGCAGGACGAGATCGTAGAGGCCATCGGCATCTCTGGCATTCGCGGACAGGACGTTAGCGCCTTCGCCGGGGCCAGCGGCTATGGACGGAAACTTGAAAGTGCCTGAATCGAGAGGAGCCCCAACGGGAAGCCACAGCGGCACCGTCCAGTTCCACGGGGGACGAATCAGCGCGTTGCCCCGAAGGTCTGTGACCCCAGCAAAATCTACGGACATCGCCGCCGGGAGCGGAACCTCCTCGGAGGGTACGATGGTCATGGCCGTAGCATCGCTCGAGAGCGAGGCATTGCTCGGGATGGGGGCACCATTGGCCGAGAGGACGGGGGGAGTCGCGCCAAACTTGACCGGTTCGGAAAAGACGGCCCGAATAGCGGTCCTCGTCGAAACATTCTTTTCGCCATCGGCGGGGACACGAAAGCTGAGTTCAGGCGCGACGATATCTGGATCGGGAATCACGCCGCGATCCGCGCCTGCGTCCGGCCCGGGTCCCGTTGGATTGTCCGCGGAACCGCAAGACAACGCGAGCGCGAAGAGCAACCAAAGAGCGCCTGCTACCAATTTCCTTGCTGATGCCGACATCCTGCGTGCCAGTGTAGCTCAGCTCTCGAGAGCTCGCTCTTCGGCGTGGCCTGGGTGATGGCACGACATCATTTGTGGTTCCCGCGTTGACTGGGGGACCGCGGGTCAAATGAAAACCCCCGACGGCACCCTTATGGTGCGGCCGGGGGTTCACAGCGGCTTCCTCGAGGGAGGCTGCTTCTCTAGATCAGTACGCGGCCTTGAGCGTGACGCCGGAGAAGTCGCTGTAGCCGTAGACGAGGATGTAGTACGTCCCCGCGGCCGGCGAGTTGATCGTCACCGTCTCTGTGTTCGTCGACGATTCCGACTTGTTGCCGGATTGGGTGGTGGTCGGCGCGGCGTCTTTGGCGACGTAGAGGTCTGCGTCGGGATCGTTGGTGCCGCTGGCGGGCACCGTCGTAACCTTGAGCGACGTTCTGCCGGCAGGCACCGTGATCTTGTAGTACTTCTTGGAAAGCCGCGCGCCGCTGATGCCCGTGACCGGCGTGTTGTTGGTGAGGGTCGTCGCATCGGGGAGGGGAGTCGTTGCTCCGACGCCAACCGCTTCCCACGCCTTGTTGACGGAGTCGATTTCCGCCGCCGTGTAGCCGAGTTGCTGCGCCGCTTGCGCGGTGCCCGTCTTCGCCTGGGCATAGGTGGTGCCCGAGGTCCAGATGGTGGTGTTGGCGCGGAAGAAGACCTGGGCGGCCTTCTCGATGCCGATGCCCGCGACGTTGATGTTGGACTTGCCGCGCGGGTGCGTGCCGCCCACCGAGAGGAGGTAGAACGCGAGGTTCGGAACGCCCGACGTGTAGTGCACGTCCTGGTTCGCGAAGTCCGGTGCCCAGTCGATGGAGCTGCCGTCCTTCTTCGGATCGTACATGTAGCGGAGGCCGTCGTCGGGGATGGAGGGGGTCCACACGTCATCGCCGACGGTCCACGTCGTCTTGTTTTGCGGGGTGCCGCGGCCGTCGCGGACCCATTCGATGTACGCGCCGAAGATGTCCGACGTGGCCTCGTTCAGACCACCGGACTGACCCGAGTAGGTGAGGTTCGAGGTCCGCTCGGTGACGGCGTGGGTCAGCTCGTGGCCCGTGACGTCGAGCGAGTGGGCGAGGTTCGAAGCGTCGGTGCCATTGCCGTCGCCGTAGACCATCTGGGTGCCGTCCCAGAACGCGTTGACGTAGTTGTTGCTGTAGTGGACGGAGCTAATCAGCTTGGCGCCGGCGCCGTCGAACGAGTCACGACCGAAATCGTTCTTGTAAACGTCGTAGACCGTTCCAAGGTGGTCGTAGTTGATATTGACCGTCTGGTCGGAGACCGTGGCTCCGCCTTCCGAACGCGCCAGCGGTCCGGGGAGGCTCGTGCCGTGATTCAGATTGTGGACTTCGCGGTTCCGGGCCGAGTGGATGCGCGGATGACGCGCGACCACCGAACCATCGACCGCGTTGACGAAGATGTCGTCGACAATCGGGGTGCCGTTGGCCTCCGTGCCTTTGACCGTGGTCTTGTAGACGAGGTCGAGGCGATCGTCCTGCCGGTAGTAGAAGAGTTCCGGCTGCGCGCTTGCAGACAGATTGTTGACGTAAGAAGCCGCGAGGCCGCCTGCCTTCGCGATCGCCGCCTGGGCGGAGATTTTCGCGTCAGACGGTGCCGCGAGATCGCCGCGCACATTGCCGTTGGCCGCGTACGCGACGCCATTGCGGGTGTGGACGATGAAATCGCTGCCAATGACTTCAAGACCATTCTTGAATTGCGTGAAGCGGTAGTGGACGTCCTTCAGGTCGTCGACTTGCGCCGTCTTGAAGCGCAACTCGCCAACCTTGGCGCGGAATGCCGGGGCAACTGCCGCGACCACGCCCTGCACGTCAGCTTCGGTCAGATTGCCCGTTGCTGCAGCGCCGAGATTTCCGGTGATGAAGCTCGGAATCCCCAACGCATCCTTGTCCACGACTTCGGCTTGAGGAAGAGCATTCAGTGCAGCGCGAATTTCTTCCTTTGCAGTGCTTTGATCCGGCCCACTGCCCTCCGACCCATCATCGCTGCGGTCCGACGCCGAGCAAGCTGCTGCCAAGGCAACGACACCAAAGAGACCAATGAGACGAAACGCACGATCAAGTTTGAGACTACGCATGGAGCACCCCTTCCGTTTCCGTTCCGGTTGTGCGTGCTGGTGGTTGCACGCTGTCCAATGTGTGTCTCGGGATGAAAGTCGAGCAGCAGGTCTGTTTTCGTCTGTGGGCTAGGGACGAAAATTTGACTGGGGGGTATCTACCCTCTCCCTGTCGGACATATACCGCTCTTCCCCTTCACCAGCGCCGATACGCAACGCGAATCACAAGAAGTTGCTTGAAGAAGCGTTAAGGAACAGCGGGCGTAACAGTGCATTTCATATCGGTCAAGTTCTGAAATGATGAAGCGTACAATTCATCTATTCGTCCGACGAATTGATCGCTTGCGGCTGCAACATTCCCTGAATCCGACATTGTCTTGCCCGCGAGAGTGGAATCCCTCAATTAAAGGAAAACTCCCTTTCAGCGCCGCAAAGCGTCATGAAAGGGAGTTTCTTTGTTTCCTAACGGTTTCGCGCCGACTCGGCTCGTGCGAGCCGGCGCGAGATGGTGCGAACTAGTTGTTCGCAGCGCCGGGCGTCACGTTCGGCGTCGCTTTCCAATCGGAGGCGGCGTTGTTCGTGTCGGTGCCGTTGGGGAGGCGGCTCAGGGAGCGAACCACCGTGTTGCTATCCTTGGCCGTGGTGCGCGCGCCTTCGACGAGACTCACGTTGCCCACGCCGGGGAGCGGTGCGGTGGTGATGAGGCCACCGTAGGAGAGCACGTCGACGAGCGTCGTGGACGTGGCAATGGCAACGCCATCGGGATTGCCGTTCTCGATCTGGTTGTACAGACCGTGGAACGTGATCTTCTTCGCGCCCGCGGGGACAGCGACGTCGGCGTCGCCGACGACGAGGTACTGGCCCGGGTTGAGCGTGCCGGCCGTCGAGAGGTCGACGATCGAGTAGAGCGTGTCGCCCGTGCTGCCCTCACCGTCGACGAGATAGAGCTTGTGATCCGCGAGGTTGACCGGGAGGCCACCCACGTTGAGGATCTCGATGAACTCCTGCTTGTCCGTCGAGCCGACTTCGTCGTACTCGACCTCGTTGATCACGAGGCGGCCTGGAGGCGGCGGGGCCTCGTACTTCGCGGTGAGCGTGACCTTCGTGAAGGCCGAGTAGCCGTGGAGCAGGATCCAGTACACGCCACCTTGCGTGCCTTCGACCTTGCATTCCTCGTTGTTGCCGGTCTTGTACGGGCGGCAATCGTAGCGGTTCGTCTTCGGCCAGATGCCGAACTTGGTGTAGAGGTCCGCGTCACCCGTCGTCTGGCCGCTCACGCCGCTGATCGAGATGGTCAGGTTCTGGCCTGCCGGCACTTCGAGGCGGTAGTAGGTCTTGGACTGCGCGGCGCCGCCGATGTTCTCCACCGGCACGCCGTTGGTGAGCAGCGTCGATGCCGGTTCCGGCTCCGGGATGCCCACGCCGACGGCCTTCCATGCGTTGTCGACGGCGGCCACTTCGTCCGTGGAGTAGCCGAGGTCCGTCGCAGCTTGGATGGTGAGGGCCTTGGCCTGCTCGAAGTTCGTCGACGGCTGGAAGAGCGTCGTGTTGGCGCGGTAGAAGACCTGCGCGGCCTTCGCGACGCCGATGCCCGTCACGACGTTCTGCGACTTGTTGCGCGGGTGCTTGCCGCCCTGCGAGAGCAGGTAGAACGCGAGGTTCGAGATGCCCGAGCTGTAGTGAACGTCGACGCCGCTCGAGTAATCCGGGTACCAGTCGAGCGAGTCGCCGTCCTTGGCCGGATCGTCCATGTAGCGGAGGGCGTCGCCCGGGATGTTCGGCGTCCAGATGTCTTCGCCGACGAGCCAGGTGTTCGCGCTGACGACCTTGCCGTCGCGGTACCACTCGACGACGTTGCCGAAGATGTCCGACATCGACTCGTTCAAGCCGCCCGACTCACCCGAGTAGGTCAAGTTCGAGGTCTTCTCGGTGACCGCGTGGGTGAGCTCGTGCGCCGTGACGTCGAGCGAGTTGGCGAGGTTGGAGGCGTTCACGCCGTCGCCGTCGCCGTAGACCATCTGGGTGCTGTTCCAGAAGGCATTGACGTACTGGACGCCGTAGTGGACGGTGCTGACGAGTTTCGCGCCGTTGTTGTCGAACGAGTCGCGGTTGAAGAGCTCTTTGTACGCGTCCCAGGTGGTGCCGAGGCGGTCGTAGTTGTTGTTCACCACGACGTCGGAGTGGGGATCGCCGCCCTCGACGCGAACCAGCGCGCCCGGGAGGGTCTGCGTGTTCTGCGCGTCGTGCAGCTCGCGGTTCTTCGCGGTGTAGACGTGCGGGACGCTGAGAAGAATGCGGCCGTCGGAGGCGTTGACGTAGACCGAGTCGTTGATCGGCGTCTGGTCCGCCTTCGTGCCGGTGACCGTGACGTTGTAGACGAGGTCGAGCCGGTCGATCCCGCGGAGGTAAACGAGGTCGCCCTCCTTCGCGGTTCCGGCGATGTCCGTAATCGTCGGGTACTGGGACTTGGCGATTTCGATGGCGCGATCGGCGGAGATTTTCGCCGCGGTCGGGGCATCGAGATCGTCGCGGACGGTGCCGTTCGCGCTGTAGGCCACGCCGTTGCGGACGTGAACCGTCAAGTCGCCGCCGAGGACGGGGCGACCATTCTTCTGCTGCGTGAAGCGGAAGTGTTCATCGCCCTGGCCGTCGACCTGGGCGTTCTTGAAAGCAAGTTGGTCGACGTTCGCGCGGAAGATCGGCGCAATGGCTGCGACGACATTGTGAATGTCGTCCGCCGTGAGGCCGGAGCCCTGCTTGGTCCCGAAGTTGCCAGTGATGATGCTGGGCACTCCGGTTGCATCGACATTCTGAACTTGTGTATTCGGAATGGAATCCAAGGCAGCTTGAATATCCTCGCCGGACCGCTCTCCTCCTGCGGGTCGCGGACTACCCCCCTCACCTTGCCCCTCAGATGTCTGGCAAGCAGTTGCGATAGCAACAATGGCAAAAAGACCTACGCCACGAAATACTCGACGAAAGTTGAGACTACTCAATGGAGCACCCCTTCCGCATCTGCGCGCGACGGCGCATGCGTCTCAGAAACTCTTTATTTGGCCGATTCAGGGCGCAGGGGTGCCGTCCGAATCGAGTCGGTAGGAGTCGGTCGTTTCCGGCTTCCTATGACCCGCTTCGGCTACATGACGCGGGCTCCTTCTCCCGTGTCATGACAACTCCGCCTTCCACCCTCATCAACGCTAAGAAACCGTCAAAAGGTTAACAATAAGGAAAGATTAGCGGGTAGCACTCGGTTCTACGGTGCGTCAAGATGTGATTTCATGGATCGGTGAACTGAGTTGTGGGTTCCACAACATTGGGTGCGGAAGCGTACTTCGAAGTCTTCGAAATCATATGCATTTAGGCGGGATATGGCGCTTGTGGTGTAATATTCCGTTTAGGAGGGTACCGTTATTCTTCTAACCTAAAGCGAATTTTCCTCCGCTAGAGCCTTCGCGGACGAGCTCCAAGCAACGCCGCTTGATCGCCACGAAGTCCGCCGAGGCGGCGATGTCGAGGGTCCGCGGCCTTTCGTAGGCGACGGGGAGATCGGCGCGGACCTCGCTGGGGCGGCGGCTCAGGACGAGGATGCGATCGGCGAGGAACATGGCCTCGTCGATGTCGTGCGTGACGAAGACGACGGTGAGCTTGCGCGTCTGCCAGATGGAGAGCACGAGCTCCTGCATCACCCGCCGCGTTTCGGCATCGAGGGCGCTGAACGGCTCGTCGAGGAGAAGGACCTTGGGCTCGTTGATCAGCGCGCGTGCGATCTCCACGCGCTGCTGCATGCCGCCGGAGAGCTGCGACGGGTAGCTCCGCTCGAAGCCGGAAAGGCCCATTTCTCCAAGGAGGCGCGCGGCGGCCTCTTGTCGCTCGGGGGCAGGGATGCCGCGCATCTTCGGGCCGAAGGCGACGTTGTCCAAGGCCGTGCGCCAGGGAAAGAGCGTGTGCTGCTGCGACACCATGCCGCGGTCGGGGCCGGGCTCCTTCGAGGGGCGGCCGTCGACGAGGACCTCCCCGCGCTCGGGGCGGTGGTAGCCGGCGATGGCCTTGAGCAACGTGGACTTGCCGCAACCCGAGGGGCCGACGATGCAAAAGAACTCGGCCGGGGCGATGTCCAAGGTGAGGTCGTGCACCGTCTCGATGCGGCGCGTGCCGTGGCCGAAGGCCAGGGTGGCATTTTGGAATTGGACGCGGGCCCCGGCCAGGTCGTGCTCACGTGCGCTCATGTCGTTCCCTCGCTGGGGCGGTACCAGGGCATGAGCCACATGCCGAGCCGGTTGATGAGCGCACTGCTCACCATGCCGAAGACGCCTATGAAGAGCATTCCCACCACGATATCGGGATAGCGCTGCAGGTTGTACGACTCCCACGTGTAGTAGCCAATGCCGTATTGGCCCGCGATCATCTCCGCGGTGACCAGGCAAAGCCACGAGGCGCCCATGCCGAGGCGCAGGCCCGTGACGATGCTGGGCAGCGCACCCGGAAGGACGATTTCGCGCAGGACGCTCCACGTTTTGGCGCCCAAGCTGCGCGAGGCGAGGACGAGACGCGGATCGAGGGCTTCGATGCCGTGGATCGTGTTCAAAACGATGGGGAAGAGCGCCCCGATGAAGGTAATGAAGAGGATGCTGCCCTCGGTGGTGGGAAACATGAGGATCGCCAGGGGGATCCAGGCGACCGCCGGAATGGGGCGCAGGGTCTCGATGGTGGGAAGGACGATGTCCGCGATCCGCTTGGACCGGCCCACGGCGACGCCCAGGGCAATGCCGATGACCGTGGCCAGGCCAAATCCGGTGAAGACGCGCAAAATGCTATTTTTGAAATGGTGAAATACCTTCGGCGATTGCAAAAAGGCCCAGGTGGCCTGCGCCACGTCGGTGGGGGCGGGCACATTGCCGAAGTTGATGAAGCGCGCATCGACGTGCCGGGAGGAGACGATTTGCCATAGGACGATGGCCGCGAGGACGGAGGCGACTCGGACGAGGGGGCGGCGGTTCATGATGTCTACTTGGCGACGGCCTGGAGCGGTTTGGTGCGGAGTTCGTCCAACCCGACGACGGGTGCGCCGCCATGGCTGCGGGACCAGGTTTCGGCATCGTTCTTGAGGAGGAAGGCGGAAACGTCGCTTCCGGCCCGCACGAAATAGGCGAAGTCCGCGAAAAGCTTCGAGCCGGTGTTGCGGTCGTGGACGTAGAAGGCGCGGGTCGCTTTGCCGGACGCGGCGAGCTCGGAGAGTGCGCCAAGCGCCGCACCGAGGGTGGCGTAGGCGCGGACCTTGGGTTCGTCCTTGACCCAGATCTGGGCGACGAGCTTGGGATCGGTGGCCTCGATGCCGGTGACGGGCAGGGGCGCGTAGTTGCCAATGCGCGCGTCGTAGTCGAGGCCCGATTCTTTGGCGGCCTGGCGGATGAAGCGGTCGACGACGAAGGCGTTCACGTCGACGTTCAAGTCTTTTTTCAGAAGCGCGAGCGTCGCAACGGCGGTTTCCAGGCCTTTGCGGTATTCCGGTTTGAGCGTGTAATCGCGGGTCTGAATGCCCAATGGGCCTTGGAACATGTAAACGACTTCGGCGTCCACCCCCGACACCTTTTGCACGAGCTCGCTGTACTTCTCGGGGTCTTCGGTGAAGAGGCGATCGGCCTCCAGGGTTGCGCGGAGGTAGCCGACGAGGACCTCCGGGTAGCGATCGGCGAATTCGTCGCGGACCACCACGCCGACGGACGTCGGGACATGGGCCGTGCCGCCGTCGTAGATCTTGCGCGCGTATTTTCGGAAGGGGAAAAGCTCGCTGTAGGGCACGAAATCCGCGTGCGCGTCGATCTTGTGGCCGCGCAGGGCGGAGCCGCCCACCTCGGGGGCTTGCGAGACCAGGGTCACGTCTTTGTCGGGATCCCACCCGAGATCGCGCAAGGCCCTCACCAGGGTGCCGTGGGCCGAGGAGCCGAAGGGGACGGAGATCTGTTTGCCTTTGAGCTCACTCAGGCTGGTCACCGGGGAATCGGCGGGGACCAATACGGCATTGCCGCTGCCCTCCACGCTGCCGGCGATGATGGCGGTGTAATAGCTGTGCTTTCCCAGCTTGCGAAAGGCATCGGCATTGGCCACGGATGGAAAGTCGCCCATCAGACCGATATCGATTTTGCCCGCGACCATGTCGGTGGTGATGGGCGGGCCCGACGTGAAGCTCTTCCACTCCACCTCGTATTTGGTATTCGCGTAGCGGCCCGTCTTGGGCAGGTATTTGTCCAGAAGACCGAGCTCGCGCACGAGAATGCCGCCGGTGGCGCAGCTGATGGTGCTGTCCTGGACCCCGATGGAAACGCGAATCACGTCCTGCGGCTTTTCGCCTTCGCTGCGTTTGCAGCCGCCGAGGACGAACACCACCAGCACCAGCAGCAACCCGAGCGCGTGCCGCGCGGCCTTGCGCACTTCGGCGTCCGCGTCGTTGGCGAGGCGGGTCAAGGTGGGGGCGGCGCCGCGGGCCCGGAGTTCGCCCAAGGATTGCGCGGCCGCCTTGCGAATGTCGGGCGTGTCGTCGTGGAGCAGCGCGATGAGCGCGCCCGAGGCCACCGTCGCACCGAGCTTGCCCAGGCTCAGGATGGCCTCTTTGCGCACCTGCCAATAGCGATCTTCCAGGGCCTCGAGCAAGGCGGGGATGGCAAGGATGGGGGGCGTGACCTTGGAGCGGCCCAGGACGATGGCCGCCTCACGCCGCACTTGCCAATCGTCGTCGCGCAGGGACTCGATGAAGTCCGGCACCAGCGCGGGCGCATTGAAAAAATCGAGCGCGCCGATGGCCACTTTGCGCACGGATGCCTCGGAATCGCGCAGCCTCGCGCGCAGGGCGGACACGGACTCGGGCCGGCGCAGGTACGCCAAGGTCACCACCGCCTCGCGGCGCACGCGCGGGGCCTCGTCGGCCGTCGCACGCAGCAGTGGCTCGACGGCGCGCGGATCCCGGTGCTCGCGCAGCGCGATGATCACGGCCTCGCGCACCTGCGCATTGGGGTGCTCGATGCCCGGAAGCAGCGCCGCGGCGCCCGCCTCGGTGCGAAACTCCCGCAGCGCGGTGAGGGCGGTCTCACGCACCTTTTCGTCCTCGTCCTCCAGCGCGCCGACCAGCGCCGGCACCGCGCGTGCATCGCCCAGATCTTCCAGGCGCGCCACGGCGAGCGAACGCACCGTGGGATCCGGATCGCGCACCTTGGCGACGATGGCTTCGAGGACCACGTCCCCTGCATCGTCCAACGAGATCCATTCGAGCTCGATGAGCGCGAGTTGGCGGATGCTCGCGTCGGGATCCGCCAATCGGGACAATAAAGACGGCGCGGATTCGAGAGCCATAGCGCGTGCTCCTAACGCAAGAGAAACGGAATTTTGACGGTGATGGCATCCTTCGGGCAGTCGATCTCGCAGGCGAGGCAGTACCAGCACTCGTCATTCTTCATGTGCGCCTTGCCCGTGCTCGGGTCGACCGCGAGGCAATCGACGGGGCACGAATCGATGCAAATGCGGCAACCTTTGATGCACTTGCCGAGGTCCACCACGACGGGGACGTCGAGTCGCACCGACGTTTGCGCGCGGCCGACGTGCCTGGCCTGTTCCGCCTTCACCTGCTCGCGGTTGTCGAGATTTCTCATGGCGACGCCTCACTCGGGGACACGGGGATGCGAAGGCCGTGGTAGCCCTTCAATTCGTCGTCGTTCATCGGCACCACGTACGGTGCGACGGGCCGCTCGAGCACTGCCATGCGCCCGTCCTCGCCCTTGCGGACGTTCACGTGGACGAACCAGCGCTCGTTGTCGAGCTTCGGGTAGTCGAGCCGGTGATGGTAAAGCCCCCAGCGGCTCTCTTGGCGGTGCAGCGACGCAACGGCGGCCATTTCCGCGCAATCGCGGATGAAGGCGCATTCCACGACGCGCATCAGTTCGTGCGGATTGGTCGCCCCCACCTCCTCGAGCTCGCCCTCGGCGCGGCGGAAATAGGTGAGGCCCAGCTCCATGCGCGTCCCCGTTTTCGGCGGCTGCAGGTAATCGTTCACCAGGCGGCGAACTTTGTATTCGTATTGATGGTGCGGGATGCCGTTGGGCCTTTCGAGCGGCTCGAAGATGCGTGCGCGCTCGGCGGCCACCGCGTCCTCGTCGATGCGCGGTTCGTCGGTGCCCGCGACGCGCCCCAGCGCGTGTTCGGCGCAGATGCGCCCGTAGGTCATCGCACCCAAGAGGTAATTGTGCGGCACGCAGGCCATGTCGCCGGCCGCGTAGAGGCCCTCGACCGTGGTTTCGCCCCGCTCGTCGACCCACACGCCGGAGGCGCTATGGCCGCTGCACAATCCAATCTCGGAAATGTGCATCTCGACCAAATCGTCCCCGTAAGTGTGCCCGCGGCCGGTGTGGAAGCGCCCTCGGCTCGGGCGCTCGGTGCGGTGGAGCACCTGCTCGATCTCGGTCAGCGTTTCTGGGGCGAGGTGATCCAATTTCAGGTAGACGGGGCCGTTTTCGGAGTGGAGCTCTTTGTAGAACTCCATCATCATTTGCCCGCTCCAATAGTCGCTCTGGATGAAACGATGCCCTTTGGCGTTGACCGTGTGGCCACCGAGCGGGCCCGTGACGTAGGCGCAGGCAGGGCCATTGTAGTCTTTGATGAGCGGGTTGATCTGGAAGCACTCGATGCCCGTCAGCTCCGCGCCTGCGTGGTAGGCCAGGGAATAGCCGTCGCCGGCGTTGGACGGGTTTTCGTACGTGCCGTAGAGATAGCCCGACGCGGGCAGGCCCAGACGGCCCGAGGCCCCGCAGCAGAGGATCACCGCCTTGGCCACGATGACCTCGAAGTGGCCGTCGCGCACGTCGAAGCCCATGACCCCGGCGATGCGTCCTCCGTCGGTCAAAAGGCGCGTGGCCATCACCCGATTGACGATTTTGACCCCGCTGCGCATGACCATGCGGGTGAGGATCTTTTTTAGATCGTAGCCCTCCGGCATGGGAAGCACGTAGGCGCCTTTGTGGTGCACCTTCTTGACGTCGAATGCACCCGATTCCGTCTTTTGGAATTTGACTCCCCATTTGTCCAGCTGCTCGATCATGGGGTAGCTGTTGACGGCGTATTCGAGGACGGCCCTCTGGTTCACGATGCCATCGTTGGCCATCGTGATCTCTTTGACGTACTGCTCGGGCGTCGCAAATCCAGGGATGATGGCGTTGTTCAGTCCATCCATGCCAATGGCGATGGCCCCGCTCCGCTTGATGTGCGCCTTCTCCAGGAGGACCACGCGTCCGCGCGGGAGCCGCTGCTGGGCGTGAATGGCTGCAGTGCAGCCGGCGCTGCCTCCACCGACCACCACGATGTCGGCGTGGGTGACGTTTGCCTCCATCGACTCCGTCTCCATTCGTTGTTCATTAAAATGAACAACATGTCTCTTATGACGGAGTTTTTCAGAAATCAAGCCATGTTCCCATTGGCCTTAACCGACCGCCCGAACTCGCGCAGGCGGCGCGCAGGGAAGCAGCGAGTTCTTCGGCGACCGCGGGGAGCGTTTCCGTGGCGGTGATGAGCTTGAGGCAAGTGCTGCCCAAGGTGGGAAGCCCCTCACGCTTGTCGAGGACGCGGAGCCCTTCGCTGTCGTCCTCGATGCGCACGCACACGCCGAGACCTGCGCGTGCGGCGGCGTGCAGGCCGGAGAGGCCGGGGCACGTGTAGACCACCCGCCACGGCATGTGCCGCTCGTCGAGCGCTTCGATCGCCCGGTCGCGGAAGGTGCACGCGCCCTCGAAGAGGATGAGCGGCCACGGTTCGCCGGCGGCGGGAGGGACGAAGTCGCGCGCGGCGAGCCACACCAGGTCGACCCGGCGGATGACCGCGCCGGGCCGGGTTTTTGGCTCGTCGAAGATGATGGCCAGGTCGAGGAGGCCCTCATCGAGCAGGCTCGAGAGGTCGCGGCTGCTGGCCACGCGTGCTTCGACCCGCACCGAAGGATGGCGCCGCGCAAAGGTGCGCAGGGCGTGCGGAAACCGAGTATCCGCGAAATCCTGGACGACGCCCACGCGCACGGCGCCGCCGAGCACGCCGTGTTGCATCGCGATGTGCGCGGATTCGTTGAGGGCGAGGATCTTGCGCGCGTAGCTCAGAAGCAGCTCGCCCGATTCGGTGAGCACGCGGCAGCGACCGGAGGCGGCGAAGAGCGGTTGATTCACCTGCTCCTCGAGCCGCTTCATCTGCTGGCTGATGGTCGACTGCGTGATGTTCAGGCGCGCGGCGGCCTTGGCGAAGCTGCCTGCGTCGGCGATGGCCACGAAGCTGCGCAGCAGCTCGCTGTCGTACGTCGGGAACATGGAGTACACATTATGGATCGTGAAGTGAATGTCGCAAATGTTTCAATTTTCGAATGTATGTACGGGACCTAGATCCTGATCATGACAAACGGGATGCTCCTTTCGGTCCTGCCACTGATGGCGCTGGGTGTATGCGCCATCGGCGCGACGGCATTGCCTGCGAAAAAGGCGGTGCTCTACCATGCCTCGGTTCGCACGGCGTACCAGGCCGGGGTCTACGAAGGCGTGATTCCTATGGCACGGCTTCGCGACAATGGCGACTTTGGCCTGGGCGCCACCCATGAAAACGATGGGGAGCTCGTCGCCATGGGAGGCACCTTTTGGCGCTCGCGGGCGGACGGAACGATGCAGGAGCTCGGCCCGAACGACACCACGCCCTACGCGGTGATGACGTTCTTCCGGCCCGAGCGGACGTTGCGCATCCAGGGCCCGCTCACGCACCAGGAGCTCGAGAAGCGGCTCGATGCGGAGCTCGACCCGCAGCGCCGCATCTATGCGGTGCGGATCCGCGGGCGCTTCGTCCACGTCGAGGCGGGCAATGGCGAGCCGCAGGAAAAGCCGTACCGCCCGCTCGACGAGGTGCTGCGCGAATACCGGTGGCACGATCACGTGGCCACGCAGGGAACCTTGGTGGGCTTTCGTTGCCCGGAGTACCTGCGGCGTTTCGATCGGGTCGGCTACCACTTCCACTACTTGAGCGACGACAAGAAGGCCGGTGGCCACGTGAACGCCTACGCCGTCGACGACGTCGAGGTGGCCATTCAGGAGCTGTCCGGCTTCACCGTCGACACCCCGGAGCACGGGGACTTCTACGGGGCGGATTTGGCGACCTTGCGGTAGGGCACCCCCTCCCCAGCCCTCCCCCGGAGGGGAGGGAGCCGAGACGGAGCTTTCCGATTTTGGGATGGCGTCCCAAAAGCGAACAAGGGTGAAATAACAATATTCTAGTTATTTCGCTGAGATAGCTCGCGGCTTGGCTCTTGCTATGGCTTGAGCCCGCATGCTTCAGGACATCCGGTTTGCGCTGCGGCTCCTTGGGAAGAACCTGGGCTTTACCGTCGTGGCCATCACGACGCTCGGGCTCGCGGTGGCGGCCAACGCCGTCGTCTTCAGCATCGTCCATGCGATCCTGATTCGGCCGCTGCCGTTTCCCGAGCCCGAGCGGCTCGTGCGGATCAACACGCAGTTCGTCGAACAGCCCTCCGATACGTACTGGCCATTCTCCGCCCATGAGTACACGGAGCTGGCCGCGGAGGTGCACGCGTTCCAATCGATGGGCGCCTACGACGACGAGGACGCGAATCTGACGGGGTCCGATCAGCCCGTGGCGGTGCACGTCGCGACGGTGACCGCGAGCTTCCTTCCGACCCTGGGCGTGCCGCCCATGTTGGGTCGCTTTTTCGACGAGAATGAGGACCGGCCCGGCGACGTGCGCGCGATCGTGCTGGGCTACGATCTCTTCAAGACCGTCTTCGGCGGCGATCCCAGCGTGGTGGGCCGCACGGTGCAGTACAACGCGACGCCGGTCACGGTGGTCGGCGTGATGCCCCGCGGCTTCGAGTTTCCCGAGCGCACCCAATTGTGGGCTCCTCTCCGCATCGATCTTTCGAAATCGACGCGCGGCTCGCATTGGCTGAACGTCATCGGGCGGCTCAAACCCGGTCTCGGTTTGGAGGCCGCGCGCGACGAGCTTCGCCCCTTGATGTCGATGTGGGCCACGCGGCATGACAAGGAAGACTCGATCGATCCGATCAAGCATGCGATTGCGTACCAGTTCCTCCAAGAGGAGCTCGTTCGTCCGGTGCGTGCGGCGCTGCTGACGTTGCAGGCGGCGGTCATCTTCGTGCTGCTCATCGCGTGCGCGAACATTTCCAACCTGCTTCTTGCGCGAGCCGAGGCGCGCAGTGGAGAAATTGCCGTGCGCGCCGCACTCGGCGCCACGCAAGGGCGCATGGCGCGGCAGTTTCTGACGGAGAGCCTCGTTCTGGGGACGTTGGGGGCCGGGTTGGGCATCGTCCTCGCCATGTGGGGGCTCGATGCGGTGATGATGCTCCTTCCCGAGGGCGTTCCGCGTGCCGGGGAGATCCAACTCGACACGGCGGTGCTCGCGTTCGCCGTGCTCGTAGCCTTGGGGGCGAGCTTCGTGTTCGGCCTCGCACCCATCGTGCACACCCATGGCGGTCTCGCAGGCACCTTGCGTGCGGCGGGCCAGCGGACGACATCGGCCGCGAACAAGCAGCTCTTTCGGCGCCTGCTCATTCTGGCCCAGGTCACCCTGGCCATCATGCTGGTCACCGGCGCGGGCCTCACGATTCGTAGCTTCGTTCGCTTGCAAAAGACGAAACTGGGATTCGACCCGCACGGCTTGGTCAGCGTGGAGGTGCAACTTCCACCGAAATCGTATCCGAACGATGCGGCCATGTTGGCCTTTTGGAAGCGCTTTCGCGACGGCGCGTCGATCCTGCCAGGCGTCAAGGCGGCCAGTTTGATGAGCGGCCTCCCACCCAAGCGCCGATTGAATTGGAACAGCGTCCACATCGTTGGATTGCCGGCCAGCGATCCGTACAGATGGCACGTCGACTATTGGCAGATTGCGAGCGAGGGGTACTTCGAAACGCTGGGCATCCCGCTCCTTCGTGGACGGCTTTTCGATTCCACGGACGACGAGAGCAAGCCGGGCGTGGTCGTGATCAACGAGACGATGGCGCGTTCGTTTTTCCCAACCGAAGATGCCATTGGAAAGCGCCTTCAACTCTACAATACCGCCCCCGTGGGCGAGTCGCCGGTGGAGCAAACCATCGTGGGCGTCGTAGCGGACTCGAAGCAGGGCGGGCTCGAAGCCCCGGTCGGGAGCGAGGTGTACATCCCGGTGCAGCAGATCACGCAAATCCACAATGCGGCGCCGAACGGAGAGTCATTCCTGCCTCGCGCGATGAACCTCATGGTGCGCGTGGATGGCGATCCGCGCTCCATGTTTGCCACCTTGCGCGCCCACGTGGCCTCACTCGATGAAAATCTGGCCGTCGTGCGTATGCAAACGATGGATAGCACCGTGTACGACGCCATTGCCAAACCGCGCTTCGTGACCACGCTCCTCGGTTGTTTCGCGGCCGTGGCGCTCTTGATGGCGGCCATTGGAATTTACGGAGTCATGTCGTACGCCGTCGAGCAGCGCACGAAGGAGCTATCCATACGGATGGCCCTCGGCGCGGACGCCGCGCGGCTCCAGAAAATGCTGGTGCTCGAGGGACTCCGCCTTGCGCTGGTCGGCATGGTGGTGGGCCTGGTGCTCGCCGGTGCGGGCATGTTCGTATTCAGCCGCTGGGCGGTGAAGGAGCTGTTCGACGTGCAGGGACTCGATCCCATGACGTATCTCCTCGTCATTCTCGTGACGGGCGGCGTATCGGCGCTGGCCTGCTACATCCCCGCGCGGCGGGCGACGCTCATTCATCCCATGACCGCGATGCGCGGCGAATAAGGACGCGTCCGATGCTTCAAGATATCCGATTTGCGTTGAGGCTCCTGGTCAAGAACATCGGCTTTACCGCGGTGGCCATTGCCACATTGGCCCTGGCCGTGGCGGCGAATACCGTGGTGTTCAGCATCGTGAATGCCATTCTGATTCGCCCGCTGCCCTTTCCGGAGCCGGAAAGACTGGTTCGGGTCAATGTGACGTACCCCGGGCAGTTCGAAGGGTATTGGAATTTCTCCGGCCCCGAGTACTTCGATGTCGCGCGCGATGTCCAGTCGCTGGAATCGATGGGGGCGTGGACCAAAGGGGATGCGAATTTGACGGGGGGCGACAAGCCGCTCGTGGTGACCACGGCCTACACCACGGCGAGCTTGCTGCCGACCTTGGGCGTGCAGCCGATGCTCGGTCGCTTCTACGACGCGAACGAGGACATTCCGGGCGATTCCAGCGTGGCGGAGTACGGGGTATTGGGAACGCGGGCGGTCGTTCTCGGATACGGTCTCTTCAAGCAAGCGTTCGGTGGCGACCGAAACATCATCGGGCGCACCGTGAAGGTCGACGCCGTCCCCGTCACGGTGGTGGGCGTCATGCCCCGCGGTTTCGAGTTTCCCGAGCACGTGCAGATGTGGATGCCGCTCGGCATGGACAAGGCGAAGCTGGCCCGGGGAAATCACTGGTTCAGCGTCATGGGCCGCTTGCGACGCGGCGTCGGGCTCGAGGCGGCGCAGGCCGAGCTTGCGACCTTGATGCCGGCGTGGGCCGCGGCGCTCCCCGAGGGCGTGCACCGACTGGGGTCGGCGGAGCACCCCGTCGTGTACCGCCCGCTCCAGGAGGACGTAGTCAGCTCGTCGCGTCTGCCGCTTCTCACATTGCAGGCGGCGGTCATCTTCGTGCTGCTCATCGCGTGCGCGAACATTTCGAACCTGCTCTTGGCGCGCGCCGAGGCACGCACCTCGGAGATTGCCGTGCGCGTGGCCTTGGGGGCGAGCCGCTCGCGCATGGCGCGTCAGTTTCTGACCGAGAGCATGGTGCTCGGTCTCGCCGGCGCCCTGCTGGGCATCCTTTGCGCCATGTGGGGGCTCGATGCGGCCGTGGCCCTGCTGCCCCAGGAGGTGCCGCGCGCCGAGGAAATTCGATTGGACACGACGGTGCTCGTCTATGCGGTCGCCGTTTCGCTGCTCACGAGCCTGGTCTTCGGGCTCACGCCCATCCTTCACGCGCGCAGCGATCTGGCCGGCACCTTGCGCGCGGCGGGCCAGCGAACCAGCACCAGCGGACATGGCAAACGCCTTTTCCGGCGTGCCCTCATCCTCGTCCAAGTGGCCCTGGCCATCGTGCTGGTGACCGGCGCGGGGCTCATGGTTCGGAGCTTCATCCGCCTGCAAAAGACGGATCTGGGCTTCGACCCGCGAAACATGGTGACCTTGCACGTGCAACTGCCGAAGAAGGCATACCCGACGGCCGACGAGGCGTACGCATTCTGGAAGCGCATGCACGAAGGTGCGCAGCGTCTGCCCGGTGTGAAGGCGGCCACGCTCATGATGGGGCTTCCGCCGCGGCGTACCCTCAACGCGAACAGCTTCGAAATCATCGGGCGGGTGGAGAGCCGGGAATGGGAATGGAACGTCGACTACTGGCAGATCGCCGAAAATGACTACTTCGCCACCATGGGCATCCCGCTCGTGCGCGGGCGGCTATTCGAGGCCACGGACGACGAGCATGCCCCCAAGGTGGTGGTCATCAACGAGGCCATGGCGAAGAAGTTTTGGCCCGGCGAGGATCCCATCGGAAAGCGTGTGAAGCTCACGCTGCAGGGACCTGGCGAACCGGAGTACCCCGAGCACACCATCGTGGGCATCGTGGCCGATTCGAAGCAGGCGGGCGTCGGCGTCAAGGCGGGGACCGAGGTGTACATCCCGCTGCAGCAAACGACCACGTGGAAGACGCGGCTCCCCGGCGTGATGCACACGCCGCGCATCATGAACCTGGTGCTGCGCGCCGAGGGCGATCCGCGGGCCCTGTTCAATAGCGTGCGCGCCTTCGTGGGATCGCTCGATAGCGGGCTGCCGATTGCGCGGCTCGAGACGATGGACTCGACGGTGTACGAGGCCATTGCCAAACCACGCTTCGTGGCGACTCTTCTCGCGTTCTTCGCGGGGGTGGCGCTCTTGATGGCTGCGATTGGCATCTACGGCGTGATGTCGTACGCCGTCGAACAGCGCACCAAGGAGCTCTCGATTCGGATGGCCATGGGGGCGGACGCGGGGCGGTTGCAGCGCATGCTCGTGCTCGAAGGCTTGCGGCTCGCGGCGGTGGGCATGGGGATTGGCCTGGTAGTGGCCAGCATCATGACCGTGGCGTTGGACCATTGGGTGGCCGACATGTTCTTCGACATTGGGGCGCTCGATCCCGCGACATACGTGCTCGTCGTCGTGCTCACGGGCTGCGTGGCGGCGCTCGCGAGCTACATTCCCGCGCGCCGCGCGACCTTGATCCATCCGATGGAGGCCATGCGCCATGAATAAGCTGGTCGCGTGGGTTTGCGGCGCGCTCTGCGCATTCATGGCTGCACCGGTGCAGGCGCAAGAAGTGACCTTGGCCGACGCGCTGCGCACGGCGGTGGCGCACAATCCGAGGCTCGCGGGGCGCTTTGCCGATGTGGCCATTGCGAATGCGCGCGTGCTCGAGGCCAAAGGGCTCGATGACTTTCTCGTCGATGGCACGGGCAACTGGACGCGCACTCGCACGGACAACGTGGATGCGCAGACGTTCCCGTTTGCGCCCTACGATCGCATCGGTTTGGCGGCATCGCTCACGCGGCCGTTCTCGACGGGTGGAAGCGTGGCGCTCCGGCTGGACGCACCGTACGTCCGGCGCGCCGTCTCGGGATTCTCCACGTCGGACGCGAACCTGGTGGCCTCCGAGGCGTACATGCCCAGCGTGCAACTGGCGCTGACGCAGCCACTGCTCCGTGGGCGTGGGTACGATGTGGCGCGCGCAAAGGCGCGCATCGCCAACGCGGACCAGGGCGTGGCCTCGCGCACCTTGGTCGCGGAGGCATCGGGCCTGGTGCGCGACGTGGCCCACGCCTATTGGGAGCTCGCCTATGCCACGGGCGCCGTGGCCCTGCGGCGCGAAGCCCTGGAGGCTACCCGCGAGCAGCTGCGCGCGGTGATGGCGCAGATCGACGTGGGTAAGCAATCTCCGTCCGGCTCTGCGGAAGTGGAGGTGAGCGTGGCCGTGCGCGAGGAGGAGCTCATCGACGCGGAGCGTGAGCTCGCGCAGCGTGGGGCGAACCTCGCGCGGCTGCTCGGGCAAGAGTCGCCTGCGTCGTTCGTCGCGGCGGAGAAACCGGCGGTGCTCACGGTGGCGCGGGGCGATGTGCTCGGGCGGGCCCTCGCACGCAACGCGGAGGTTCGCGCGCTGCACGCGCAAGCGGTGGCGGCGGGCATCGACATCGACGTGGCCGAGAGCGCGCTCTTGCCGCAGTTCGACGTGTACGCCTCCGGCGGCGCGTTGGGGGTGGCCACCGATCCGCAGCAGGCGCTGTCGAACCTGGGAAGCTTTGGCGGCTACACCGCGCAGGTGGGCTTCGTCTTTCAAGAGCCCGTCGAGCGGCGCGCCCAACGCGGCCAGCGCGATGCCGCGATCGAGCGGGCGCGGAAGGCGCGCCTCGCGGAGGAGGACGCCCGAACGCGCGTGGCCAACGATGTCGCGGGCGCACTCGCTGCATTGGACAGCACGCAGCGGCGCGTGGCGGTGCTGGTGCACGCTGTGGAGGTCGCGGAGCTCGATCTGGCGGCGGAGAGCGCGCGCTTTCAAGCGAATCGCTCGACGAACTTCGACGTGCTGCGCCGCCAGCAATCGGCGACCGACGTGCGGCTGCGGCTCCTCCGCGCCGAGGTGGAGAACGCCAAGTCGGCGGCCACGCTCGATGCGCTCACCACGGACATTCTTTCGCGCCACGGGATTGCGCTGAAGGGCACACCATGAGCAACGACGTTCCCAGGCAAAAGCCGAAAAAGAAGAAAGTGAAGCTCGCGGTGGGTATCGCCGTGGCCATCGTCGCGGTGGTGACGGTGGCCCTGGCGCGCACGCGCGGTGCCGCGCCCACCGTGGACCGGGCCACGGTGTGGATCGATACGGTGAAACATGGGGCGATGCTGCGCGAGGTGCAGGGCGTGGGAAGCCTGGTGCCCGAGCAAATTCGCTGGCTCACCGCGACGACGCCCGCGCGGGTCGCGGACGTGCGTGCGCGCTCCGGCGCCGCCGTCCAGCCGGACACGGTGGTGGTGGTCCTGGACAATCCGGACTTGGTGCTGCAGTCCTTGGAGGCGGACCGGCAAAAGACCGCCGCCGAGGCGGAGATCGTGAACTTGGAGGCGCGGCTGCGCAATCAGCACTTGGCGCAGGAGGCGCAGGTCGTCGGACTGAACGCCGATGCCGTGGAAAGTGCCCGCCGCGCCGAGGCCGACGGCGAGCTTTCCCGGCGCGGCTTTCTCTCGAAGCTGGAAATGGCGCAATCGCAGGGCCGCGCGGAGGCCCTCGATGGCCGCGTGCAGCTCGAGAAGAAGCGCCTCGGATCGCTGGAAAAAGAAGCGAGCGCGCAACTCGCGTCGCAGCGCGCGCAGGTGGAGCGGCTCGCGTCGATCGCCGAATTTCGTCGCCGCCAGCTCGACGAGCTGCACGTGCGCGCGGGGGTCGCGGGCGTGCTGGCCGATGTCCCCGTGCAGGTCGGCCAATGGGTGACGCAAGGGGTGGTGCTCGGGAAGGTCGCCCAGCCGGAAAAGCTGAAGGCCGAGTTGCGCGTGGCCGAGACGCAGGCGAAGGACGTGCAAATCGGCCAATCCGTCACCGTGGACACGCGCAATGGCCTGGTGCAAGGCCGCGTGATCCGCATGGATGGCGCCGTTCAAAATGGCACGGTGAAGATCGACGTCGGCTTCGACGTTCCCCTGCCGCAGGGCGCGCGCCCCGACTTGAGCGTGGACGGGCGCATCGAAATCGAGCGGCTCGACGGAGTCCTCTACGTGGGGCGCCCGCCGATGGCAACACCCGCCGGCAGCGTGACGGCCTTCAAGGTGGTCGGCGACGAGGCGGTGCGGGTGCCGGTGCAGCTCGGTCGCTCGTCGGTGAAGACCGTCGAGGTCGTGAGCGGCTTGCGCGAAGGCGATTCGGTAATTCTTTCGGACATGTCGGCATGGGCCTCGGTGGATCGGATTCGGCTCAAGTAGAATGGAGGTAACGTGGAAACGATGATTCGCATGGAAGGCATCACGAGGATCTTCACGACCGACGAGGTCGAGACACACGCGCTTTCCGAGGTGCACTTGGAAATCGAGCGCGGGGAGTTCGTCTCCATCGAGGGACCCTCGGGCTCCGGAAAAACGACGCTGCTCTCGGTGCTGGGGCTGCTCGACGCGCCCGATTCGGGCACGTACCTTTTGGGCGGCGAACGGGTCGACGGGCTTTCGCCGCTCGAGGCCGCGCGCGTGCGCAATCGCCAGATTGGGTTCGTCTTTCAGAGCTTCAATTTGATCGGCGATCTATCGGTCTACGAAAACGTGGAGCTGCCGCTCACCTACCGCGACATGCCGCCGGCCGAGCGAAAGAAGCGGGTCGAGGCCGCGCTCGAGCGTGTGGGCATGGGGCACCGCGCGAAGCACATGCCGGGGCAGCTTTCGGGCGGCCAGCAGCAGCGAGTGGCCGTGGCCCGCGCGGTGGCCGGCGAGCCGTTGATCCTGCTGGCCGACGAGCCGACGGGAAACTTGGACTCGCGCAACGGTGACCTGGTGATGGGGTTGCTGCGCGATTTGCACGCAGCGGGCACCACCATTTGCATGGTGACCCACAACCCCGAGTATGCGCAGCAGGCGACGCGAACGGTGCATCTGTTCGATGGACGCATCGTGCGCGAGAATCGGGCGCCGCTCGCCCAAGCCGCCAATCAATAACGAGGAAACCCCGTGGCATCATCCCCCCGCATTCTCATTGCCGATGATCAGTCGGACATCGTCGAAGCGCTGCGCCTCTTGTTGAAGCGCGAGTTCACCGTCCACACGGCGGCGTCGCCGGCGGCGGTGCTCGAGGTGGCCGGGCGCGAGGAGCTCGACCTCGTGTTGATGGACCTGAATTACGCGCGCGACACCACCTCGGGCAAGGAGGGCTTCGAGCTTCTGGACAAGCTGCGCGAGCTCGATGCCGCGCTGCCCGTGGTGGTGATGACCGCGTGGGGGAGCATCGAAGGGGCGGTGGAGGCCGTGCGGCGCGGGGCGCGGGACTACGTGCAGAAGCCGTGGGAGTCGGCGCGGCTTCTGGCGACGTTGCGCACGCAGGTCGAATTGGGGAGTGCGCTGCGCCGCTCGCGGAGGCTGGAGCAGGAGGCGTCGCGGCAGAGGGCGCAGCAGTTGCCCAAGATGATTGCCGATGCCCCGGCGATGAAACCGGTGCTGGCGCTCATCGAGCGCGTCGCGCCCTCGGATGCCAATGTGCTCATTTTGGGCGAGCACGGCACGGGCAAAGAGGTCATCGCCCGCCGCATGCACGAGGGCTCGCTGCGTGCCTCGAAGCCGTTCGTCGCCGTCGATGCCGGTGGTCTCTCGCCGAGCCTCTTCGAGAGCGAGCTTTTCGGTCACGTGCGCGGCGCCTTCACCGACGCCAAGGCGGACCGCGTCGGCTGCTTCGAGCTGGCCGACGGCGGCACGTTGTTCCTGGACGAGATTGGCAACTTGCCCATCGCGCAGCAGGTGAAGTTGCTGCGCGTCATTCAAACGGGCGAATTTCACCCCGTGGGTTCGTCCCGCACGCGCCGCGCCAACGTGCGCGTGCTCGCCGCCACCAACGTGGACATCGGGCGCGAGGTGGTCGAGGGACGCTTCCGCGAGGACTTGCTCTATCGCCTGAACACGGTGGAAGTGCACCTCCCGCCGCTGCGCGAACGCCGCGAGGACATCGGCGGGCTGGCCATGCATTTTCTCGAGCGAGTGGCCGCGCGCTACGGGAAACCGGTGCGTGCGCTCTCTCCGGGGGCGATGCGCGCGCTCACCGAGCATTCATGGCCGGGCAATGTGCGTGAGCTCGAGCACGTGATGGAGCGCTCGGTGCTCATGGCCACCGGTGATGCGATTGCCGCGGAAGATCTCGGCCTGCGCAAGCCGGCCCACGCGCCCGTTGCCGCGGCTCCCACTGCGGACGCTGCCGGCGACGAAGGCCTCACGCTCGAGCAAATCGAGTACCACGCGATTCAGCGCGCGCTCGCCCGGGCGGGGGGAAACGTAAACGACGCGGCGGTCGCGCTTGGACTTAGCCGCAGCGCTCTCTATCGTCGGCTCCAGGCCCATGGGATCAAAGCCGGCTAAAGTCGCCTACGAGACGCGCCTGCATCTGTACGCGCTGCTCGGCGGCGCGCCGGCCGTGGCCACCTCGTTGGCGCTGCTCGTCTTTGGCGACCATGCGCCGAAGACGGTGTGGACCTTCGGTGTGCTCTCCGTCGGTGCGTGGCTCGGCCTGGCCGCGTACGTGCGCGCCGACATCGTGCGCTCGCTCCGCAACGTGGCGAACCTCGTGGCCGCCGTGCGCGAGGGTGACTACTCACTGCGCGGGCGTGCGCAGCGCTCCGACGATGCGCTGGGAGAGGCTCTGGGCGAGGTGAACGCGCTGAGCGCGATCCTCCGCGAGCAACGGCTCGAATCGATGGAGGCCATGGCCTTGCTCGAAAAGGTCATCGAGTCGGTCGACGTCGCGCTCTTCGCCTTCGACCACGAGCACCACCTTCGTCTCCTGAACCGCGCCGGTGAACGACTCCTCGGCCCGCGCCCAGGCGGCTTCGTGGGCGCGAGCGCGCGCGATCTCGGCCTCGACGCGTTGCTCGAAGGGGCCGCGCCGCGCACCTTCGCGATGGTGTTCGCCGGTGGCAAGGGCCCGTGGGAACTGCGCCGCGCCACCTTTCGCCAGCACGGCCTGCAGCACGAGCTCGTGGTGCTCGCCGACCTGCACCGCGCCCTGCGCGAAGAGGAACGCGCAGCCTGGCAGCGCCTCGTGCGGGTCATCGGTCACGAGATCAACAATTCGCTCGCGCCGATCCAATCCATCGCCGGGCACATGCACGGTCTTCTCGACGAGCCGGATCGCCCCGACGACTGGGAAGAAGATTTGCGCAGCGGCCTCTCGGTGATCGCGCGCCGCGCGGAGGCCCTGGGGCGCTTTTTGCGCGCCTACGCCCAACTCGCGCGCCTCCCGCCGCCCAAGCTCACCGACGTCGACGTCGCCCCCTGGATCGCGCGCATCGCCGCACTCGAGACGCGCGTCCCGCTGCGGGTCACCCCCGGGCCGAAGGTCACCATGGCGGCGGATCCGGACCAACTCGATCAGCTGCTCATCAACCTCGTGCGCAACGCGGCCGAGGCCACCCTGGAAACGAAGGGCAGCGGCATCGAGCTCACCTGGCTCCACACCGCCGGCGCGGTGGAGGTCCTCGTGCTCGACGATGGCCCCGGGATCTCCAACACCGAGAACCTCTTCGTGCCCTTCTTCACCACGAAGCCGAGCGGCTCGGGCATCGGCCTCGTGCTCGCCCGCCAAATCGCCGAAGGCCACGGCGGCACCCTCGCACTCGAATCGCGCGAGGGGCACCGCGGCTGCGCGGCGCGCCTGCGCATCCCCGTGGCATAGCCGTCGTTTCAGCCGCCGGTGTGGTGTGCGAAGGAGACGACGTTGCCGGCGGGATCGCGGACGATGATCTCGTCGGCGCCGTAGAACGTGCGGCGTTCGGGGACGACCAGGGGGACACCCTTCAAGGCTTTGCGAATCGGTTTCAAGTCGTCGACCGTGATGTACAAGGCGGAGCGATAGACGTCGTTGGCGATGGGCGCGACGTCTTTGGAGACGCTTTGGAGGCTCTGGAGCATCAATTCGGCATTTCCCTTTTTGAGAATGACGAATCCAAGGCGCTTTCCATCAGGTACCTCGGTCACCTTTTCGAATCCCAATCGGGTGACCCAGAATTCCAAACAAGGCTCGATTTCTTTCACGAACAGGTTGGCGGTGATGTTCATGCCGGGGAGTGTGCGCCGGCCTCCGGGCCCTGTATTGGAAAAATGGAATCGCGCACGTCGGCGGCGTATTCGCGCGGGGTGAGGCCGGTGAGCGCTTTGAATTCGTGAATCATGTGCGCTTGGTCGTAGTAGCCGAGGTCGTAGGCGAGTTCCGCTGTGGTCGTTCGTTGGCCCGCGCGGGCGGGGGCGAGCAGGCGCTCGGTGAGCCGGGTCATGCGCACGACACGCTCGAACTCTTTGGGGCCGATGCCCACGTGGACCTTGAACTTCTGCGCGAGGTGCTGGCGGCTGACCCCCAGGGTGCGTGCCAGCTCGCCGATGCGCAGCGGTCCATCGTGCACCCGGCGCAATGCGCCAACGGCGGCGCCGATGAGCGGGTCCAGCGGGCGCGCGTTGACGAGGCGGAGAAGCAGCTCCCGCTCCAGTTCGGCGACACACGCGGCCGGCGAGGCTGCGGTGCGGAGTCGCTCGCCGAGCCCCTCGGTGTCTCGCCACACCTCGTCCAGCGCGATGTTCATGTCCGTGAGCTCGTGCGCCGGGGTGGCGAGAAACGCCACCGCCCCACCGGGCCGAAAACGAACCGCGGCGACGCGATCGCCGGCCGCCGATTCGTCCACGAGAAGCAAGGCGCGCGTCATGGTGCCGACGACCAGGCCCTCGGGACGCCGATCGGCATCGAGGTAAAAGAGGATGTCCATGCACCCGTCCGGCAGGACGCGTTGCCGCACGCGCGTGCGACTCACATCGACGCGCTTCGTCCAGAAGCACTCGACGTAAGGCGCGAGCGGTCGGGTCGGGGGGTATTCGCGGTACACGGCACCGTTACTGTACGAGAATGTGAGGCGCCGAAAGGCGGCAACCGGACGTTGCCTCCATCGAAACGGATGCCTCATGCACGCGGCAGCGGGGAAGGCTTGGGGTATCATGATGCGTCGCGGATGCCGAACGATGCGCCCAATTCCCGTCGCGAAACGCTTCCCTCCGGGGAGGTCGTCGGGACGTTACGACCGGGCGAGACGTTTGCGGAACGTTACCGGTTGGAAGACCGCGTGGGCTCCGGCGGCATGGGCGAGCTCTTTCGAGCTTTTGACACCCGGCTCCAACGTCGGGTCGCGTTGAAGGTGTTGCGGCGTGACCGCAACGACGCGAGCGGTTCCAGTCCAAGTGAACAGACGAAAGGAAAGACGCTTTCGGAAGCCTCGGCCCGCATCCTGCGCGAAGCGCGCGCGGCGGCGGCGCTCAATCACCCCAACGTGGTGGCCATCCACGACGTCGGCGATCGCGATGGCGTGCCGTTCATCGCGATGGAGTACGTCAAAGGTAAATCGCTGCGGGCCTTCGTTGGCTCGCCGGTGCCGTCGTTCGAGACGCGGCTCGAGTGGGTGATCGACGTGGCGCGCGCCCTCGGGGCTGCCCACGACCGCGGCCTCGTGCACCGCGACGTCAAGCCGGACAACGTGATGATCCGCGACGACGGTGTGGTGAAGGTGCTCGACTTCGGCATCGCGCGCTACCACAAGGCGATTCCCGACAGCGCCGCGGAGCTGCGCACGTACCCGAGCATCAACGAATCGGGCGAGCGCGGCACGATCGACGTGCCCGGGCCGCGTGTGCTGGGGACGCCCGGCTACATGGCCCCGGAGCAGATCCGCGGCGAGGCGTGCGACGGGCGCGCCGACCAATTCTCCTGGGGCGTGATGGCCTACGAGCTGTTCACGGGGAAGCTGCCCTGGTCGACGGATCGCGGGACATTCTACGTTCTGACCTCGGTGCTCACCGACGACGTGAAGCCGCTGGCCAACGTGCCGTTCCAAATCTCGCAGACGATTTTGCGTGCGCTGGAGAAGAAGCCGGAAGATCGCTTCGACTCGATGGCCCAGCTCATTGCGGCGTGCGGCGTTCGCACCCCGTCGCGGGTGGATGTGCCCGGCGCGACCGACGTGACGGCGCTGCTGCAGGCGAACACCGGCGAGGCGCAGATGGTGGACCCGCACCTGGTGCAGCGGGACGAGCCGTCGACGGCGCCGAAGGTCAAGACGATGCCCTCCGTGGTGCCGTTTTCGCGGGCGCTGGCGGCAGGGGCCGTGCTGGGCGTGGCGGCGGCGAGCGTCTTCATGGTGCGTGCGCTCTCGCACAGCGAGCCGGCTTCGGCGTCACCGGACGCCGCCAACGTGGCGGTGCGCCCGGCGAGTGCGCCCTTGGCGACGCTGGTGACGGAGCTCGAGGCATCGCCTTCGTGCACGCGCGCGGCCGTGGCGCGTTACCACGAGGGACTGACGGCCATGCGCGAGGCCACGTGGGAGCTGGGGATGCGCGCCTTCGAGAAGGCGGTCGAGGAGGATCCCAAGTGCCCAGAGGCGCAGTTGCAGCTGCTGCTCACGGGGTACTTCCGTTACAGCATCGCGCACGAGCGCGAGCAGTTTCGGCATGCGAATGCGCTTCGCGACGAGATGAACGAGCGCAACCGCGTGTTCCTCGACATGCTGGCCCCCCTTGTGTCGTGGGAGCCCGCGGACCGTGAAGAGGCCGCGCGCCGGGCCGATGCCGCGGTGGGTCACTTTCCCGACGATGCGCAGATGCTGACCGTGGCGGCGATGGTGAAGTCGTTCGCCGCGCACGAGGTGTCGACCATCGAGCAAGCGCGCGAGCTGGGGCGCCGGGCGACGGAGCTCGATCCAAAGGACGCCGACGCCTGGCAGACGCAAGCCGTCGCGCTGGTGCGGCTGGGGAAACTCGACGAGGGCATGGCCGCTCTGGACAGATGCCTGGAGGTGGCGCCAGGCTCGGGCGACTGCCTGGAGGATCGCATCCGCATCCTTCGCCTGCGCGGGCAGTGTACGGCCGCAAGTGCGGCGGCGCGGCGCTGGATCGCCAATGTGCCCAGCAGCTCGGGCGCGTACCGTCATCTCGCCAACGCGCTCGCCTCGGAAGGTGCCGCGGTGGAGTCCGTGGAGGCGGCGCTCGAGCAATACCGCAACAACGTGCCCGAGGACTCGCGTAAGAGCTCGTACCTCTATCACCGGCTTCGTTTGGCCGCGCTCGCGGGGGACTTCACGAATGCGGAAAAGCTAGAGGAGAGCCTCTCCGCGGAGTGGAAGGACTCGGCCAACGTGTACGATCACGTGCGCACCGCCACCCTCCGCATGGACGTGATGGCTGAGGAAGGAAAGCCGGCGCGTGCTGCGGCCATCGCCGAGCAATTCTTCCGCCGAAGGGACGCCTGGACGGAGGGCTTCTGGAGCAGCACCATGTACGAGCCGTACCTTCTGGCGACGTTGGTGCAACACGGAACCATCCCCGAAGAGCGCTGGCGCACGCTCACGGAAAAGTGGGAGAAGGACGCTGCCCCCACGGTGAGCAAGACGTGGGGGCTTCGCTGGGGGCCGGTGAGCATGACGCGCAAGCAGGCGGCCGAAGCCTGGAAGTCGCGCCCCACGTCCGGACTCGCCTCGGGCTCGTTGGAGCAGCCCATGTCCCTGCGCGTCATCTCGGACACGTTCGAGGGACGCGTGGCCATGATGGCGGGCGACCACGCGCAAGCCATCGCGCTGCTCGAACCTGCGACGAAGAGCTGCGACAGCCTCGAAGAGCCCTTCACCACCACGCGGGCCCACCTCTGGCTGGGGCAAGCCAAAGAAGAAGCGGGCGACATCCCCGGCGCCTGCACCGCCTACGCCGAAGTGGTTCGCCGCTGGGGCGATGCCAAACCGCGCTCCGTCACCGCGGAAGATGCCAAACGCCGCCGGCTTTCCCTCGGCTGCAAATGATCCAAAAAGGGGTACCATGTTCGACAACCAGGCTGTCCTCGTTGCATTCATCGCGGCAAAGGATCTCACGGTAGCCCGCTCGTTTTATGCGGGTACGCTCGGGCTCGAGGTGGAGTCCGAGGACTCGTTCGCCCTCGTGTGCAAGGCCAATGGCACGACCCTCCGTATTCAAAAGGTCGATGCGTTGACGCCGCAGGTCTTCACGGTGCTGGGTTGGACGGTGCCGAGCGTCGCGGCGGCCGTCGACGCGCTCGCCCAACGTGGGGTGGCGTTCGAGCGCTACGAGGGCATGCCCCAAGACGAGCGCGGGATCTGGACGGCGCCGGGTGGTACACGCGTCGCCTGGTTCAAGGATCCGCACGGCAATACGCTCTCGCTCTCGGGGGGCTGACCTTACACGGAACGCGATGCCGTGGGGGCGATGCCGACGGAAGGCTCGTCGTCCGGTGAGCCGCCTTTCGGGGGCCCCGGATCCACCGTGGCGGTTTCCGAGGCGAAGTAGACGGCGATGAGCGTGAGCAAGGCGAGGGCCATCATGTAGACGGCGACGCTCCACCAGGAGCCGCCGGCGCTGCGCAGGAGGCTCGCGGCGATCATCGGGGAGAGGCCGCCGGCGAGGACGGAGGCCAGTTGGTAGCCCAACGAGGCGCCGCTGTAGCGCACGCGGGCGCCGAAGAGCTCCGAGAAGAAGCTGGCCTGGGGGCCGTACATGGCCGCGTGGCCGACGGAGACGCCGACGATGATGGCGCACCAAAGAAGCTCGGCACGTGCGGTGTCGACGAGCCAGAAGAAGGGACAGACGAAGAGAAGCGAGAAGGCGGCGCCGAACATGTAGACGGGCCTTCGTCCAAAGCGATCCGACAGGTGCCCAAAGAAGGGAATGGCCGCGAGATCGATGGCGGCGGCGAGCAGCACACCGGTGAGCACCGTTTGGCGCGCGACCTTCAGGTGCTCGGTGGCATAGGCGAGCACGAACGTCGTGTAGATGTAGAAGAAGGCATTTTCCGCGAGGCGGGCGCCCATCGCCAGGGCCACGCTCTTCTTGTATTTGCGCAGCACCTCCAGGATGGGCAGCTTCGCTTCTTGCTTCTCTTCTTTCACCTGCGCGAAGGCGGGGCTCTCCACGACGTGAAATCGAATGAAGGCGCCAACCCCGACCAGGACCACGGTGGCAAGGAAGGGGATGCGCCATCCCCAGGCGAGGAAGTCGGCTTCCGGCATGCGCGAGACCAGGGCGAAGGTGCCCGTCGACAAGAGCAACCCGGCCGGAACACCGGTCTGCGGCCAGCTGCCGTAGAAGCCGCGCCGGTTCGGTGGCGCGTGTTCGACGGCCATGAGGACGGCGCCGCCCCATTCGCCCCCGAGGCCGAATCCCTGGAAGAGACGCAACGCCACCAAGCAGACGGGGGCGAGAACGCCGATGCTGTCGTAGGTGGGCAAAAGGCCGATGGCGAAGGTGGCCAGGCCCATGATGAGCAAGGTCAAACTGAGCATCGCTTTGCGGCCGATGCGATCGCCGTAGTGGCCAAAGACCACGCCGCCCACCGGGCGGGCCACGAATCCGACGGCGAACGTCGCAAACGAGAGCAACGTGCCCATGAGCGGATCGAACTTGGGGAAGAAGAGTTTGTTGAACACCAGCGCCGCCGCGGTGCCGTAGAGGAAGAAGTCGTACCACTCGATGGCCGTGCCCACGAAGCTGGCGACGGCGACTTTCACGATGGCGCGCGTATCGGAATTTCTCATGGCTCTCCCTGGAACGAGATTACGGGCACGTGCCGATGACGTAATGGTCGGTCCCGACCTGACGCAGCGAGGTGACGACTCCGACCGAGTATAGTCCCATATTTTGATTCGAGCCGTTCGCGAGTGCGTACCCCCACCACACGTGTGCGCGGCCTCGGGTCACGTGCTCGTAGTTGTTGGCGACGAAACACGTCGTTCCACTATCGCGCGCCGCGTCAGGTGCGCCGCCATCCTGGGCGCCGCCGGCGAGGGCGTCGATTATGCGACGAACCATGGTCATTTGCGGGGCCGCACGCGTTGCGTAGTTGGGACCATCGTAGCCCCACCAGTCCCAACAGCCATTGGGGTTCGTGCCGCTCGTGGGGATCGCTTGCGGATAGACGACCACGATGCGGTTCGTGTCGGCCCATTCGTTGTATCCCGCGTATCTGTAGAATCGGTCGCCGACCGAGCCAGATGCATACTGTTTGCACCCGTGGAAGACGACGTGCATGCGGCAGCGCGCGCCGGCCTCGCACGATGCGGGAATGTACGCGTACCCCGTGTCGGCGACGCTGTGCGACGCCGGGTTGGGCAAATACGCTTCCTGTGCGAGGCTGACGAACCGGCCTCCAAGGCTCGAACTGGGGGGCTCCATCGTTCCGTAGATCTGCGCCAGGGCGACGCCTGCTCCGTCGTAATTGCACCGGCCGATCCACGGCTCGGCGGCGACATTGCAATCACCGCCGTAGGCGACGGTGGGCATCAGGTGCGCGGTCCCCGGCCGGCGCTTTTCGAAGCGCAACGCCGCAGGGGTCCACGCGCGGTAGTAGCTCTCCAGCGCGTCCATCACCGGTGGAACCACCGTGGTGTCGTTGGCGCCGCCGAAGAGGAACACGCGCTGGCGGGCGAGGTTCGACGGATCGTCGATGGTTCCTGCCGCGGCGAAGCGCTTCGTCGCCTCGATGGCCCGTGCAGCATCCGGCGGCGCGGGCGAGCCGCTCATGCACGTGGTGAGCGCCGTGTTGAGCGAGCCCTCGGCGCAGTAGAAAGGCCCGCCCGCGAAAATGCCCGCGCCACGCAGAATGGACGAATACGCGACGTGGAACTGCACGGCCATGTACGCGCCCGCCGAGAGGCCCGACACGGACGTGTCCATCACGTCGAGGTTCAAGGCCGGAAGCGCAGCGGCCTGCGCTTCCGCTCGAAGCTCAGCCCCCTCTCGATCGTCGTTCGACGCGAAGCATGCCGCCAACGCGAAGCCCAGTGCTCCGAATGCCAGTCCGCGCATGGCTATTTCGATATGCGCGGACCGGTCCGGGGTCGAGGACCCTTCGCGTCAAACGGCAGGACTCAATGCGACAGCCGCCTCAGGTCATGCCTTGAGCACGGCGCGAACCAAGTTCGCGAGCGGCTTGTCGTCGCCGCCGTCCTGGCTCGGGATTTTCGTGACGATGTCGCGCTCGTCGATCACGATGTTTCCGCCGTCGGTCACGGCCTGCAATATCGTCGCGCGGACGTCGTCCGACTTGAGGAACGCTGCCGTCTCCGCCGGGGTGTCCGTGGAGATGTAGACGACATCGTCGAAGGTCGGGTCGCCAACCTGGACTTCCTTCTTGAACAGTTTGACGACGCGGCTGGTCAGGCCTTCGCGCGAGAAGCTCGCCTTGATGCGGGGCGGTGTGACCAGGGAGAAACTCGTGGTGACGAACTCCTTCGTGACCTCCTCACCGTCGCCGAACTCCACGGTCTCTTTTGCTTGCGACTGCTCGTACGGGGTCTCCAGGCTATCCAATTCGGCGCTCATAAGGTCCTCCAGGGGATGGTTGTGCCGGGCCGCATGATACGGGCGAATTCATCTCGTGGGTGAGCATTGACGAAAAGAGCAACGAAATCCCTCGTTTTCCCGAACGCGCCCGCGTCGTTGCGACGTCGATCTTCTCTGCTATTTCAGACCAATGGGTGTGGATGGTGGCCGTGAGTAAGAGGCGACCCCGGCAGCGTTTCATGCGCTCGAAACACGCCCAGGTGTTGCGGGAGCAATCCCGGCGCATTCGGCATTTGGAGTGGCAACTGCGAAATGCCGAAGCCCAGCACACCCTGGCCAAGTCCGAGGCGGAGGTGATGCAGCACGTCTCGCGGCGGTTTCAGGAAACGGGCATCATCGGTGTCGTTTACTGGCGAAGCGATGGCACGATTACGTATTGCAATGATGCGCTTCTCGGGATGCTCGGATATTCACGCGAGGAATTCGAGCGGGATGGTCTCGATTGGAAGACGCTGACACCGCCCGAATACGCGCCGACGGACGATCAGGCCTTCGTCGAAATGAACGAACTCGGCTATTGCCGCCCTTACGAGAAGGCGTATCGAGCCAAGGACGGGCACGTCGTGCCGATTCAGATCGGTTCGGCGTATTGGGAAGGGACGACCGACGGCGGCGTCTGTTGGATTCTCGATTGCAGCGAACGCAAGCAAGCCGAGGCCGAGCGCGATCGGTTGCTCTCCGCGGAACAAATCGCGCGGCGGGAGGCGGAAGAAGCCAACGCGGCGAAGGACGAATTCCTCGCCGTGGTGTCGCACGAATTGCGAACGCCGCTGACGGCCATTTTGGGTTGGGCGAAGTTGTTGAAGGCGGGGCCGGTCACGCCGGCCATTCAGGAGCGCGCACTCGAAACCATGGAGCGCAATGCGCAGCTTCAAGCGCGACTCATCGACGACATTCTCGATGTGTCGCGCATCATCGCGGGAAAGCTCGCGCTCGACCGGCGGGTGGTCATGTTGGGCGACGTCGTGGAGGCCGCGGCCGATTCGCTGCGTCCGTCGTTCCGCGACAAGAATGTGCACCTCGCGGTGGACATCGATGCGGGGTTGCCGCCCGTGCTGGCGGACGCCAATCGGTTGCAGCAGGTGGTGTGGAACGTGGTGCAGAATGCGCTGAAGTTCACGCCGACGGGCGGGCACGTCGGGGTGCACGCGTTTCGGCGCTCGGCGGGCGAGGTGGCCGTCGAGATCGTGGACACGGGGCAGGGCATCAAGGCGGAGTTTCTTCCGCGGATTTTCGAGCGATTCCGTCAGGCGGACAGCTCCGCGACGCGCGTGCATCGTGGGCTCGGGCTCGGTTTGGCCATCGTGCATCAGTTGGTGACGTTGCATGGCGGCAACGTGTGGGCGGCGAGCGATGGTCCGGGGCGGGGGGCCAAGTTGACGATCGAGCTGCCGGTGAGTGCGTTGCCGATGGCGCGGCCGGAGGTGAAGGCGAGGCGGATGCGCGCGCGCCGCTTGGACGGGGTGCACGTGCTGGTGGTGGACGACGAGCCCGACATCCGTGAGCTGGTGTCGGAGATTCTGACCGAGCACGGCGCACGCATCACGGTGGTGGGCTCCGTGGACGAAGCGATGGACGTGGCATGCCGCGACCGGCCCGATGTGGTGGTGAGCGACATCGCGATGCCGAAGGCGGATGGCTTCGATTTGATTCGGCGGCTGAAAACCCTGGAAGGGCAGCACGGCCACCCCATGACGGTGTGCGCGCTGTCGGCGCTGGCCACGCCGCAGGATCGCGGGCGCATTCGCGCGGCCGGGTTCGATGCCCATCTGTCCAAGCCGGTGTGGCCGGACAAGCTGGTCGAAACGGTGTTTCGCCTTTCCTGCGAGGGCGCCGACGCCGAGCCCATGCCGTTGTCGGAGCCGGCTTAGAGGTTCAGCGCGGGGTGCGGAGGACGTCGAGCAGGGCGCGGGCTTCGTTGCGGCGGTAGCCACCGTAGGTGCCGTCGGCGAAGGGGGCGAGGGCGGCGGCGGCTTCGTTGCGGCGGTTCAATTTGACGAGGACCAGTGCGCGGTTGAAACGGGCTTCCGGCGCGAACCGCCCATTGGGCGCGGCGTGGAGGTAGGCGTCCCACGAGGCCAACGTGGATGCGGGATCGGCTTTGCCGAAGTGCATTTGGTGGGCGCGGAGGTAGAGGTCGTCGGTGGGATCGAGGGGCGCGGCGGGCGGCGCGGCGACGACGGGGGCGGGGGATGCGTCGGGCTTCGTTGCCAAGGTTTCGCGCACGGAGGTTCCCGCGATCGGAACGGGGGCCGGGTCGAGTGCGGGGGCGGGGTTGACGGGGGCGGGGGGAGGCTTGTGGGCGGCGGGCGGGGGTTTGAGGGGCAGGGAGCTCCCCCACCCCGGCCCTCCCCCGGGGGGGGAGGGAGCCGAGACGGCATGGGCCGGGGTTTCCGGTGTGGCGGGACTCGATGCCAGCGGGAGTTCGGGAGACGGAGAAAGCACATCGTCCCGGCCCCCTCCCCCCCCGGGGGAGGGTTGGGGTGGGGGAGCTGCCGTCGGTGGGGGAGCCACCATCGGTGGGGGAGTAGCCCGCGGTGAAGGAGTGACCTTCGGTGGCGGCGTGACGGGCACCTCGCGGGTGGTCGAGGGAAAGATGGCCGTTTCCACCGCGCGAAAAACGGGGGTGAGCTTGCCCGTGGCGGCGGCGAATGCCGTGGACGTCGCGAGGGTGGCGGCGATGGGCAGCAAGAAGGTGCGCATGCGGCGCACGCGCCGGTTCTTCTGCGCGACGCTCGATTGAATGCGCCGCAGCGTCAGCGCCGGATCGACGGGCGGATCGACGGGCTCCTCGCGCAGAGCGCTCGTTGCGAGCTCCAGCAAATCGTCGTCGTTCATGTGTGCCCCCCTGCCGTCAGGAGCTCGCGCAGCTTTCGCTTGGCGTAGAAAACGCGCGTCCGGATCGTGGCCTCCGGCGCACCGAGAATGCTCGCCACCTCGGCAGCCGCCCGCCCTTCCACCTCGCACAAGACGAAGGTGGCGCGGTGCTCGTGGCTCAATTGATCGAGTGCCCGCTGCAGCGCACCCGCGAGCTGCCGCCGCGACGTATCCCGCTCGGGATCCCCCGAGTCCTTCGTCGGGATGACCGCCAGCTTGGCCATGGCCGCCCGCCGCCGGATCGCCGAGCGCACGTGGTGCCGCGAAATGTTGATCGCGATCGAAAAGAGAAACCCCTCCAGCGAACCCTCCCCGCGAAACCGCGCGACGGAGCCCGGCAGGGCGACGAACACATCGTGCACCAGATCTTCCGCCGCCGCGGAATCGCCCAGAAAGCGCTGGGCGAAGGCGCGCAGTTTGGTGTGGTAGCGACGGTACACATCGGCGAGGGCCGAAGCCTCGCCTCGCTTCAAGCGCGCGATGTCCAGCGCCTCGGGCTCCTGCTCCGCGGGCAACGACAATTCGACTTCCGTGGGGGTAAAGGAGCCAACACGCATCATGGCATCGTCGTCGTTCGAGGGCCTCGAGGATGCAGTGCCCGCAACCGCGACGATGTTCATGGGCCGGCGCCGAATTTCGGAAACGCCCGGAAACATGGCGGAAAGCGCTTCAGTAGGCAACTTGAATACCCCCGCTGAACACCGGGGCGAAGTACACCTCGTTCTTCTCCCCTTTCCGCTCCACCTGAACGCTGAGGCCGCCACCACCAAAGAGACTGAAGTGCCCGCCGAGGTCGGCCCCGATCAGAAGCCGCGCCTGATGGTCGTCGTAGCCTTCGGCCTTGCCCGATCCACTCTTGAACATCCACGCCGTGCCCAGATCGACGTCCACGTAGAACGGGTTGAACGCCGGCACGTGCACGCCGATGTTGAAACCCGGGCCCATGAAGTCGGTGCTGCGCTCGTTCGCGAAGACCCCGCGCACCACCGTGTACGTGTACTTGGTGATGTACTTGATGCCGACGTTGGCAAACCCGTGGTTGCTCGCCCAAGCCACGGCGCCAAACCGCGATGTTTTCGCATAGTTGAACACGCCCCACTGGATGCCATCGACGTCGTCGGCGATGTTCACCACGCCGATTTGCGTGCCCTTGACCTTGCCGCCGACGTTCACGACGCCGAGCTGCATGCCGTGCACGTCGCCGGCGATGGACACGGGCGCGATTTGCAGTCCGTCGACCCCTCCGTTGGCGATACCCACGATGCCGGCGATCTGCATGCCGTGCACGCCTTCCTTCGCCGATGCCGCGAGCCCCGCGATCTGCAATCCGTTCACGGCGCCCTTGCCGAGCGTGCCCAGACCGCCGATCTGCAGGCCGTCGACGTCGCCGCCGGCCATCGTCCCCAGGCCGCCGATCTGCAGGCCGTGCATGGGGCCTTCGACCATGCCGCCGAGGCCACTGACCTGCAGGCCATCGAGCTCGCCGATGTGCCCGTAGAGTGCGTCCAACGCAAAGTGCGTGAGCACGTTGGGCTTTCCCATGTTGGTCGCGACGGGATAGACGAGCGACACCACGGCGGGGTGCCATGGCCGCTTTTCCGGCGGCGGCGCAGGCGCGGGAGGTGGCTTTTTCCCCGCGGCTTCTTCTTGCGCCAGCAGCATCGCGGTTTGATCCGTCACCAGGTTCTCCGCGAGGATCGCGGCCGCATCGAGCACGGTGGCCTTGGTGGCCGCTTGCACGACCCGCGTCGTTTCGCGGCCTTGTTCATCGCGGTACGTGACGGTCACGACGGTGTCGTTCACGTGCACCAGGAGGCGCCGCGCGTTGGGCGGCGCATCGCTCGCTGGCTCGGTCACCTGCAAGGCGCCCAATCGCGCGCGCACGGCGTCGCGGACGCGATCCGCGGGTTCGCTGCCCTGCACCTGCAACACGATGGAGTCCTCGGCCGCGAGCAGCGGCCGCACGTAGCCGAGGAGCACCAAGACGAAAGCAAGCAGGACACGAACGACTTTCATGCCCCTGGAGTGCCCGGTCGCCGCCGTTCGTTCACGAAATGCGCACCAGCACCTGCCCGGTGGTCACCTGGTCGCCGGCGCGCGCGCTGATCTCCTGCACCGTTCCCGCGATGGGCGCGGGAAACTCGAGCTCGAGTTTCATCGCCTCGAGCACCACCAGCAGCTGCCCCTTCTCGACCTGGGCCCCCGCCTCCACGGCGACGCGCACGACCTTGCCGTCCATGTTGGCGCGCACCATCCCATCGGCCCCGGGAACCGCTTTTTCCGCCGGCTGGTACGTCCGGTCGACGTACGACTCGGTCATGCCCTCCGCATCGATCCAGAGCGTGTCGCCCCGCCGGACGTAACGCGCCACGTGGCGCACGCCGCCCAGTGTGTAACGAAGCGAGGTGCCATCGCAGGCGAGCTCGCGCAGCTCGCACATGCTCGATGCGCCGCCGTCCTGGATGCGGTAGCCGCCAGGCTCGAGGGGCGTCAACGTGAGCGCCGCCTCTTGCCCGCGGCGGCCTTCGGGACCGAGGGTCATGGCGGTGGGCATGACCAGGTTGCTATGCCAGCCGAGGAGCGAAGCTTCCAGCGCACCGCCTTCGGAGAGCCGCCGGGCGTCGTCGACCACGAAGGCCGCGGCGGCCAGCGCCATGTGGTGCGACGGCGGCGATGCGGTGACGAGCGCCTCGTTCTTCTGGAGAAAATCCGTGGCGACGTCGTCGCCGCCAAAGGCGTCGGATCCGACGATGCGGGACAGAAATTCGCGGTTGCTCTGCACGCCGAACAGCGTCGTGTCGGCGAGGGCCTGCACCAAGCGCGCGCGTGCACCCTCGCGATCCGGGCCGTACGCGATGACCTTGGCCTGCATCGAGTCGTAGAACGGCCCGATGACCGCGCCCGTTTCCAGGTACGTGTCGACACGAACCCCGGCGCCTCGAGGCGGCTGCCACAGAAGCACGGTGCCCGTTTGCGGCAGGTAGCCTTGGCCGGGATCCTCCGTGCAAAGTCGCACCTCGATGGCGTGGCCACGGCGTCGTTTCAGGATCGCGTCTTGGGAGAGAGGCAAGGCATCGCCCTGGGCCACGAGGAGCTGCCAGGCCACGAGGTCGACGTCGTAGACCAGCTCCGTGACCGGGTGCTCGACCTGAAGCCGCGTGTTCATTTCGAGGAAGTAGAAGTGGCCCTCGCGGTCGAGCAAGAACTCCACGGTGCCGGCGCCCACGTACTTCACGGCCTTCGCTGCGCGCACGGCGGCGTCGCCCATCGCGGTGCGAAGGGATTCGTTCACCGCGGGGCTCGGGGCCTCCTCGACGACCTTTTGATTGCGCCGCTGCACCGAGCAGTCGCGCTCGCCGAAGTGCACCACGTTGCCGTGCCGGTCGCCGAAGACCTGAATCTCCACGTGCCGCGCGCCCACGATGGCCTTCTCCAGGAGAAGCTCGCCGCTGCCGAAGGCGTTCTGCGCCTCCGAACGCGCCGATCGCAGGGCGTCGGCGAGCGCCCCGGCATCGTGCACCAAGCGCATGCCGCGGCCTCCGCCGCCGGCGGCCGCCTTCACCATGATGGGAAAGCCGATGGAGCGCGCCGCCTCGAGCAGGGCGCCGTCGTCGCCACCGAACCTCCCCCTCCCCAACCCTCCCCCGGGGGGGGAGGGCGCACTCGGTGCACTCGATGATGCTTCGGTATAGCCCGCGATACACGGGACACCCGCCTCGATCATGCGAATCTTCGCCGCGCTCTTGTTCCCCATCGCCTCGATGGAGCTCGCGTCGGGGCCGATGAACACGAGCCCCGCCTCGGCGACGGCCCGGGCGAACTCCGCGCGCTCCGAGAGAAAACCGTACCCGGGGTGCACGGCCTCGGCCCCCGAGTCCTTGGCGGCGGTGAGGAGCCGCTCGATCGACAAATACGACTCCGTGGCCGGCGCAGGCCCGATGCGAACGGCGCGATGCGCCTCGCGCACGTGCAGGGCCTTGGCATCGGCATCGCTGTACACGGCAACCGTCTCGTAGCCCTGCGCGCGTGCACCGCGCAGGACGCGCACGGCGATTTCACCGCGGTTGGCGACCAGAACCCGTCGAAAACGTTTCGTCATGGCAGAACCTCTCACAACCGCGCGACGCCGAAGCTCGTGGGGTGAACCTTGCGTGCCCTCGCCTCCTCGCAAATGGAGAGCGCGAAGGCGAGTACCTTGCGCGTGTCGCGCGGATCGATGATTCCATCGTCGAAGAGGCGCGCGCTGGTGGCGAATGCATGCGACTCGCGATCGAACTGATCGACGATGGTCTTCTCGATGGCGGAGAGCATGCCCTCGTCCGAATCGTCGAAGACCTTCCCGGCGGCCTTCCACTTTTCACGCGTGACGATGCTCATCACCTTGGCCGCCTGCTCGCCGCCCATCACCGCCGTGCGCGCGTTGGGCCAGGAAAAGATGAAGTCTGGCCCGAAGCCGCGCCCGCACATGCCGTAGTTGCCCGCGCCGAAGCTGCCGCCCACCACGATGGTGATCTGCGGCACGGTCGCATTGGCCACGGCCTGGATCATCTTCGAGCCGTGCTTGACCATGCCCCCGCGCTCCGCCGCCGTGCCGACCATGTACCCGGTGGTGTTCATCAAGTACACGAGCGGTATGTTGCTCTGGCAACATAGCTGGATGAACTGCCCTGCCTTGGTGGCGCCGTGCACCGTGATGGGGCCGTTGTTGCCCAAGATGCCCACGCGCACGCCGCAGATGGCGGCATGCCCGCAGATGGTCTGCGCGTCGTATTCCGATTTGAACTCGAGGAATTCGCTCCCATCGGCGATGCGCGCGATGATTTCGCGGCAGTCGATGGGCTTTTTGTAGTCGACCGGGACGACGCCGCACAATTCGTCGGGATCGTAGCGGGGCGGGACGTACTCCGCGATTTTCGGCGCGACCGATCCGTATCCGATGTTGGCCATCACCTCGCGGGCAATGCGGAGGGCGTCGGCGTCGTCCTCGGCGAGGAACTCGCTGGTGCCGGCCACGCGGCAGTGCATCTCGGCGCCGCCCAGGTCTTCGTCGGTGGCGACTTCGCCGGTGGCCGCGAGCAAGAGGGGCGGGCCCGCGAGAAAGACTTTGGCGCGGCCGCGCACCATGATGACGTAGTCCGAGAGCCCGGGCATGTACGCGCCGCCGGCCGTCGACGAGCCGTGCACCACGGTGATCTGCGGGATGCCCGCTGCCGACGCCCTGGCTTGGTTCGCGAAGGTGCGCCCGCCTGGGATGAAAATGTCGGCCTGGTAGAGCAGATTGGCCCCGCCCGACTCCACCAGCGAGATTGCCGGCAGCTTTTGCTCGAGCGCGATTTCCTGCGCCCGCAGGCCTTTCTGCACGCCCATCGGGGCGATGGTGCCGCCTTTGATGGCCGAGTTGCTTGCGGTGACCATGGTGCGCACGCCCGAGACGTAGCCGATGCCGACGATCATGTTGCCCCCGGCGAGGGCGCCATCCTTGTCGTCGTTCATCTTGTAGCCGCACAAGGTGGACAGCTCGAGCCAGGGGCTTCCGCGGTCGAGCACGCGCATGACGCGCTGGCGGGGCAGAAGTTGGCCGCGCTTTTCGTAGCGAGCGCGCTTGCTCTCTTCCTCGGTGCGGCCTTTGGTCTCGATGGCGCGAAGCTCCGCCACGAGGGCGAGCATGTCCTCGCGGTTCTTGGCGAAGGCCGCGCTGCGCGTGTCGATGGTCGATGAAATCGCCGTCATGGTTTGCTCTTCTTCTTTTCGGGTTTCAACGCGAGCGCTCGCGTCCACAGCGTGGTCAGCGCGGAGATGGCTTCCTCCGGGTCGAAGCGGAGGCTCTCGAAGCCGAAGGCGGTGTAACAAAACTCGTGCACCATGCCCGCGAGCATGTGCGCGGCGAGGCGCGCGGAGACGTCCTTCGGCGTAAGCCCCTCGCGCTGAAGCCGCCGAATGGAGCGCTCCACGCGCGCAATGAAGGCGGCCCGCGCCTCTTCGTAGAGACCGCGCAACGTGGCGTCGGACAGCGTTTGGTGCTGCACCAAGGTCAGGATGCGCGCGTTCTTCTGGTAGGCGCTCACGTAGGCGCGGTTGCCCGCCTCGATGCGGGCGCGCGGATCGAGGCCGACGTCGGGAGGCAGCGGCGGAATCAGCTCGCCGTAGAGCGAGGCGGCGACTTCGCGCAGCAGTTCGTCTTTCGATTCGAAGTACGTGTAAAACGAGCCCACGGCCACGCCCGCTTCTTTGGCGATGTCCACGATGCGCGTTTCGAGCACGCCATGCTTCTCGAAGACCTTTCGCGCCGCCGTGACGAGCTTGGCCCGAGTGCGCTCAGCACGTCGCGTGAGGGGTTTCGGGGCCGCTGTGGACATCGGTTCCGTGAAGGTAACTGAATTTGAATTCAAATTCAAATGCGGTACCTTCGGGGCATGAGCGGGCAATCACCGGTTCGGGTTGCGAATGCATCGGGCTTTCTGGGCGACCGCGCTCGGGCCTTTCGCGAGATGGTCGAGGGCGGACAGGTCGACGTCGTCACGGGCGACTACCTGGCCGAGGTGACCATGCTCATCCTGGGCAAGCAGCAGGCAAAGGATCCGGCGGCGGGGTACGCGGCGCCGTTTCTCGCGCACATGGAGCCAGCGCTGGCCACGGTGCTGAGCAAGGGCATCAAGGTGGTGGTGAACGCGGGCGGTTTGAACCCCGCGGGCCTGGCGAAGGCGGTGCGGGCGCTGGGGGAGCGGCTCGGGCTCGAACCGCGCGTGGCCACGGTGCAAGGCGATGACCTGCGCGCGCGGCTGCCGGCGTTGCTCGAGGCGGGGGAGTCGTTGGCGAACCTGGAGACCGGGCAGGCTTTGCCGCGCGAGGCGGGGTTCGTGCGCACGGCCAATGCGTACCTCGGGGCGTGGGGCATCGTGCGTGCGCTCGAGGCGGGGGCGGACATCGTCATTTGTCCGCGGGTGACCGATGCGTCGCTCGTGGTGGGGGCGGCTGCATTCTGGCATGGGTGGTCGCGCGATGCGTGGGACTGCCTCGCGGGGGCGGTGGCCGCGGGCCATGTCATCGAGTGCGGGACGCAGGCGACGGGGGGGAATTATTCGTCCTTTCAGGAGATTTCCGGGTTGGATCATCCGGGGTTTCCATTGGCCGAGATTCATGCGGATGGCCGCAGTGTGATCACGAAGCATCCGGGGACGGGCGGGCGTGTGACCGTGGGCACGGTGACGGCGCAGCTCGTGTACGAGGTGGACTCGACGCGGTACTTGAACCCCGATGTGGTGACGCACCTCGATACGATTGCGCTCTCCGAGGAGGGCCCCGATCGGGTGGCGCTGCGCGGCACGCGCGGATCGCCGCCGCCCGAGACCACCAAGGTGGCGATCACGACGCGCGGTCCTTTCCGCAACGAGATGACCTTGGTGGCCGTCGGCCTCGACGTCGATGCGAAGCTCGCGTTGTTCGAGCGCGCGGCCCGAGTGGCGTTGGCGAAGACGAAGGCGCAGGTCGCGTTCCAGCGGATCGGCAGCGCGAAGGCCGACGCCGTGTCGCAGGATGAAGCGTCGGCGTTTTTGCGCGTGGTGGCGACGTCGGAGAACGAGCTGGCGGTGGGGCGCGCGTTTTCGAGTGCGCTCGTGGAGCTCGGGCTCGGGAGCTACCCGGGGCTCTTCATGCTGGGTGCCCCCGGGCCTGCCGTGGAGGTGGGCGGCTATTGGCCGGCGAAGATTCCGCAGTCACTTTTGGAGCACAGCGTCACACTTCCCGATGGGAGCACGGAATCCATTTCCGTCCCCCCCACCCCAACCCTCCCCCTCCGGGGGAGGGAGCAAGAGCAGCAGCCGAAAAACGAGCCTCAGGGCCGGGAGAGGACGGGGCCCCAGGGGGAGAGGACGGAGCCCAAGGGCCAGGAGAGGACGGAGCCCCAGGGCCGGGAGAGGACGGAGCCCCAGGGCCGGGAGAGGACGGAGCCCCAGGGCCGGGAGAGGACGGAGCCTCAGGGCCAGGAGAGGACGGAGCCCCAGGGCCAGGAGAGGACGGAGCCCCAGGGCTCCCTCCCCCCCCGGGGGAGGGCCGGGGAGGGGGAGCCCGACACGCAGTCGTTACCCCTCGGCACCCTCGTCGACGCGCGATCGGGCGACAAAGGGAGCGATGCCAACGTTGGCCTCTGGGTCCGCACCGACGAAGCCTTTCGCTGGCTTCGCAGTTTCCTCACCGTGGAGCGCTTTCGCGATCTCCTGCCCGAGGCTCACGATCTCGCCATCGAGCGCTACGAATTTCCCAATTTGCGTGCCGTCAATTTCGTCGTCCGCGGACTTTTGCGCGGCGGGGCCGTTGCCACGATCCGCTTCGACCGTCAGGCGAAAGCCCTGGGCGAATACCTACGCTCCCGCATCGTCGATATCCCGCGTACACTTCTCCCTCGATGAGGGGCACCGCGACCGCCACCAACCTCGCCTCGATGGCGCGCGGCGTTCTGCAGTGGGCGCGTGAACGCGGCATCACCGAGAGCGATCTCCTCGGCCGCGCACCGCTCGATCGCGGTGCCTTCGCGCAGAGCCACTCGCGCATCCCGCGCGAGACCCACGTGCACCTCTGGCGCAGCCTGGAAGAGCAATTCGGCGATCCCGACTTTGGCCTGCGCCACGCGGAAACGCTGCTGCGCCCCTCCTCGCTCGGCGTCGTCGGCCTCCTCTCCATGACCAGCGCCACGGTTGCGGAGAGCATCCACCGTGCGACGGCCTACAGCCGCATTCTCAAGCCGGACATCCGCTCGCGCATGTACACGACGGATTGCCACATCGTCGTCGAGCTCGAAAGCCAGGCGGGCTCGCCCCGCTCCGTCGCCGACTGCTCCCTCCTCGCGTACCTGCTGTTCCTCCGCCGATGGACCGGTGAACACTTCGCCGCCCGCGAGGTCCACTTCCAGCACGCACGCCCCGCGCAAACGCGTGAATACGAGCGATGGTTTCGCTGCCCCGTTCACTTCGGGCACCGGTGCAATTCCATCGCGTTCGATCGCGAGGTCGCAAGCCTTCCCCTGACCACCGCCCAAACCGATGTCGCGCTCTACCTCGAGGAGCAAGCCTCGCAACTGCTTGCGCTCGCCCCACCCGAGCGGCGCGACTGGAGTGTCGACGGCATCCGCGCGGCCGTTCGCGCGGGCGTCCACGAAGGCCAATCGCACTTGAGCGTCGTCGCGCGCCGTCTCGGCCTTGGCCCGCGCCACCTGCAGCGCCTTCTGGCCCATGAGAACCTCGACTACCGCGCGCTCCTCGACGATGCTCGCCGCGACGCCGCGATTCCCTTGGTGGCGGACACCGACACCCCCTTCGAAGAAAATCGCGGCCCGCGTCGGCTTCACCGAAGCGCGCGCCTTTCGCCGTGCCTTCCGGCGTTGGGTCGGCATCAGCCCGTCCGAGATGCGTGCCGCCCGCTGACCGGTCTAGGTCAACGTGGAGTTGACGACTCGTACTCAGGTGCACGGATTTTGGCCCGCCGCTGCCACGCTAGCAGCGGCACGCATCGCCGCATGCGGCGGTTCGGACGTGGTTGAGGATGACGCGGAGACTCAAGAAGCGACCGAATCGGTTGGAACGCTGGAGCGCGCCTAACGTCGGGCACCGAACGACCCCCGGGTAAGCACGTCAGGTGGTCGTCGACTCCGTTCGCTCTTCAGGCGAGGTACGAGTTCATCCTCGACGGACAAAACTGCTCTAAGCTCCTGGCGCCGAACGTCTACTTGGAGTCTCTGTTCGACAGCGCTGCCAGTACTCTGTTCGGAAGAGCCAGAACACGAGCAGTGTTCATGTGCCGGCTCTCAGCATTGCCAAGACATCGCCGCACGCGACGTTCGCCTTCTGCAGGCGATCGGCGGGAATCTCGCGGACGTGTGCAATCTCGTTGCGTACCGGGACGATCTGATCGATAGCAAACTGTAGCCTTTGCTTGGCGTCTTGCGTCGCCCCCAGCCTTGCGCGAGCGTCTTGCCAAACCTCATTATTAAAAAGCAGTGGAGGAAGCTGGGCCAGGTAGAGGTAATCGACCACGCTGAGCGGATCGGCTCCCGAAGGCCTTGCGCGAAGCGCGCGATTGAGAGTCTCTCGTTGTGTATCCGGTGTGAATTGTTCGATCTTTGCCGCGGCATTTTGAGAATAACGCTTGGAATAAATCGTTCGGACAAGCGCCCGGAGACTGCGTTCTGTCTCTACAATACGTTGCCAAACGAGTTCGGCGCCTGGCAAGAACCATGGTGGCGGAATGGGCGGTGCGTGTCCTTCTCCACCAAGCTGGCGGAATGCTACTCGCGTGAGTTCAGCCATTCGTTGTCTTCTTTCGGCAAGGAAGGTGTCGTAGTCCATCGTTTCCCAGCCAAGTGGAAGTGCGTGCTCCGCGCACGCACGGCCCCAGCGATCGTCGTCTAGCCGGAGTTGATCACGAAGGCGTGGAACGTACTCGGCTGGATTCTTTGCTCCGATGGTTCCATTTTCGTACCATCCTACGTCCGCGAGGTTTGCAACCTGGTTAATCTGACGTCGCTCCTTGATTCCACGGGCAATGAGCCAGGCTTTCGGGAACAAATGATGGGCTTCGCTCGCCGCACGTTTGGCCTTCCCCGGTGGTGCAAAGAGATTCCGAAGTGTCTGGTCGGAGAAGAGCGCTCGGGCGCCCAGTATGATTTGGGCTGCTCTAAACGCCAGTGCGGAGGGGGCTTTACCGCGTTGCGTCTCCAGTGCGCCTACGAGCCCGTTCGCCCAATAGTCACCGGTGATCCTCTCGCCCAAGGCGTCGTCGAGTGCGGTGACGAAATCGTCCGCGCGATCCTCGTGCAATCCTTCAACGCGGGTCAGATCGCGTTCGAAGACACTTTCCGACGACCCCGTCGAATAACGCGCCGACAGCAGCGTGCCAAACACCCATCGAGAAATCAGCTCGTCGAGCCGGTGTTTGGGAACTCCAATACGCTTACCGAGAACGTAAAATGCGTAGGCGTTGACGATCGCATTGTTCGAAGCCACGAGGGCCGGGCTTACGGCTCCTGCATGCATAACCCGGAGCATATAGTCTCGCCATGTCGTGGAATCGATGCACTCCGCGGCTGCGCGTTCTAGCCTTTCGAGTCTCTCTTGGCGCGCAGTGACACTTGTGTCTCCCGTAGTCGGATCAATTCCACGAAGGAAACGGTAGATGGCTGACATTCGTGCGCGATGAAAACCAACTGCGCATGTTGCCCGGAGCAGTTGCTGCGCATCGATGGCGATCACAGCATCGAGCGACATCTCGGTAGAACGCTGTTCCACTTGGTCTCGTAGGGGGCCGTGGAAGACGGAGAGTAAAGTAAGCACGAAATCAGCGTGGCCAAGACGTTTGCCTTGATTATTGATTCGTACAAAGATCTCGGCGACGTCCTCCTCGTTGGCCTCCATCGCCCTGTTCGTTTTTTGTATGTTGACCACAGGGAAGTTGTATTCGCTGATGGCGTGAGCTCGGTCTAAATTTTCCTCGACAGCGTTCTCGTAAGCCTCATCGACCAACCTTCCTTTCTCGCGAAGGGACGCGAGAAGCTCCTTTCGAGTCTGACCCTTCGTCCTGTTCTGACTCCAAAGCTCGCTGACATTCGGAAGGAACTCCGGATCGTTTCGGATCGCGGCATCAGCAACCTCGAATCGCCCATCGCGCGGACGGAACGCAATTGTTATTCGTCGTTTGGTTCCGTCTTTTTCCGTAACCTCGGCTCCGCGCATTACAGCATAAAGAGACGTGAGGCGTTGCTGACCGTCGATGATGAGGGTCGTTGTTTTGAGTGCGTCGGGACCACCGATAGGCCGCGCTTCTTTAACATCGGACGTGTGCCAAAGCACGATCGTTCCGACTGGAAATCCAACGAAAATGGAGTCCAGTAGATCGCGAACTTTTGTATCCTCCCAGACGAAGGGACGCTGGAGGTCTGGGAGCGCTAGCTTCTTTCGGTCAATATCGGAGATGAGGGTTCCGATCGATAGTTGCGCGTGATCGAACATAGGTGCGCGTCCGCGGACCTTTGGCTCCCTGCTAGCAGCGGTTTCGTCCTCGGAATCGATGTCGTCTTCATCGGCCATGTCCTCCGACTCGGAGGGTTGAGGCAGGTCACGACCAACAACGCTCGACACGTAAGCAACAGCCTCCGGGACGTGATATTCTAAACTAACTTTGCGGCGTACGCGCGCCATTGCTTCATCGACGAATTTTTCGAAAGAATCCTGAAGCAGCTCGCGTGCTTGCAATGCCTTTTCGACGTGAAACGAGAGGGAGACACCACCCGGGATTGCTTTCCAAGCATCACTTTCTTCGTTTTCAATGCCAAGTATCGCCCGTGTTTCTTCCGTCACCGGACCCATCACGCTCATCTCGACCTTGCCACGCATGAGACGACATCCGAGTCTGCGGCCAACGAAGAGTGCGAGCCCCTGCGGTGTTTGGCGGAGTTCCCATGCGTCATTTCGTTCGTCGTCAGCGTTCTCTATGGCACAGGCAAGCAATGCGAGTGCGCCGCAACGCTCCTCCTCGTTTGGAATCGCCCGTTCGACCTTCTCTCTGATTCGTTGCTGCAGCTGGTCTGATGTGCTCATTGCTGGTTCTTCCCCATAGACGCGGAACCGTTAGAACAGCGATCTGGGTACTCTGCCGCGCGTCAGCACTCCACTCCTGGAGAAAAATTTTAGATCCTTTGCCTCTCGCGTTTCCAGTGGCACGAGCGTTGAACTTACGCAGTCAAGCTGGCCCTTGAGGTCCGAGCACGACTGCGTGCCGTGAGGCACCGGACATTGGTGTTCAGCCCTGGAATCGAGGATTGCGCAGTCTTGTGCTCCTTAGCGATCCCCGAAGTTGCAGTGACGTCACGACGACTCTTTCGCGGCGCGACGAGAATCTATTGCTGATGTGATCGCTACGGTTTTGGCCGATATGCGCAAAAGCTGAAGCGTTCTTGACGCATTTTTGTGTGGTGAAACGTATGCTGCGCGAAGTGCTTTGCGAGCAGCGCCGTCGAGTCCGTGACCCGGGCGCTGCTCCAAGCTGGGGAGGCTAAAACGAGCCTACCGCCACCCGCTTTGCGCCGATGAACTTCGACGTCTGGAACACCTGCAGGTTTTCCCAAACCACGGGCATCGCCTTTTGCAAAAGCCCTTGGAGCTCCGGCGTCAGATCGCCCGTGCGCATGGGCACGCGTTTCACCGTCTCGGTGTCGTACGTCCCGGCGACGCGGCCGTATTTGTAATTCGAATCCATGGTGCCGTCGGCGGTGAGCTTGACCTCCGGCATGGTCACGTTGGGCTTCGACAAGAAGAAGGCGTTCTGCTCCAGCGCCGGCGGCTTGCTCGTGTCGCGGAAGCGATTCTTCTCCTTGAGGAAACCATACAGCTGCTTTGCCGTGAGCTTCGCCGGGTCCACCAATTCGACGTTGGGGCTCACCAGCTTCGCGTAGGGCTGGGCGCCGCTCGCGTCCTTGTAGTTGCGCAGTCGCTCGAACGACGCGGCAATCTGCTCGCGCTGGAAGGGGAAGTGCGTGCAGCCCAGAACCACGGTGCTGATCGGCGCCGACGCGCCATTCTTGCGGTACGACTCCACCAAGGTGGCCACGTCGTACTTCACGTAGTTCTCCACGGAATTGAGCCGCAACGAATCGGGCGACTTCGGATCCCCGATGAGCCCTTGCGGGTCGAACGCGTATTGCTGCTGCAGCGACGGATCGAGGCTCGCATTCTGATTGCTCACGGCCGGACCTTGGTACGGCGTGGCCGACGAGGCATTCGACGTTGCCGCGCTGGAGCGCACGAACGCCGGATCGCCCTCGATGGCGCCGGCGAGGCCCACGCTGCCTTGCTGCACCACCTTGGGCGCCTCCAATCCTGCGGCGCGCGAATACTTCTCGATGGTCTTTGGATACGCCTCGCTCTTGCATGTACCCACGGTGGCCATGACCGCCACCGCCCCGGTCTTCCCCTGCTTCATCGCAGAAACGGCGCCTTCCGCGCCCGCCTCGACGACGCCCACTAGGATCATCGGGATCTTCCACGCGTCGAACGCGGCGCGGATGTCGTTGATTCCGTACGCCGTCGCCGTGTTGCAGGCGACTACCACCGCCTTGACCAGCGGCTTGTCGGCCATGGGCGCGGTGGCCTGCGGCGTGGCCCAATAGCGATTGCCTAGCAGGAACGCGGCATCTTCGATGACCAGCTCGCGCAGGAAATTCTCTTTCCCTACGGACGGGTATTTTCCATACGGCATATTGGCTTGGTCGCCGTAATAGATGAACCGCTCGTCCTGGAAATCCGGAATGCCGTCGGCCCCGGGCTGGTGCGTCTTGTTGTTGAACTCATCGAGCTTCAAAATCGCATTGAGCACCGTCATCCCGCCGATGCCCGAATCGAACACGCCGATGGGCAGGCGCGAATAATCGACAGCGTCGTACGCCTTGCGGTCGACCGGATAGAGCTTCGATTGTCCCGCGGCGATGTGCTGAATCAATGCCGTCGGCGCGTTCTTGTCGGCCTTCGCCGTTTCGGGCGCAGGGGCCGCCGGCGGGGTTTGCGCGGGCGTCACCGGCGGCGTGGCCGCCGTTTCGTTCGACGCGCAGTTCGTGAGCGCCGTGAGCGCCGTCAATGCGGCAAGTGAAACGAGGCAAAGCGACGTGTGGTTGCGCATGGCGGGATGCTACCTCCATTCAAATCGAAAGATTCGAATTCAAATTAAAAAGTACTACGGGTGACGGCAGGCGCCGAACGGATCGGGTTGGTCTTTTGCGACCGCGTGGTAAATGACGCATGACGCATATTCGAGCGTGGGAAGCTGCTTTTGATCGTAGCTCTCCTGCGACGGTGCTCCATTGAGCAGAAGCGCGACGGCGTAAACGCGTCCGCCGGGCACCTCCACGATTCCTATCTCGTTCGTATTGGAATTCTCCGGTGATTCCACCGGCGGCAGCCACCCCGCTTTATGATGCATCGTGGCACGGGCGGCCTCGGGAAGCTGCGTTCCCAACCAGCCGCCGTAACCTTGGCGCGGTGACAGCTTCATCCACTCGAGGAGCTGCTTCGTGTTCGCCTCGCCCAGCACGCGCTTTTCCCAGATGGCCGTGAGCGCTCCGACGCCCGCATCGGCGGTCATGAAATTATGGCCTTTTCGTGGCCCCGTCGGACAATTGCCGGCTTTGCGGTCGTGGTCGTAATTCCAATGGCAAAAGCCGATATCGTTCACCCCGAGGGTCTGCCATACGAAGGTGTTGATCCGATCGGGCGAGGCCAGCAGATCGATGACGCTCCCCGAGGCGGAATTGTCCGAGTCGACGAAAATCGGGCGCGCGTGAGGCTCCACCTTTTCCAGTCCCACGTCGACCAGTGCGGCCGCGACCCAGAGCACTTTGACGGCGCTCGCTGATGCGTAATACGCACCACCGCGGTAGCTGGCCGTCTCCCCGCCGGTCAAATCGCGAACGGCGAGGCCGCAATCCGTTCCCGGTGAATATTGCCCGCATTCGGGCCCCAAGCGATCCAGCACCGCCTGCAGCGATACGCCTTCGCGGTTCTTCGCGTTCTTCTGTTGCGAACAGGCGGGTGCACCCACGAGCCCGCCCAACAGGGCGAGCGTCAGGCCACGCTGCAGCGCCGTCCGCATGCGCGTCACGCTAGCTCATCGCCGCATTCCTCGCAGCAGGGAGATACTGGGATATTTCATTTCCCACGCGGCCTATCGCGCCATGGTCAGCCCCGCCAGCATTGCATCGTCAGCATGGCATCAAACGCGTTTCTCGATGAGCCCCGCGCGCTCCATCGCCTGCCAGCGTCCTCGTGATGGTCGATCGATCGCGGCCGAAGGGTGGCGCACGTCGTGTACTCGTCCGTCGGCGAAGCGGAGCGTGCGGGGGCATCCCGCTCTTCGAGACCAAGTGGCTTGCCTTGATGGGCCGCGCGGCGGACATCCCCCTGTTGCGCCGCGAACATCCGGGGCTGGTCTCGTTCGAGCGTTGGCTCCGGGGCGGCGGACGGGAGCCGTGAGCGCGTAGAATGCGCGCGACACTGTAAAATGGCTCGAAAACAGAGCGTGTTTCCTGGACCCCGTGGAGTTTGCTAGGCTCAGCCACATTTGCAAACTCTGGCGACCGTTGTCGCCGTAGGTCTTCGGAGGAAGTCTCATGTCCGACAATCGGGGTCTGTCAGGTTCGGCGTGGCGAAAAGCCAAATTCACCGCTCTGTGCTTGATGGCGTCGGCCGCCACACTCGGCATCAGTGCGTGCAGCAAGTCCAACAAGCCTGACTGTTCGAGTCCGGAAGTCTTCTGTGTGGGGGTGGTGACGGACGTCGGCAAGGTCGACGACAAGTCGTTCAACCAGTCCTCGTGGGAAGGCGTGCAGAAAGCCAAGAAGGAGCTGGGGGCCGTCACGCAGTACATCGAGACGACCGATCCGAAGGACTACTCGAAGAACATCGCCACGTTCGCCGAGGAGAAGTACGACGTGGTCGTCACCGTCGGCTTCGCGCTGGGCGAGACCACCCGCGCCGCCGCCGCGCAGTTCCCCGACACGAAGTTCATCGGCGTCGATCAGTTCCAGCCCCCGGGCGCGGAAAAGAAGAACCTCGCCGGCCTGGTTTTCCCCGAGGATCACGCGGGCTACCTGGTGGGGGCGCTCGCCGCACTCACCAGCAAGACCGGGAAGATCGGCGCGGTACTGGCGACGGATGCCGTGCCCCCGGTGTGGCGCTACGGCGAAGGCTTCAAGGTCGGCGCCAAGGCGGCCAAGCCCACCATCGATCTGACCGTCGTCTACCACAACGACGTGGGCATCGATAAGACGTTCTCCGATCCCGAGTGGGGCAAGACCACGGCCCTCTCGATGATCGACAAGGGCGTCGACGTCGTGTTCGGCGGCGGCGGCAAGACCGGCAACGGCGCGCTCATTGGCGCGGCCTCCAAGAACGTCTACGGCATCGGCGTCGACACCGATCAATATTTCACGGTTCCCGAGGCGCAGAAGTCGCTTCTCTCCAGCGCGATGAAGCTCCTCGACGAGGGCGTCTTCGATTTGCTCAAGCAAGCGAAAGAAGGCAAATTCCCCAGCGGAAACAGCGTGGGCAAGGCCGGCAACGCGCCGTACCACGACCTCGCCGCGCAAGTTCCCGATGATGTGAAGTCCAAGATCGAGGAGATGAAGAAAGGTCTCCAGTCCGGCTCCATCAAGACCAACGTGGCCCCCACGAAGCCGTGACGTCTCCCACCGCTGCACCGTCTTCAGGACCGGCGGCCCCGCAAACGGGGCCCCGGGAGAAAGTCCTCAAGTTCATCGCTCCATGGAAGGTGCCCGCCCTCGCGGTGCTCACCGCCATGGCGGTGGGCGCTATTTTGATTGCCGTCGCCGGCGGCGATCCTCTGTCCGCGTATTCCGGCATGTTCGAGGGGTCGCTGGGCTCACCGCGCGCCATCGCAGAGACGCTCGTGTGGAGCACGCCGTACATCCTCACCGGGTTGTCGGTAGCCCTCGCGTTTCAAGGTGGCCTCTTCAACATTGGCGCCGAGGGGCAGCTCGCGCTCGGCGCCGTGCTGGCGGCCCTCGTGGGCTATGGCCTGCCCGCTATCCTTGGCGGCAGCGTCCCGGGCATCATCCACGTTCCCTTGACCATCCTCGCCGGCGGCCTCGCCGGCGCGGCGTGGGCCGGCATCCCGGGCTGGCTCAAAGCGCGGACGGGGGCCCACGAGGTCATCAGCACCATCATGCTGAACTACGTGGCGCTCAACGCCGTGAGCTTCCTGCTCAACGGCCCGATGAAGGACACCGCGCCCGACAACGTCATCGCGCGCACGCCGCTCATCGCCGAAAGCGCCAGCCTTGCGCCCATCTTGTCGTCGTTCCGTCTGCACTGGGGCTTCCCGCTCGCGCTCGTCGCGGCGTGGGGCGTGGCGTGGATGCTCAAGAAGACTACCTTGGGCTTCGAGATCCGCACCGTGGGCGCCAACCCCGAGGCCGCGCGCTATGCCGGCATGCACGTGGGGCGCACCATCGTCGTCAGCATGGCCCTCTCCGGCGCGCTCGCGGGTGCCGCCGGCGCCATCGAGGTGAGCGCGCTCAACCATCGCCACCAGCTCGGCTTCTCGCAGGGCTACGGCTTCGACGCCATCGCCATCGCGCTTCTGGGCAAGACCAAGCCGGCCGGCGTCGTCCCCGCCGCGCTGCTCTTCGGCATGATGCGCAGCGGTGCGCCGCGCATGCAATTTCTCACGCAGATCCCCGTCGACGTGATTTCGGTCATCCAGGCGCTCATTCTGCTCTTCGTCGCGGCGGACGTGATGGTTCGGCGCCTGTATCGTCTCAAGGGCGATCGCGAGCGGGTCGTGATCACCCGTGGTTGGGGAAGTTAGTAAGAGGACCTTCGATGGACTACCGACGCTATGGCTTCATCGCAGCGATCGTGGTCGTGCTGATCGGCATCATCGTCAAGCTCGGCTCGGGGACGGTACCGGCCGGCTCGATCGTCTCCAGCATGATCGGCACCACCATCGCGGTGGCCACGCCGCTGACCTTGGGCGCACTCTGCGGCATTTGCTGCGAGCGCGCCGGGGTGGTCAACATCGGCATCGAGGGCATGATGCTCACCGCCGCGTTTTTCGGCTGGTTTGCATCGCTCTACGTGAGCTCGATCCTCGGCGTGGGCCCCATGGCCAGCCTGCTCTTGGGCGTGTTCATCGCCATCGTCTCGGGCGCGCTGATGGGGGCTCTGCATGCGCTGCTCACGGTGACGTTCGAGGTGGACCAGATCATCGCGGGCACCGTGGTGAACCTGCTGGCCATGGGCATGACCGGCTTTTGCAACCGGCAGCTCTTCTTCGGCGCCAGCAGCGCATTCGGCGGGACCATCCCGCGCGCGCCGGGTGTGCTGCCGCACATCCGCATCCCGCTCCTGGCCGACATTCCGCTCATCGGCGGCGTCTTCGATCAGCAGCCCATCGCCTTGGCGGCGCTGGTGCTGGTGTTCATCGCGCACTTCGTCCTCTTCTTCACGCAGTGGGGACTGCGCACGCGGTCGGTGGGCGAGCATCCCCGCGCGGCGAGCGCCGCGGGCATCGACGTGCTGAAGGTGCGCTGGGCGAACATCGTCATCGGCGGAGCCATCGCCGGGCTCGGCGGTGCGTACTTCACCTTGGAGTCGGTGCCGTCGTTCGAGCCGCTCATGACCAACGGGCGCGGCTTCATCGCCCTGGCGGCGATGATCTTCGGCAACTGGAAGCCGATTGGCGCGCTGTCGGCGGCGCTGGTCTTTGGCGCGGCGCAGGCGTTTCAGATCAACTTGCAGCTGTTTCGCGACGTCATCCCGCCAAAGTTCACCTTTCTGCAGCAGTCGTCCGTCGTGGGGCTCGTGCCCTACGTGCTCACGTTGATTATTTTGACCGGGGTGATCGGCAAGACGACGCCTCCTGCGGCCGACGGTGTGCCGTATGATCGGGAGAGGCGCTCATGACGGTCGTTCTCGAGGTCCGAGGGATCACCAAGAAATACCCGGGTGTCGTCGCCAACGACGGCATCGATCTGGATCTGCGCGAGGGCGAGATCCACTGTTTGCTCGGCGAGAACGGCGCGGGCAAGTCGACGTTGATGAACATCATCTACGGCTTGTCGTCGCCCGACTCGGGGGAGATCCGGCTCAAGGGCAAGGCGATCAACCTGCGCTCGCCGAAGGATGCCATCGGGCTGGGCATCGGCATGGTGCACCAGCACTTCATGCTGATCCCGGTGTTCACGGTCACCGAGAACATCATGCTGGGCGCCGAGGAAGTGCGCGGCGTGACGCTCGACCGGCGCAAGGTCGCGGCGCGCGTGCGGGAGCTGTCCAAGGAGTACGGCCTCGACGTGGACCCCGACGCCCGCGTGGAGGACCTTCCCGTGGGCGCGCAGCAGCGGGTGGAGATCATCAAGGCGCTCTACCGCAATTGCCAAGTGCTCATTCTGGACGAGCCCACCGCGGTTCTCACGCCGCAAGAGGTGGACGAGCTCCTGGTGGTGCTCAAAGGGCTCATCAAGAAGGGCGTGTCGGTTTTGTTCATCACGCACAAGCTGCGTGAGGTGCTCGAGGTGGCCGATCGCATCACCGTGATGCGCGGCGGGCGCGTGGTGGCGAGTGCCAAGCCGGAGGAGTCGGACGAGCATTCGCTGGCGGCCCTGATGGTGGGGCGCGACGTGACCTTGACGGTGGAGAAGACGGAGGCCAAGCCCAAGGACGACGTCCTGGTGGTGAAGGATCTCTCCGTCGAGGGCCGCCACGCCGGCATGGACGAGGTGCGGAGCGTTTCGTTTTCCGTGCGCGCGGGCGAGATCCTCGGGATTGCGGGCGTGCAGGGAAATGGCCAGACGGAGCTCATCGAGGCCATCACGGGCCTGCGCCGGCCGGGCCGCGGAAGCGTCTCACTGCTCGGCAAGGACATCACCGGCGCGACCTCGCGCGCGCTCATCGAGCAAGGGATTTCGCACGTGCCCGAGGATCGGCACCGGCACGGGCTCGTGCTGTCGTATTCGATCGCGGACAACATGGTGCTGTGCACCTACGACAAGGCGCCGTTTGCCACGCGGGGGGTCATGCAGGAGGATCCCATCGCCGAAAACGCGCGCAAGGCCGTGAAGGACTTCGACGTGCGCACGCCGGGCATCACGACGGCGGCGTCGGCGCTGTCGGGCGGCAACCAGCAAAAGGTCATCATTGCGCGCGAGCTTGGGCGGCCGCTGAAATTGCTCGTGGTGAACCAGCCCACGCGCGGTGTCGACGTCGGCTCGATCGAGCGGATCCACAAAGAACTCGTGGCGGTGCGCGACCGCGGCGCCGCGGTGCTCTTGGTTTCGGCGGAGCTGGACGAGATCCTCGCGCTGTCCGATCGCATCGCCGTGATGTACCGCGGCCAAATCGTCTCCACGATTGCCGCAGGCCAGGTCACACGCGCCCAGCTCGGCGCCTGGATGGCCGGCTCCCGCGCCCAATCCGAAGGCAGCACCGTCGAAGCCACGGCCTGAGAGAATTCACAGGAAGACGGGAAGACGGGAAGACGGGAAGGTTTTGAGGTTTCCAATTGGCCAAATGAGCCAATTGGAAACCCAAAAAAGCCTTCTGTGCTGTGCGTGCAGGTTCCCTTCCCGTCTTCCCGTCTTCCTGTTCAATCATCTTCTAGCGTGAATGGGGCTCATCGCGGCCGTGGACGTGCGATGGCGGTGACGTGGCTTCCACCGCGCTGAAGGCCTCCAGGATGCGGTAGTGGTGGCGTGCGCCGCGCGGGACGACGTAGGAATCGCCCGCGGCGAGCGTCACCATTTGGCCTTCGAGGTGGAGCTCCGCTCGGCCCTTCAAGACGTAGCCGACGACTTCGTAGTCGCGGACACTCTCGGCGGAGGTGTTGGGCTCCTCGTCCCAGAGTCGCATTCCGATGCGCACACCGGAGGCGAGGTACTTCTGCCCATCCTTGTTCTTTGGCGAACGCGACGAATCGATCTTGATGACGGTGGTGTTCATGGCGGGTGACCTCATGCAATCGGCAAACCTCGAATGCGTTAGGCGCTGCGGCGCCTTCTTCGTTTGCTCGCAATGCCGTGAACGGCTTGGTCATACGACTCGATGAACGAGGCCACGCCCTCGTCCTCCAGGGTTTGTACGATGGCATCGAAATCGATTCCCAGATTGACGAGCTCCGCGATCTGCTCGAAGGCAAGCTCCCGATCGCGGGTGATGCGTATTTCGGGCGCCCCATGATCGAGGTACGCGCGGAACGTTTCCATCGGCATGGTGTTCACCGTGCGGGGCCCGGCCAGCGCCTCGACGTAATACGTATCGGGGTAGGCCGGATCCTTCGACGACGTCGAGCCCCAGAGGAGACGCTGCGGCCGCGCACCTTTGGCGGCTAGCTCGTGCCATCGGTCGCTCGCCGCGATGCGCTCGAATTCGGCATAGGCGATCTTCGCATTCGCAATGGCGATCTTTCCGCGCAGGCTCCTCCCGCGCTCGGTGGCGGGCGACGGCGCGAGCATGTCGAGGATCTTGTCCACCTTGGTATCGACGCGCGAGACGAAGAAGCTGGCCACGGACGCGATGCGATCGATCGCGCGGTTCTGCGCGGCGCGGGTCTCCAGGGCGCGCAGGAACGCCTTGGCGACCTCGAGGTACCGCGGCACCCCGAAGAGCAAGGTCACGTTGATGTTGATCCCCTCCACCAGGCATTGCTCGATGGCCGGGATCCCCGCGCGGGTCGCTGGGATCTTTACCATGAGGTTCGGCCGCTCCACCGCCGTCCAGAGCCGCTGCGCCTGTTCGATGGAGCCCACCGTCTGGTGCGCCAACACGGGAGCGACCTCGATGGACGCGAAGCCATCGGTTCCGCCCGTGCGCTCGTAGATGGGGAAAAGCTCGTCGCAGGCGAGCTGGAGATCGCGCACCATGATTCGCTCGAAAATAGCGGGATCGGCCTCCGAGGCGTGGGCGCCGTCGATGAGCGCGTCGTAGTCGGCCCCGCCCGCGATGGCCTTTTGAAAAATGGTCGGGTTCGACGTCACCCCGCGCAGGCCATCGCGCTCGATGAGTTGGCGCAGCCCGCCCGACGTCAGCAGGTCGCGCGAAATGAAGTCGAGCCAGGCGCTCTGCCCGAGCTCGTACAAGCGTTGAATCGCATTCGCATTCATGGTGTGACGCCTCCGGTTCGTTGGTTCGAGGGAGAGGAGGCGAGCCGCCCGATGCGCAGGTGCCCGCTCGCGTGCGCCTCGCACGCGTTCTCGTGCGTGGCCGATTCGTCTTCGCCGCCCACGGCGATGCGCCATAGCGCGGGGTTGCCACAGATGTAGCAATTTCGGCTCTTCTTCCGTGGCAACAAGGCCCGCACGGCGGCGGCGATGGCGTCGGCGTCGATGCCGGCGGCATGCAGAAGCTCGGCGGGCTTGCCCGATCCAGGCATGGTCTTCACCGCGAGTCGCACCACGCGTGCGGTGAGCGGCCGCTCACCGTTCAAGCATTCGAGCACGGCATCGCCCAAGCCACCCTCCGACCAGTGGTCCTCGACGACCACCACGGTTCCACCGGTGGCTTCCACGGCCGTGCGGATGCCGGCACCGTCGATCGGCTTGATGCTGTACGCATCGACGACGCGCGTGCGGATGCCTTGGTCCAAGAGCCTACCGTGCGCCTTCAGCGCCTCGTGAACGGTGATGCCCGCGCCGATGATCACGGCGCGATCGGCGGTCGATAGCCGCAGCACCTTGCTTCCGCCGATGGGGAAGCTTTCCTTGTCGTCGTAGAGCACCGGCGTTTTCTCCCGCGTGGTGCGCAAGTAGACGACGCCGCGGCGGTTGGCCATCGACTCCACCAGGCGCGCCGTCTGGTTCGCACAGCAGGGGTAGAGCACCGTGCTTCCGCGGACGGCGCGCATCATCGCCAGATCTTCGAGGCCCATCTGCGACGGCCCATCCTCCCCGATGGACACGCCCGCGTGCGAGCCGCACAGCCGGATGTTCGCCCGCGAGGCCGCGGCCATGCGGATGAAGTCGTACGCGCGCGTGAGGAACGCCGCGAACGACGAGGCGAACGGTGCATGCTGCCGGGCACTCAACCCGACGGCTGCCGCGACCATCTGCTGCTCGGAAATGAACATCTCGAAATACCTGCCGGGGTACGCTTTGGCGAATTCCTCCGCGTAGGTCGAATTGCCCACCTCCCCGTCGAGCACCACGATGTCACTGCGCGCACCGCCGAGGGCTTGCAGCGCGTCGCCGTAGGCTTTGCGCGTGGCCACCTGCGTGCCGCGCTCGTACGCAGGCAAATCGGCAGGGTACACGGTGGGGTTGCTCGGCTGATCCGGATCGGGCGCGCGCACGCGCACGGCGAGATGGCGCTCGCCACCCAATTCGGCAATGGCCTCGGCGCATTGTTTCTCGTCGAGTGCCTTGCCATGCCAACCGTCTTGGTTCTCCACTAGCGACACGCCTTTTCCTTTTACGGTGCGCGCGACAATCAAGGTCGGCGTGTCGGGGTCGACGAGGGCCTCTCGGTAGGCGTAGGCGATGGCATTGCGATCGTGCCCATCGATCTCGAAGGCATTCCATCCGAAGGCCCGCGCCCGCTGGGCGTAGGCCGTGCCATTCCACCCGAGCGGTGTCTCGCCGCGCTGGCCGAGGCGGTTCATGTCGAGAATGCCAACGAGGTTGCCCAATTTGAAATGGCGCGCGTGATCCAGCGCTTCCCAAATGGATCCTTCGGACATCTCACTATCGCCGAGCAGAACCCAAACGCGATAGGGCCGCTTTTCCAAATATTTCCCCGACAGGGCCATACCCACACCAATGGGCAATCCCTGTCCGAGTGATCCGGTGGCGACCTCCACCCCGGGCAAGGTCGGCACCGGGTGGCCTTGCAGCGGGCTTCGAAAGCGCCGGTACGAGAGCAACTCCGCGTCGGTGATGACGCCCGCGGCCTTGAGCATCGCGTACAAGAGCGGCGAGGCGTGGCCTTTGGAGAAAATGAGATGATCGTTGTTGGGATTGTCCGGGTGCCGCAAATCCCAGCGTAAAGCCTGCTCGAGCAAGACGGCCATGAGATCGGCGGCCGACAGGCTCGACGTGGGGTGACCGGAGCCAGCCGCCGTCGAGCAGCGGAGGCTATCGATGCGAAGCTGCTGCGCAAGCTCGGATGTGTTTGCCATCATGGGGTTTCGCTCCATGCCCCCCGGATAGGCAAATTGCGTGCGGCGACGATTTGTCGCGAAAGTTGGCCATTTTGCCGGGCATCCCTGATGCAGCTTCGGGCGGGGATGGGAGGCACCATGAACGCACGAATCAGTTTGGTTGCGCTCGCACTCGCGTCATTCTTCATCGCGACGGGCTGCGAACGGCGCGACGTTCCCACGTCGGAAACGCATACGACGGGCGCTGCGATCGGGCCCGCACTCGACAATGCCGCGGCGGTCGCAAGCGTCGCATTGGCGCGCTGCGATCGCGAGGCATCGTGCAGCAAATTGGGCGAAGGCCGCGATCACCCCACGCGGGAAAGCTGCCTCACGGAGATGCGCGGCAAGGCCGAGGGCGACTTGAACGCCTCGAAGTGTCCCGGCGGTGTCAATCGCGCATCGCTCGATAGCTGCCTGGCCGAGATCCACGCCGAATCGTGCGGCAATCCGCTCGATACGCTGGAGCGCCTCGCCGCGTGCAACACATCGGCATTGTGCTCACGCGATCGGCGTCCGGGGGGGGCACCCCGGTACTAATGCAATTTCGCCACAGGGTCACATACCGCTACGCGGTGGGAGAAGAAGAGGTATCGAATGGTTCCGCGTGACAAGGAAGATTGGAATCGCATTCTCAGCGGGGGTGTTGCGGCCGGCGTGTTTGGCGGCATCGTCGTCGCTTTGTTCGGCCTCGCGGCCAACGTGCTCGAGGGCCGCGATTTTTGGCTCGCCTTCAAAGGCGCCGGCGTACCGTTTCTCGGCGAGCGCGCCATGCAACCCGGGTTCGATCTGGAGGCCGTGATCGTCGGGGCGCTTTCGCACATGGCGGTATCCATCGCGTGGGCTGTTCCGTTTGCGATGCTGGTCTACGGGCTCACCCGCGGAACGACGCTGGTATCGGGTGTGCTCTGGGGATTCATCGTCTGGGTCGGAATGTATTACGTGCTGTTGCCCATGCTGGGGTTGCAGCAAATCCCTGCGAGCGTGCCGGTGGGCATGGCCATCGTGGAGCACGTGGTTTTCGGCGTGGCGGTGGCCGTCGGGTTCCTACCGTACCAACGACTCAAAATGGTGCTGCCCGCGCATTAGCCGCGGCTATTGCGGTGTGGGCTGCTCGCGCACGGTGAGCACGGGGACGGGCGAGAGCCGCACCAGCTTTTCCGCCGTGCTCCCGAGAAGTGCGCGCGACACGCCGCGACGGCCATGCGTTCCCACGACGATGAGGTTCGCCGAGAAAGACTCGGCGACCTCGAGGATCGTCTGTGCGGGCTCTCCCGGATGAAGGAGCCGCTTGGCCTGCGACGGTGCCTCGATGCGCGTGAGCCACGCTTCCAGCGCGCGTGCGGCCGCCGTCTGCACCTCTTCGACGGGAAGGAGCGACGTGAAATCCGGATACGCGCTGTAGATCGTGGCAGGTGGGGCGAAGATATGGACAAAGGCGAGCTCCGCACGCAGGCTGCGCGCGAGGGAGGCTGCCGTGTGGGCCGCGGCCTCCGAGGGCTCGTCCAGGTCGGTGGCCATGAGGATGCGCTGGAAGGTGCTCATGCCTCCAAGGTGCTCATGTTTTCCGCGATTGGCAAATTGCCGGATGGCTAGAGCCGTTCGCGGATGCGTGCGGCGACGCCGTCCGTCTCTTGGTCGGACGCGTACTTGGTTCGCGGCCAGAAAAAGCCTTTGAGGCCGTCCCCTTTTTTGCGCGGCACGATGTGCATGTGGAGGTGGGGAACGCTTTGGCTGACGCGGTTGTTGATGGCGACGAAGGTCCCCTCGGCCTCCATGGCCGATTCGACGGCACGGGCGATGTCTTGCGCCACAGCGAAGATCTTGGCTGCGGGGTCGCGCGGCAGGTCCGTCATGGTGGCCACGTGCGTGCGTGGAACGAGGAGTACGTGGCCGTGGAAGAGCGGCTTCTTGTCCAGGAACGCGAGGAAATCCTCGTGGTCGTACACGAGGGACGCGGGGAGTTTGCCGCTGATGATGTCGCAGAAGATGCAGGCCATACGGCCTTCGAGGTTAACTAACCGCGCGCGGCGACGCGAGCACCGTTCGCCGCGGGAATGCGGATTCCGGCGGTGCGCTCGTCGAGCCACGCCCGCCGTTCGGCGGTGTCGGCGGCGATTTTCTCGAGGAGGGCCTGGACATCGCGCGGGAGCCCGCCTTCACCGAGAACGGCGTGAAGCTTCTGCTCGTGATCGGCTTCGGCGGCCGCCAGCATCTGGAACATGGCGTCGTCGGCGTCGACGAGGGCGCCGATGCGCAGGGCGGTCTTCGGCTTCGCCCCCCTCCACGGCCGTCCCCACGTTCCTTGCTTGGCGAGAACGCGCGCGTGCACGCGAACGAGCTCGCGTGCGGCGTGTTCGCATCCGCGCAGGCATTCGCCGCAACGCCGAATGTCCGGAATGGCACTTGCCCGAATCACGACGGCCTTGTAGGCCGCGATGGCATCATCTTGCGACGCGAGCAGAGTTTCGATGGCCGAAATCATGGGGGCTGGGGGTGGAGGCATTCGTTTCTCCTTCGAGGCTTCAAGGTGGGCGAATCCGAATAAAGATTCCATTGAAACAGCCCGCCCGGGCGCGCCCCGCGTTTTTGCGGCGCCTTTATGCGGGGGCCCGCAGATTGATGCTCGTCATGAGCCCATCGTCGCGTTTTTCGTGCCCCATGGTTCAAGTCGTTCGCATCTCGAGCCCGCCGCTGCATTTCCACGTGTGCCGCTTCGCCGACGCATGGAGGCTCTCCGAGGAAAGCGGTGCCTTCGGCGGCCTCTTCACGAGCATCGACGCCGCGCTCGCCTACGCCCACGACGAATCCCGCCACGCACCAGGCTCGTCCACGGTGATCGACGAGTAGAACCGGGAGCCGGACGTGCCGTCCAGCTCCCGTACCTTACGCGCTACCGCCGCGCACCAAGGCGGTGAAGCATCGCCGCAACGCGGTCGAGCAATTCGTCGCCGGCTTCGATTTCGCTGCCTTGGACGTAGCCCCAGGCAACCGCGATGCGCAAAGCGGCGCGTGATTCGCTATTCGAGCCCGCAGCCGTCGAGAACCGCGCGATGCGGTGGCCATCTTGGCTGCGGTTGCCTTCGGCAAGGTTTAGGGCCACGGAACTGAGCGCCCTCCGAAGTTGCTCGCCAAGATCGCGATCGTATCGCCGGATGCTTGCCACGGTGGGTCGAAGCAGCTCGATAGCCTGAATCGCGAGCTCAAGGACATGAAAGCCAGACGAGAGGTGGGGTGTTTTTGCTTGCATGCCCCCCCCCTCAGCGAAAGAAGCGTGACAGCGCCCCCGCCTTCAAACGCCGCCGAACGACGGGGCGCTGGCGCGCTTCTTTCGCGCCCGGGCAGGCAAGCAAAAACACCCCACCGATCCGTCAACCATGTCCTGCCCTGCTCCCATCGGCGTCGGCGTCGGCGTTCGGCATCGGCGTCGGCGTCGGCGTCGGCGTTCGGCATCGGCGTCGGCGTCGGCGTCGGCGTTCGGCATCGGCGTCGGCGTCGGCGTCGGCGTCGGCGTCGGCGTCGGCGTGCGTCGGCGTTCGGCATCGGCGTGCGTCGGCGTTCGGCATCGGCGTCGGCGTCGGCGTCGGCGTCGGCGTTCGGATTGAATACCGGTGCGGTGGTTCGGTTTTGCTTGCACGCCCGGGCGCGAAAGAAGCGTGCCAGCGCCCCGTCGTTCGTCGGCGTTCGAAAGCGAGGGCGCTGTCACGCTTCTTTCGCTGGGGGTGGGCATGCAAGCAAAACCGAACCACCGCCCCTATGATTTTCATCTCCTCGAATGTGCGCTGCGCGCCATCGAGTTTCTTCGGCCTACGATTGCCCATATTCGGCGATGCGACCGTGACCTGGGCGAGCAGCTTCGACGGGCGCTCAGCTCCGTCGCTTTGAATGTCGCCGAAGGCAATCGCAGCCAAGGTGGCAATCGCATCGCGCGGTTCTCCACCGCTGCGGGCTCGAACAGTGAATCACGCGCCGCTTTGCGCGTTGCGGTCGCCTGGGGCTACGTCCAAGCGAACGAAATCCAAGCCGGCGAGCAAATGCTCGACGAAGTTGCCGCCATGCTTCACCGGCTTGGCGCCGCACGGTAGCACACGCAGGACGACGGGAGCTGGACACGCTGTCCAGCTCTCGTCGTTCGATTCAGATTCAGATTCAGATTCAGATTCAGATTCAGATTCAGATTCAGATTCAGATTCAGATTCAGATTCAGATTCAGATTCAGATTCAGATTCAGATTCAGATTCAGATTCGCTAGGGGACCATCCAGCCCAGAATGGGGGTCGCTTGCAGGTAGACCAACACGCACATGAAGAAGAGCAGCAGGATGCTCCAGCCGAAGACGCGGCGGAATAGTTCACCCTCTTTGCCTACGAGGCCGACGGCGGCGGTGCCGACGGCGAGGTTTTGCGGCGAGATCATCTTCGCCATGACGCCGCCGGAGCCGTTGGCGGCGCCGAAGAGGATGGGGGAGGCGCCCAAGGCGTGGGCGGCGGCCATTTGGGAGCCGCCGAGTAGCGTGTTGGAGCCGACGTCGGTGCCGGTGATGGTGACGCCGAACCAGCCCACCACCGGTGAGAGGAATGCGAAGAAGGAACCGGCGCCGGCGAGCCATGAGCCCAGGGTGGCGATTTGGCCGGAGAGGTTCATCACGTAGGACAGGCCGAAGACGGCGACGATGGCCAGAATGGCCCAGCCGAATTGGCGGATGGTTTGCCCGTAAATGCGAACGGCGGTTGCGGGTTTGATGCGCAGGACGAAGAGGGACAGGATGCCCGCGAGCATGAGCAACGTGCCCGTGGCGGAGGCGATGCCGAAGACGTAGGTGGTGGGCACCGCCTTGCCGGCGGGGCTCACGATGGCCAGGCCTGGCCATGCGGCGGACCAAGAGCCCTTCTTGAGGAACGTCTTCACCGATTCGATTTGCGCAATCGAGAATACCAGGACGACGATGGCGTAGGGCGCGAAGGAGGCCAGGATGGCGCTGCGGTCGTCGTCGCGTTTGCGTGGGGTGGCGCCTGCGGGCTGCCACACTTGAAGAAGGGCGAGCATGGCGCCCGCGGATACGATGGCGGCGATGATGTCGCACAATTTGTACGAGAGGTAGTTCGACACCACGAATTGCGTGATGCCGAAGCTTGCGCCGGCGACCAATGCGGCGGGCCAGGCTTCGCGCAGGCCGCGCTTGCCGTCGGCGATGTAGATCAGGACGAAGGGGACGAGGGCGGCTAGGATCGAGACTTGGCGGCCGGCCATTTTTCCGAATTCGTCGACGGGGAGGCCGGTGATGACGCCCAGGGCGGTCACTGGATTGCCCAAGCCGCCGAAGGCCACCGGGGCGGTGTCGGCGACGAGCGACAACGCGGCGGCCTTCATCGGATCGACGCCGAGTGCGATGAGCATCACGGAACAGATGGCCACTGGTCCGCCGCCGCCCGCGAGCGCTTCGAGGAGCGCGCCAAAACAGAACGCAATGACGATGCCTTGCACGCGCGTGTCGTCGCTCACCGAGCTGAAGGCACGACGCAGCACGGCGAAGTGCCCGCTATGGACCGTCAGGTTGTAAATCCAGATCGCGTTGAACGTGATCCAGAGGACGAGGAGCACGCTTTGCGCAACGCCGAAGAGTCCCGCGTGGAGTGCGACGCCCACCGGCATGCGGTAACCGAACATGGCGACGAGCAGCGCCAAAGCGAGGGCCACCAGTCCTGCCCAGTGCGCTTTCCAGCGAAAGCCACCCAGCAGAATTAACACCGCAAGAAGCGGCACGAGCGCCAATGACGCGGACAATGTGAGCGATCCCGTAGGATCGAGGACCTGTTGGTACACCGGTTACCTCCCGCATTTTCTTAAGAAAAATTCCTTACGGTGTCGAGCAAAACATAGTTTCATGTCGACCATGGAGGTTCGACACAATACGCACCCCACCCAACTGACCAGCTTCGACACAGCGCAGCTACGCGCGCATTATCTCGTCGAAAATCTGTTTCAGGCAGGGGAAATCCATACCATCTACAGCCACGCCGACCGGGCGGTGCTCGGGGGCGCCGCGCCGCTGCCCGGAAAACCGCTGCGGCTGGCCGCGGAAGATCCCCTGCGTTCGAAGTACTTTTGCGAGCGTCGCGAGCTGGCTGTCGTCGTGGTGAGCGGCAAGGGACGCGTGCAGACCGATGGCTACGAGCACACGTTGGGGCATCGCGATTGCGTCTACATCGGCCGCGGGACGGAACGCATCGAGTTCCATGCGGACGCGGAGGGGACGCATTTTTACCTGTTCTCCACGTCGTCGCACGCGAATTTCCCCACCGTCGTGGCCCGCTACGCGGAAACGAACGCCGTGCGCATCGGCACCAAGGGGCGCTCGAGCGAGCGCACGATTCGAAAGTTCATCCATATGGATGGCATTCGTTCGAGCCAGCTCGTGCTCGGCATCACCACCTTGGCCGAGGGCAGCGTGTGGAACACGATGGCCCCGCACACGCACGATCGACGCACCGAGTGTTACCTCTATTTCGATTTGCCGCCCGAGGAGCGGGTCATGCACCTCCTCGGCCAGCCCAACGAGACGCGCAACCTGATCGTGGCCAACGAGCAGGCGGTCATCTCGCCGAGTTGGTCGATCCACTGCGGCGCTGGCACGCACCCGTACTCGTTCGTGTGGGCCATGGGTGGGGAAAATCAGGCCTTCGATGACATGGATCCCGTCGCGGTGACGGAGCTACGCTGATCTTCAGGAGACGACGATGAATCTATTTTCCCTGCGCGGACGTACGGCGCTGGTGACGGGTGCGCGAACGGGAATCGGTCGCGCCATTGCCGTGGGCCTCGCCCAAGCTGGGGCCGACGTGGTGCTGCTCGGCCGCGAATCGAACCTCGACGAGACGCAGGCCGCGGTGGAAGCCGCCGGCTCGAAGGCCGAGCAAGTCGTGGTGGATCTGACCAACCCCGACGCCATCGAGCCCGCGCTCCGTGCGCTTCTCGAGCGGCGCAAGGTCGATGTGCTGGTGAACAACGCCGGAATCATCCACCGCGCCGACGCTGCGTCGAGCGCCCTGGCCGATTGGCGGCGGGTGATGAGCGTCAACCTCGACTCCACCTTCGTGCTTTGCCAAGCCGTGGGCCGTCCGATGCTCGAACGGGGCGCCGGCAAGATCGTGAACATTGCCTCCCTTTTGAGCTTTCAGGGTGGCATTCGTGTTCCGGCGTATGCCGCGAGCAAACACGCGGTGGCCGGCCTGACCAAGGCCCTGGCCAACGAATGGGCGGCGCGGGGCATTCAGGTCAATGCGATTGCGCCGGGCTACATTCGCACGAACAACACGACGGCGCTGCAGGCCGATCCCGAGCGCGAGCCAGCTATTCGGGCGCGCATTCCGGCGGGGCGCTGGGGCAATCCGGAAGACTTGGTGGGGGCGGCCGTGTTCCTATCGTCGGCGGCGTCGGACTACGTCAATGGGCATGTGCTCACCGTCGACGGCGGGTGGATGGCGCGCTGAGTCCGACTTTCGCCCTCGTACACACGGAAGATGGCCGCGTGCGCGATAGCGACGTCGCGCACCGAGGGAAAGTGCGAGGACGCGCCCGGGATCATGCCCTCGCGGAACGACTCGAGGGCGCGGCCGATGAACGGGACGAGCAGCGGGCTATGGCCCACGCCCTCGACTTTGTCCGCGAGCGCTTGCAGCACGCGCTGCTTGGCCGGATCGGCGGCGACGAACTCGACGGCGTTGGCGGTGGGATCGGCCTCGCTTCCCGCGATGGCGGCGGTCACGCCGGCGCCGCAGAAGGTGAGGCGCGTCTGGTCCATGCCCGCGTCGAAGGTGATGCGCAGGCTGGCGAGTGCGCCACCGCGGAAGGCGATGTCCAGCGCGGCCCGTGTTTCCACCTCGATGCCCGCCGCGTACCCGAGTGTGCCATGCACTTCGGCAACGGGCCGATCCAGGGCGAAGCACACGGCGTCGAGCGCATGGATGCCCACGGAGAGCAGCGCACCGCAGCCCCATACGTCGTAACGGTCGCGCCCTTCGGCGAAGTAACGCGCGTCGCGGTGCCAGGCGAGATCGATGGCCACGCTGGGCGTGGGGCCCAGGAGGCCTTCGGCAATGGCGCGCCGCACGGTGCGGATGGCCCGGCCCGCCCGCCATTGGACGATGGGCACCGTGAAGGGCAGCTTCTCCAAGCGCATCATTTCATCGCGGGTCATGGCCACCGGCTTTTCGACGAAGAGAAGTCGATCGGAGGCGGCGCAGAGCTCCGCCTGCTCGACATGGATGCGCGGCGGGCTGCAAATGCTGACGCACCCGATGTCCGGATCCCGGGCGACGCCGTCCAAATCATCGAGCACGCGCGGTCCGCCCACGAGCTCCGCAAAACGGCGCGCCTTGTCGCGATCGGGGTCGTACACCGCCAACACGGGCACCCCATGCGCGCGAAACGATAGGCCATGGAGCAACCCCGCCGCCCCCGCACCCACGATCAGCGCCCCCCGATTCGAACCTTTGGACGAACTGTGCATACTCCGAGCCTGCCGCGGAGGCGGCGCCTGCGCTACGGACGTGGGCTGACATCAAATGACAGCGCCCCGAACGGGCCGTAGACTGCGCTTCCCATGGGGCGCAATCGAGAGCCGCGGAGCCGGGTACTGGCGTTCGTTCTGTCGTTCATCTTCTTGGGGGCGGGGCACGCCTACCTCGGGCAAACGCGTCGGGCACTTGGGCTTTTTGGCGTCGGGTTCGCGTGCTTGGTCATCGCGGGAGGGCTTTTGGCCCTTTCCGGCGCGGTGACCCTCGCGGGCGTGTTGCTCGCGATAATGACCCTCAGTCTGTATCGCCTCGTGCTCGCGGTCGACACCCTCCTGATCCCGGAGGAGCGATTCGTTTACCATTCGCGGGGGCGTGTATTCCTTTATGGCGTCGGTCTGGCCGCGACGGGGCTGACTCTGTCGCTGCTCACGCGCGCATTCGTCCTCGAAGCCTTCAAGATTCCCTCGGGGGCGATGACGCCGACGCTCCTCGTGGGCGATCATCTCTTCGTCAACAAATTGCAATATCACCTTCGGGAGCCGGTACGTGGGGAGCTCGCCGTATTTGCGTTTCCTGAGAAGCCCGAGCAGGATTTCGCCAAACGGGTCATCGGGCGTGGTGGTGACAAGATCGAGGCCAAGCTCGGGCACCCATGGATCAATGGCTGGGAGGTCCCGCATTGCCCGTTGGGCACGGCGAATGTTCTGGAATGGGCCGCAGGCGAGCCTCCGCGCACGTATGACTTCGAGGTCGAGTTTCTCGAAGGAACGTCGTATTTGACGGCCTACGACACGATGGGGGGAGGCCTTTTGGACCACCAAGGGCCGTTCGCGGTTTCCCCGGGTGAGTCTTTCGTGATGGGCGACAATCGACACAATAGCCACGACTCGCGCCTGTGGTTCGGCGGACAAGGGGGCGGTGTTCCGCGCGATCTCATGCGCGCGCCGGCCGTGTTGATTTGGTTTAGCACCAACGATTTGGGCATGGACTGGAGTCGGATCGGCCGCTTCCTCGATGGGCGGTCGCTTTCGCTGCCTCCGCAGCTGCACGCGCTCCAGCCGCAATTCGAGAAATGCATGAAGGAAGCGCCGCCCTTCGAGCGCACCGTGCCGCCGTCGCGCGTGGATCTCTGACGGCCCATGGGCCGATTCAACCTGCGCGTGACAACATCTGGCGCGCGCAGGCATGGAATGCGCATCCGTGACGCTTGTTCCCATTGGTACGCTCCTCGCTCATGGGTGACGCATGAAACTCACCATGATGGCGTTGATCGGGGCGTCGTTGCTGGCTTGTGCCGCGGATGAGCGTTTCGAGTCGGAATATGACCACGAAGAGGAAAATGCTCGGGTGACGCCGTCGGCGCTGGAGGCCGCGCCATTGCCCTTGGGGAAAACGAACTTCGCCATGGCCATTGGCGGATTGCGCACGAATTCGAAGACGAACTGGGTGCGCCTCGGGCTTTACACCTTTTCGGCGAACGGTACCGTGTCGGAGCGGCATTGGCATTGGTCGCAAAGTACGCGCGTGAACCGTTCGTACACCGGATTCGTCGCCAGCGGGTGCGTGGCGCGTGCTTGCAATGTGCAAACGGCGAATGGCTACGATTCCACCGGGGCGTCGGAGACCCTGAGTGGAACCTACAGCGTCAGTGGCACGAAGCTGCACATCGCCTGGAGCAGCGGCCAATGGGAAGATTGGACGCTCGGCTCCTTGGCGGGCGGCGCTCTGGCCAACGTGGAGCTCGCAGGCAACGATTTTGGCGCCACGCACGGCTACGGCAACGGCAGCAACGCTGCCTGGAACGCGCGGAAATCCGCAGCGACCATCGCCGCGGCGGACCATACGAGGCTGGTCCATCGGTTCGATTTGTGGAAGACGAACGACACGAACTCGACCCCGTTCATCGACCACGGCGACGGCGCGCCCTTCTGGGTCACCGGCTGGTCGAAATGCAGCGGCGGCTCCTGCCTCGGCGCCCGAACGGGAAGCGCGACCACCGGCACCGAGTATTACGTCGCACCGGCCAATTCCCCAACGGGCCATCGCCGCGACACCTTGTGGCATTGGCGAATCCCATTGGCCGACGCCCGCGGCGAGACTTGTTATACGGGCAATTCCCATGTGAAGCCTTTGGTTCAAATCGTGGACGACAACGGCATTTTCCATGGCTGGGTCGGTGTCGAGGCCTCCTTGAACCAGACTGCACCCAGCCAGGGCGTCCTCGCCGACGACATCGGCGTATTTCGTATACTGGGCTGATCTTACGTCTCGAGGCGATCGAGCCACTCGTTCATGAGGGCCTCGAAGAGCGTGGGTTGCTCGATGAGCAAGTTGTGGCCGGCGCGGTCGACGACGGTGTAGGTTCCGCGCGGGTAGTTTTCCATGATGCGGGCGGCGTCCCGGTAACCCACCACGTTGTCCTGACGGCCCACGACGACGAGCACGGGCTTCATGAAGCGTTGCGGGAGTGCGTCCACGGCGAACGAGAAGGCATAGCGCTTTTGCAGCCGCTCGAGGAATGGTCCGTCGGCCGCGCGGATGGCCGGTAAAATGGTGTCGCGGAATCGCTTCCACGTGCCCTCGCTTTGAATGACCGCGATGGCCTCGTATTCCTTCGCGTCGGCAGGCGCGAGGGATGCCACGAGGGAAGGGGATTTGACCAACACGTTTCTCGGAGGCAAATCCCTCGATTGAAAATCCGCCACGACCGCCGGGCACAGAAGGGCCATTCCGTCGAGTCGATCGGACCTTCGCGCGAGCACCCCACGGCCCAAATATCCGCCATAGGATTGCCCCACCAGGGCAAATCGCTGATCGGGAAGAAGCACGTCGACGAGGGCGAGCACGATGTCGAGCATGTCGTCCGCGGAGGCGACGAAGTCCGCGCGCGGCGTTTTGCCCATTCCCGGCAAATCGAAGTAGATGCGTTGCCATCCCCCGCGGCGCGCGAAAAGCGGCTCGACGCTGTCGATCATCATCCGATGGTCCACGCCAAAACCGTGCAGCATCAGCAGCGGCCGGCCTGTGCCGTGCACTTCACAATGAATGGGGATCCCGCGCACCGTGACCGTTCGCGCAACGGGCGCGGCCACGGGCGGTGCGGCGGCGGCGCGAACGGGCGGGCCGGTGGGATGGCCGTTCATACATCCGACCAGCGGTGCGGCGGTGGCGCCAAGAAGAAATTGCCTGCGGCCTTTGGACAGATGCATGCGAACCCGCCAACGGGCCGTGGAGGCCGGGTATTCCCGGTCCAAGGCGCCACCGTCGCAGCTACCTTTTTCCAGACGCTCAACCCAGCCAGGGCTTGGCGATGCGCGCGTAGGTGCCGTCGTGGCGGGTGAGGTTGAGCCATTGGTTCACGTAATGCTGAAAGGCGGTGTCCCCCAAGGGCAGGAGGTAGGCCTTTTGGCTGAAGGTGAATGGCTTTTGCGGCTGCACGGCGCAGAGTTCGGGGTTCTGTTTGGCCTGCCATTGGGCCTCGGCGCTGTCCGTGATCATCAAGTCGGCGCGACCCGCGGCGATTTCGTGGTGAATCGTGTTGTTGTCTGGGTGCAGGATGACGTTGGCATTCGTCAGGTGGGCACGGACGAATTGCTCGTTCGTGCCACCCGGATTGACGATGACCTTCACCTCGGGGCGGTTGATCTGCTCCACCGTCTGAAAACGCGATTCGTTCTCGCACCGCGTGATCGGCACTTTGCCGTCGTCCAGGTAGGCGTCGCTGAAGAATGCCAACTTGGAACGCTCCAGCGTGATCGAGATGCCGCCGACCGCGATATCGCACTTGGAGGTGAAGTCTTGCACGAGGTTCTTCCAGGTCGTCTGCACCATGGTCCGGCGCACGCCGAGGCGGTGCGCGAGATCGTCGGCCATGTCCACGTCGATGCCGCTCCACGTGGAGGTGCCCGCCTCGTAGAAGGTGAAGGGGCGGTAGTCTCCCGTGCTGCACACCCGAAGCTCGCCGCGGTTGGCGATCTCCTGCAGGCGGCTCGTGGGCGGAGCGGTTGCGGTGTCGTGGGTGCCTTCACATGCGGAGATCAAGGACGAGACACCCAGGAGTGCGGCGAAGAAAACGAAGCGAGCGGAAGCCATGAGGTTCGAGCGTCATCATAGCGCATCGCCTCGCACGACGTGGGCCGCGGGGTCGAGCAAATAGCCATCGTCGCGGGTCACGAGAATGGGTTCCAGCCCGAGTTTGCGCAGCCTTCGGATCCCCGTGTAGACGCGCAGCATGCCCGCCTCGTAGCGAACGCGCTCGCCGGGCCACCCCGCCTCGAGCAGATCCACCGCGGAAATGGCGTGCCCTTTGTCCGTCGCATGCAGCGTGGTCAATGCATCGAGGATGCGCCGGACTGGACCGTGTCGGGTCAAATCGGTGCGCGTCCCATCGGGCAGCACCACCCATCGCGCTTCCGGGCCCACCTGCCACTGCGGCGTGGGATCGGCTGCTTCACGCTTCGGCACGTCGGCCGCGTTCGTCGGGGAAGGCGCGGAGAAGCGCGCCGCATGCGCGACGGTGTCGCACAACGCCGCCGGCACGTGGGCCTCCTCGGCGTAGCGCCGCGCGGTCTCCAGCGCGGTGCGCGCATCGTCGTCGTGGCCCGCCGCCGACGCGAGCTCCGCCACGCGAAGCAGATCGAGCGCCGCCCGCCACGCGCGGCCCGCCGCGTGATGCGCCGCCGCGGAGGCCCGCAGGTCGTCCATCGAGGGCGGCGCGCTCTCCGTCTCCAGGTTGAGGCCCATCAAGCTGGCCATCTCCACGACCTTGAGGCGCCGGATCGTTTCGCCCGACGTCACGTGCAGCGCGTGCGCGGCCGCGAGGAACACGTGCGCGCGATCGATCTCGCCGCGCAGCGCACGCGCAATGCCCTGTGCCGCCAACGCGTCGGCCTCCCCGCGTGCATCGCCCGCGGCATGGTGCTGCTCGAACGCGCGCCCGAGCGCTTCCTCGGCCTCGTCGATGCGGCCCAGTGCAAGACGCGCCCAACCGAGACTGCGCAGCACCTCCGCCTCGAGGGGCGAACCCTGGGCGAGCCCGAGTGCCTCGCCCAGCGTCTTCTCGGCCTTGTCGGGCTGCCCGAGCTCCAGGGCGATGCGCGCACCGAGCACGCGCGCCCGCACACGCAATGCCGCATCGCCCGAGGCATCCGCCGCGCGGTGCGTGAGCGTGATGCACGGGTTGTGAAGGTCGATCGCGTTTCGGAAGAACGCGAGATCGGCCAGCGACACACCGATGCGCGCGGCTATCTCCGGCGTGCGCGTGACCTCGCGATCGAAGATGGCCAGCAGATGGGGCAAATCCGCCTCGAGCTCGTCGAGGGCCTGCGCACCGCCGGCGCCGTACGTGCGCGCGGCCATGTGCTCGGCGCGCCCGAGGTAAAACATCGCGTGACGCCGCTCGATTTCCTCGCGCGCGGGCAGTGATGCGAGCTTCGACCGCGCGAACGCGCGCAGCGTCTCCAACATGGATAGACGCGCCGGCCCGCGCACGCCGAGGCGCGTGGCCAGCGATTTGCGCAGCAGCGCCGAGGCCACGTCGATGGGATCGCCCTCGAGCTCCGGACCGACCACCGCCTCGAAGGCCTCCAAGGTGAGCGGCCCCGTGAAGGCACCGAGGCACGCGAACGCTTGCCGCTCGTCCGGTCCCGAGAGCTCCCACGACCATTCCAGCGTGCCGGCCAGGGTCAAATGCCGTTCGCGCAGATCGCGCCGGTCCGATTTCAAAATGCGGAAGCGCTCCTCCAGGCGGACGAGCAGCTCCTTCGGGCTCATCACGCGCACGCGGCTCGCCGCCAATTCGATGGCCAGCGGAATCCCATCGAGGCGCTCGACCAGCGGACGAATGTCCTCGCCCTCCGTCTGGGCCGCACGCGCTTCGAACATGGCCACGGCGGCCTCGAGCGGCAGCGGCTCCAGCGCGCGGACGTGCTCCTGCGCGATGCCCAGCGGCTCGCGCGTGGTGACCAAGAGCCGGATCTCCGGCAACGCCTCCCGGCACGCGCGCGCGAACGACGCCGCCTGCTCGAGCACCGCGTCGGCATCGTCGAGCACGATGAGGATCGGATCGTGGCTGCGCAGCGCATCGACCAGCCTGGTGAGCGAGTCGTCCTCCTCCGATTGAGCGGTGCGACCCAGCTTGATGCCGAGCGCGCGCGCGATGGAACGCGAGACGTCGCGGCTGGCCGAAAGGCCTACGGTGCGCGTCGGCCAGGTTTCGCGCAGGCGAAAGGCGGCTTCCTCCGCGAGGCGCGATTTTCCGATGCCTCCAGGTCCGACCAAGGTGACCAGGCGCAACCCGCGCTCGAAGCAAGCCACGACGTCGTCGCACACGGCGTCGCGTCCGAACATCGGCTCGCGGGGGACCTCTCTCGATGCATGCGGCGTCGTGCGTGTCATTTTCTCGGGGGCGAGCTTATCTCGTCCACGAGCGAGAGATAATCCCCGATGAATCGTCCGGCGTCCTTGATGCGCTCCGGATCGGTCCAGTAGCGCAGGCTCTTGTCGATGGCTTTGGCATACGCCGCCTCCGGCGCCGTCCCTTGCAGTTTGCCGCGCAATTCGACCAGGAATCGCAGCATGAGCATGTTCTCGCTGAACGGTTTGCGCCGGCGCTGAAAGACGCCCACCGCATCGGGGTCTTTCGTGTGCGTGTAAAACCCGCCTTGGTTCGGGTCGTACAACTCGGCCATGACGAAGTCGGCCACGCGCTTGGCCGCCGCCAAGGTCGTCGCATCCGGCTCCACGTCGTGCAGGCGCGCCAGCGCATGGCCAAAGGCGGCTTGGTCCGCGAGGTGGAGCAGGCGAGGGGGTTCCGCTTCGATGCCGTGCGTGATGCCTCCGCGCGGCCCCGCATGGGTGGTGGCCACGCGCGCGCTCGCCCGCTTGGCGATGGCCAGCGCGGACTTGTCCCCCGTGGCCTCGTACAAGGTGACGTAAGCCGCAATGGCCAAGCCGCCGTCCTCCGCGTACTCGTTGGGGTCCACGCGCGGGATGCCCAAAGCACGCCGTTCGCGGTCGCCCAATCGAAAATAGTCGTGGCCGTCCATGAAGCGTTTTCCGCGGTCGTGGGCGTTCAAGTCGGCATCTTGCGTTCCGTGGAATCCGCCCTCGGGGCTGATCATGAAGGCGCGCAAATACCGATCGATGTCGCGTGCAGACCGCAACCACCGTTCATCTTTGGTGAGCGTGTACGCGGTCGCATAGTCGGCGAGCGCGCCGGCGTTGAACTCCATCAATTTCTCGAAGTGGGGATGAACCCAATCGGGCGCGACGGAATATTGATAAATGCCACCCCAGACGGGGTCGATGATGTTCCGTTGTTTCTCCAGCACGGTGAGCGCATGCTCCCGCAATCGAGCATCGCCCCGGGCGGCGCGCTTCAATGCAAATTCGGTATTCTCGTGGATGGGGACCTTCGGCTCGACGCCCCAGCCGCCCTCCTTGGGGTCCCAATATTCTTCCAATTCGACCTCGGCCCAGCGTGCCGCCAAGGCCAACGTTTCCGCACCGAGCGGCGTATCCGAGGTAGGCCGCTCCGCGTCGGCCGACCCCGCGCGCGCGGCATTCGGGCCGGCGGCGACCACGGCTGCGAGCAAATCCGCGAATTCTCCTGGCGCCAGGTACCCGCGGTATTTGCCCAGCTCTTCGCCATCGGGCGAAAAGATGACCGTGGCGGGCCATCCCCACGCGCGGTATCGCTCCTCGATGTCGGGCCGCGCATCGACATCGACCTTGGCGGCGATGAAATGCCGCGCGAGCACGGAGGCCACGTTGGCATCGTGGTAGGTGGTCGACTCCATGACATGGCACCAGTGGCACCATTCCGCGGAGCCATCGAGCACGATGAATCTGCGCTCCCGTTTCGCCCGCTCGAAGGTGCGCGCGTCGAACGCTGCCCAATCCAGGGGCTCCTTGGGTGAAGCGTCCGGGCCGTGGCTCGGCTCTGCCCGATGGGCCACCCGCGGCGGCTGCGCACTGGGCGCGCAGCCTGCGAGCGCAGGGCAAAGGATAGGCGCACACCCCAGAAGCAAGACCCGCATGAGTTGAGATGCCATCTTCTTGGGCATGTACGAACGTGCGCCCCGATCGGTTCCGCCTCAATGCGAAGCCTGCGCCAGGTTAGTCGCGATTTTCGGGCCACTGCTCGCGCAGCGTGCAAAAAACATCGGACCCCGTGATCCGTCGCGCGCCATCTTTGCCCACGCGGCGTGCCAGGTCGGCTTCGAAGTCGTTCAGCTCACGGGTCTTGGCCAGAAAGTAGCCTTCGAGCGGCATTTGCTGCGCGGAGGCTTCCGCGCGCGTGCCGGCACGTATTTCGGCCACGTGGCGGAATACGTCACTGTGTTTGCGCGCTTCCGCGTCGAGCAGCGCCTGGCAGTACTCGGGACCAATGCGCTCGACCACGGCGGCATCTGCGCCGAGCACCTCGGCACAGGTCACACGCGTGGTCTCCCATGAGCGGGCGTTCGCCGCATGGTAGGCCTCGGCAACCGCCTGCCCGTCGCGCGCCTCGAGCCCGACCGCTTTCAGATCGCTCTCGGCGGGCGTCCAACCTTTGCTCATCAAGCACGGTCGATTCAGCTTCACCACGCCTTGCTGCGCGAGCTCGCGCCACTCGGTGCCCGTTGGTTCGAAACCGTGAATAGGCTCGGCCGGCGCGGGCACGTTGTCGACGTGCTCTACTTCCACGGCAGCGTTCGCGTCGTTGGGCTGCTCCCTCTCGCGTTGCGCCAATCGGTCTTCGCAGCGAATGAGCGAGTCCGCGAGCGATTGCCGCATGTCGTCTACGGCCGTTCGAGGGCGATCCTCATCGCCTTGGCTCGTGGTGTGTGCATGGGCGGCCGGGCGGTGTGCGCTCCGCGCGCGTCCAAAGACACTTTTCCCTTCGTAAACCGCAACGGTGGATAGCACCCCGAGCGCGCCCGCGATGGCAAAAATCTTGATCATGGATACCTCGAGCCAGAACCTCGACCACCCGCGAGGTGGTCGAGGTCCTTTGATGCGAAATCTCTAGTGCACGATCTCAGTTGGCATCTGGATTGAAAGGGATTCCGCCCGGTTTAGAGCTTCGGAGTGCGTTCTTGAAGCGATCGTCTTTGTCTGTAATTTTGATGGTCGCGGCCCCAAAATTCGAGTTCATGAGCGTGTCGCGGAGGCCCGTCGACGGCCAGCGGCTATAGTCAACGAGCCATGGGTAGAACCAGTGGCCCGTCACGTTCTCGATACGATCGTCGCTCTCGTTGGCGAAGCGAAAGGCGTGGCTCCTCGGGCCGTCCTTGTGGTAAACGATTTTCGGGTGGCTGCCGTCGAAACGGATGCGTGAACGGTCGCGCGTTTCATAACCACTGTGCTGCGAGACCGAGACGTATTGTACCTGGTTCGCGCCTTGATTAATCCATACCACGACGTGCTCCCAGTCATGGCGATGCGCCGCAGGACCGGCCGCTACCTGGTCCTTTTCGAAGTAGTTGGCGTAAACGATTCCGCACCAGCCGTTGTTGCACTTCCCACGCGAGTAGTGGTTCGCGTTGTCGAGCTGAGCGCGGTCGTGGCAATGACCGCTCTCGTTCACCCCTCCGGGCTTCAAGCCGGGGTTGAGCCGACCGTTTCTGTCGATTGCCGCGGTGACGTAGCAACTGTCTTTGTCGTAATCGTAGGTCGGGGCGAAGGTCTGCTCCAACTGGCCGGCGCTTTGATCCAGACGCTGGAGGACGTCGGCATGCGCGACGCCCTCGAAGGCAGGGACCACCGCCAGGGCGCCCAGGGCACCCGTCAGTGCCAATCGCCGGATGGTCGACTGTGCCTTCGAGGAAGTTACCGACGGATTGAGATTGATTGCCGACGCCATGTCTTTCATGCCAACTCCTCCGTGCATCGAACATCGATGTACGTTCGTTTGTGTGTTTACGGTTCGAGAAAAAACGTTGTTGTCTTCGCGCCTACGTCCGGTCGGATTACGGGATTCGTCACGACGTGCGCGCGGTTTCCAGGGGTAGCGAGCGACCGCAGAGTCGCGGCCGAAACCCCTATTTCTTTGCTGATGATACCGGTTTCCTACTTCTGGCCGCCGCGGCGAATGCAACGCCCTGCAGCGAGCAAAGACATGATAGGGCCAAATTCGAATTGTCTAGTGTCGGTATTTGAAAATTCATTTTCGAGGATGCGCGGGCGAATGGCTGCGGCGATATGGGGTTGCCCATATACCGGGGCGCACGAGATGTAGCCTCGCACGACGTGGCGCATGAAGCGCCGCGAGCAAACGTGGGACGATGGCTCCGTCAGTGAACTTCGACGCAGAACCGAATTCGTCAACGCATAGGCATCTCGGTCGCAACGTATTGGGGGATGCGCCGCGCGGCGGCCCGTTAATGCTTTGTAAATCGGCGAGCGAATCGCCCTTTGCGCAAACCTTGTGCGCCGCGTCACTCGCCCGTCGTCCGCCAAGTTCGCCGGCGTTGCAAGGCGGAAAACGTTTCAATTATCCCGGTCTCGAACGGTCGATCGGGTAATTTCCGCCCGGGGCGGCGCGTCGGTAGAATGAGCGCCATGTACGATCTTTACATCGCCAATAAGAACTATTCGTCGTGGTCGTTGCGCCCGTGGGTCCTTTTGACGGAGCTCGGGATCCCATTCCGGGAGCACGTGGAGGTCTTCGGCGAGGGCTCGAGTTGGGAGCGGTTTCGGCGGTTTTCTCCGTCGGGGAAGGTGCCCTGTTTGATCGACGAGGGCACGGCGGTGTGGGAATCGCTCAGCATCGCGGAGTACGTGGCCGAGCGGCACGAGGGGGTGTGGCCCAAGGACGCGCAGGCACGCGCATGGGCTCGCTCGGCCGCGGCGGAGATGCACGCGGGCTTCTCCGCCTTGCGTGGGGGCTGCCCCATGAACATCGGGATACGCGTGCGGCTGCGCGAAATCGGGGCGGAGCTTCAGCGCGATCTCGACCGGCTCCGGGAGCTTTGGAACGACGGGCTGTCGCGGTTTGGCGGGCCGTTCCTCGCTGGCAACACCTTCACCGCGGTGGACGCGTTCTTCACGCCGGTGGCCTTTCGCATCCAGACCTACGGCCTGGCGCTCGACGAGGTGTCGCTGGCGTATGCCGCACGGCTGCGCGAGCTGCCGTCGGTGCGCCGCTGGTACGAGAGTGGGCTCGCAGAGACGTGGCGCCCGTCGGCGCACGAGGATGGCGTGGGCGAAAACGGCATTTTGGTCGAAGATTTGCGCGCGAAAGTCTGACGGCTACAGCATGGATCGGATGGCGCGTGCGAGGCGCAGCAAGCTCTCGGGCGCGCATCCCTCGGCCTTGTTGTCCAAGAACACGAACGACGGCACGCCGTGCTGGTGCGCTTTGACCACCAGGCGGGCGATGGCATCGCGGTTGTCACGATCTTCCGCCACGAGGCGGTTGAACGGCGCATAACGCACCCGCGCGTCTTCGTATTTGTCGCCCTCGCGGAGAAGCCAGCGGATCACGAGCGGCCTGCGCGCGCCCGGTGGAGCGCGTTTGATCTGCGCGAGCACCGAGGGCATCGACGTCCATTGGTTGTGGCAATGCACGGCGCCCGTGTCCTCGAGGGCGGCGAAGTAGTCCTTCGTGAGCAATTCGCCATTTCGAAGTTCCACGGCATAGGGAACGTCTTTGGGCAGGCGCCGTAAGAAGTCGTGAAGGCGATGCGCAAACGCGTACGGATCGCCCACGTCTTGCGGCGGAAATTGAAACAGCAGCCCGCCCATCTTGGCGCCGAGCCCTTCGGCGAAGGGGGCCACCACCGCGTCGGAGGCATACGCCGCATCCAGGAAACGCAGATTGTGCGCGCCGCGCTTTTTGCCATACCGCGCGTGCTGCGGAAACTGCATCACCGTGCACTCCTCGTGGGCCTTGGCAAAAAGACGAAACCCGTCGGGGACTTGGTCGGCATACTCGCGGTACGCCGTTGCGGGGATCGGATCGTAGTAGCTTCGATCGAGCTCCACGATCCGAAACAACGGATTCTTCGTGTAGGCCGTCAGCCCGTGGGCACCGAGCACCTTCTCCGGCGTGCCCTTCGCGTACACCACGCCGATCCAGCCCGGGAAGGACCAGGTCATGCACCCAAGGGAAATGTTCGCGGGCAGCTCGGCGGCGAGGCGCACGTGCTCGTCGCTGGGGGGAACGGGATCCAGCGTGAGAGGCGGCAGCTCGAACAGCACGTTTTGCGAGTGCATTGGCGCCATGGTATGCGAAATCATGACCGCTTGGAGCGGATGGATCTCCGTCGTTCTCATCGTCCTTGCCGCCACGTTGCCGCTCGGACAGCGGCTGTTCGCGGGAAAGCGGGCGGCGCCGGATTCGCCGCTCACCCGGACGCATGTCGTGTTCGGGCTTCTCGTGGTGGGCATCGCCTTCGTGCACACGCTGGCCATCGTGCAAATGCTCGGCTCGCCCGCGGCGGTCGGTGGCGGCATGACCGCGCTGCTTCCCGGCGGCATCGCCTTCTTCCTGCTCATGGCGCACGCGGGGCTCGGCCTCCAATTGCGCAAGCCTCGCCTTCGCGACCGCGTCAAAAAGCGCCGGCAGCACCTCGCCACCGCCACGGCCATCGTCATTGCCATTGCCGTCCACGTCATCGCGCTCGCGCGCCACTGATTTGCATCGCAAATCGTGCCACCATGCGGGCATGCCGCGCCTGCACTTGGTTGATGCCACGTACGAGTTGTTCCGCGCCTGGTTCGCCGTTCCTTCCACGCGCGCGCCGAACGGGCGCGAGGTGGGGGCGACGCGGGGCGTGCTCGGCACCTTGCAGAAGCTCGTGCAGACCGAAGGCGCCACCCACGTGGCCTGCGCCACGGACCACGTCGTCCGCTCGTTTCGCAATGATCTGTACGATGGCTACAAAACGGACGCCGGCGTCCCCCAGGATCTGCTGAAACAATTCCACCTCGTGGAGGATGGCATCCGCGCGCTCGGCCTGGTGGTGTGGCCCATGGTCGAATTCGAAGCCGACGACGCCCTGGCCGCCGGCGCGCACCGCTTCGCCGGCGAGGTCGAGCAGGTGCTCATCGCCACGCCGGACAAAGACCTCGCACAGTGCGTGCGCGGCGATCACGTGATCATGCTCGACCGCCGGCGCAACACCACGATGAACGACGAGGGCGTCCGCGCGAAGTTCGGCGTGCCCCCGGCGTCCATCGCCGACTGGCTGGCCCTCGTGGGGGACTCGGCCGATGGCTACCCCGGGCTCCCCGGCTGGGGGGAAAAATCGGCGGCGCGCGTGCTCTGCGCCTTCGGATCCATCGAGGCCATCCCCGAGCGCACCAAGGACTGGCCGGCCGATCTCACACGCGCCGTTCGCGGCGCCGATCGATTGGCCGCCACCCTGGCCGAGCGCAAAACCGAGGCGCTGCTCTACAAGACGCTGGCGACCTTGCGCGTGGATGTCCCCCTCACCGAGACGCTCGACGACCTCGAGTACAAGGGAACGCCGCCGGCCTTCCGCGAATTTTGCGCGTCCATTGGGGCCAACGGCCTGGTCGATCGCGTGGCTCGCTGGGTGTGATCCGCGCCGGATTTACTATGATGGGGCGATGCTGACCATCACGACTTGGAACGTCAACGGCATTCGAGCCCGAGAGCCCGACGTTCTCACGTGGATCGACCGCCACCGGCCCGACGTGCTCTGCCTCCAAGAGGTGAAGGCGTCGCCCGACCAGGTGCCCGCGGCGCTTGCCAACCTCGAGTCCTATTGGTGCTACTGGCACGGTCACAAGGGCTATTCCGGCGTGGCGCTGCACCTCGCGCGCTCCACGTTTCCGACGCGCCCCGTCTTTGCGCACCCCGAGTTCGACCACGAGACGCGCATCGTGACGGCCACCGCCGGCAAGCTGGTGTTCGCCTCGGTGTACGTGCCCAACGGTGGCAAAGACTTCCCCGCGAAGACGCGCTTTCTGAATGCCATGGCCGACTTCGTGCGCCAGGTGCACGCCGAGGGCAAATCGCTGGTGCTCGTGGGCGATCTCAATGTCGCGCGCGAAGAGCGCGACGTGCACCCCACGTTGCGCCGGCCCGCGCAAATCGGGCAAACGCCGAACGAGCGATCGCAGCTCGAGCACATCATCGGCGAGGGTCTGGTGGATCTGTCGCGGCAGTTCCATCCGGACACCGACCAGCTTTTCACGTGGTGGGCGCCCTGGCGAAACATGCGGGCACGCAACATCGGGTGGCGCTTGGACTATGTCCTTTGCAGTGCGTCCCTCGCACAGCGCGCCTCGAGTTGCGAGGCGTTCCCCGATTTCGGTGCGAGCGACCACTGCCCCGTGCACGCGGCCTTCGACCTGCCGCCGCCCGACGTGTCGCCCGAGCCTCCGTCGGAGCAGCCGCCACCGTCGCCCGCCACGCAAGCCTCGAAAGAGGGCCAGTTGAAGCTTTTCTGAAGGATCGAACCGCCAAGACGCCAAGGACGCCAAGATGATAGGGAGTGAGTCCGTCCCACAAAACCCTTGGCGTTCTTGGCGTCTTGGCGGTTCAAAACCTCTTCGGTGCTAGGCGCTCATGCCGCCGTCCACGATGAGGGTTTGACCCGTCATGTAGGAGGAGGCGTCGGATGCAAGAAAGAGAGCGGGACCTGCCTGTTCTTCCGGGCTGGCCCAACGGCGCATCGGGATGGATGCCACGATGCGCTCGTCGACGCTGGGGTTTTCACGCAGAGGCCGGGTGAGATCGGTCGCCGTCCAACCGGGGCATAGTGCGTTGACGCGGACCCCGGCGGCGGCCCAATCCACGGCGGCGATGCGGGTCATCGAGATGACCGTGGCTTTCGCGGCCGCGTAGGAGGCGGACGACCGGGAGCCACGCAGACCGCCGACGCTGGACACGTTGATGATGCTTCCGCGTCGCTGCTCCACCATGTGCGCGCCCGCGGCCCGCATCAGGATGAACATGGCGGTCGCGTTCCACGCGAGGGTGTGGTTCCAATTCTCGAGCGACACCTCGAGCACGGGGACGGGGGTCGACGTGTACGAGCCTCCCGCGTTGTTCACCAGGATGTCCAGCCCGCCCAGTTGGCCAATGGCCTCGGCCACGAGCCGCTCGGCGGCCACGGGATCGGTGACATCCGCCGCGAGCACCGGGGCGTTGCGCTTCAGGCCGGCGATCTCCGCGGCGACGCCGTTCAACGCTTCCTCCGTTCGAGCGTTCACCGCGACGTCGGCGCCGTGCCTCGCCAAGGCAACGGCGATGGCTCGCCCGATTCCTCGTGATGCACCCGTGACGAGCGCGCGCTTTCCGATCAAGTCGAACATGGGCGCACTCTAAGGCAACGGTCGATTGAATGTGTCAGGTTCGAACCTGCCTGGTGCTGGGACCGCGGCAGCGAGAGGAAACCGGCGGAACCGGCGCGACGTGTCGGGGCTGAACGCCAGGATCGCCACTCGGCCTGGCGATCCTCTCCTTGGAGATGGACGAAGGCCCGGCCCCGCCGGGGTTGTCCTGCTGCCGCTGCTCGACGGCGAGGCAATCGTCGATCTGCCACGTTCAATCGACTTTTGCGTTAAGCTATTTCAAACTGCGGCTCTTCACGCGTTGAAAGTGCCTGCGCGCCACGCCGGACGCGGCCGCTGCGCGCAGGACGTTGCCGCCGTGCTCGGCCAGGGTCCGCTCCACGTAGCGCCGTTCGAAGGCCTCGAGCACCCGTTGCCGTGCGGCCCCGAAAGGCAGGTTCTGCGCGAGGATTTGCTCGAGCACCCCGCGGACGAGTTCCCCCTCGAGCGACTCGATCGGCTCGGGCGTGCTCGCCGGAGAGGGCGCGAGCTCGCCCAAGGCCAACCGGCGCACGACCGCGTTGCGCAGCTCGCGCACGTTGCCGGGCCAGGGATAGTCGCTCCATTGCCGAAGCAACATGTCCGAGAGCTCCTCGGGCGGGGCACCTGCGGAGGCCCAGATGGCGCGCGCGAGGCGCGGGATGTCGCCCCGCCGACGGCGGAGCGGGGGAAGCTCGATGCGCGCGACGGCGAGGCGATGGAACAGATCATCGCGAAAGCGGCCCGCCTGCACCTCGTGATCGAGATTGCGGCGGGTGGCCGACAGGACGCGGACATCGAACTTCATCGAGCGATCGCCGCCCACGCGCCGCACCTCGGAGCGCTCCAGGGCGCGCAAAAGCTTCGGCTGAAGTGTGATATCCAATTCGCCAATTTCGTCGATGAGCAAGGTGCCGCCGTCGGCCTGCTCGAAGACGCCCCGCCGTGCGGAGACCGCGCCGGTGAAGGCACCGCGCTCGTGGCCGAAAAGCTCCGATTCCACAAGGTTTGCCGGGACGGCGGTGCAGTCGAAGACGACGAACGGGGCGGCGGCACGCGGTCCCTCCTCGTGGAGCGATTCGGCAAGCAGCTCTTTGCCCGTCCCCGTTTCGCCCTCGATGAGCACGGGAATGCTCGATTGGGCGAGACGCCCGCAAAGCGGATAAAGCCGTCGCATCTCCAGGCTCGAGCCCAGCACCCGGCCGAACGCGTCGAGCTTGGGCGGTGCCGCCGCCGGTTCCGGCCGGCGCTCGATGCGAAGGCGCGTGGAGCCAATCCGCACCACCTCCCCGCCGGAGAGCTCCGCCTCGATGATCTTCACCTTGTCCAGGTAGGTGCCATTGGTCGACCCGAGGTCGCGCACGTGCAGCAGGGTGCCGCGCGGCTCGAGGGCAATGTGCCGGCGCGACACTTCGCGATCGGTGAGCTGGAGCGCGCACGCAGGGCTCTGGCCGACCAAGAGGCTCGAAGGCTGCGAGCCATCCAAGGTGATCGCGACGCCCGCATCGGGGCCGTCCACCACGGTGGCGACGAAGATGCACTCACCGGTATCGGCATCGTGGCGTTGCATCACCGTTCGCTCGAAATCGATGGCGTGCGACACGCACATCACGATAACCGATTCGCGCCGAGACCGCATATCCGATCTTCGGGATGACGCATTCGACGCATGGACCTGTTTGTCGCACCCGATTTGGCGACGATGAAACGTTCTTTTGGTAAAATCGTACTTCGGTATACGGCTTGCCATGGGGCGCGCGGCACGACCCAAGGAGGGCCACCATGCGAAACCATCATTGCATCGTCTTCGCCGGCATCGTTCTCGCCATCGGCTACGTGGGATGCAGCAGCAGCGACACGGGTACTCCGCCGCCCGCCAGGAGCTCGTCCCCGATCATCGGCGGCACGGCCGACGAGGGTGATCCGGCGGTGGTGATGCTCGTCTCATACCCTGCGGACGAATCCACGTATTACACCTGCACGGCGGAGGTGATTTCCCCCACCGTGCTCCTGACCGCAGCGCATTGCGTCGATACGCCGAACCACACCGGCCACACGTTTGGCGTATTCCTCGAGCCGGATGCGACGCCGTACAAGGCCAGCGTCAAGACGCTCAAGCCGCACCTCAAGGCCGTGCGCGAGGTGCATGCGCACCCGCAGTACGATCCCAATGGCTCCGGTTATCCCGGCGATGTGGGCGTGGCCATCCTCTCCGAGCCGGTGTCCATCACGCCGCTGGCCATCAACCGAACGGCGCTCGATTCGAGCATCGTGGGCAAGTCGTCACGCATCATTGGATATGGCCAGACCGTGTCGGGCACCTTCAACGTGAAGAAATATCAGGCCACCACGAGCGTCAACAAGCTCGAGAACGACGGTCACACCGTGGTCGTGGGGGACAGCACCCGGCGCACGTGCCTTGGCGATTCGGGCGGTCCTGCCCTGGTGACCTTGAACGGCGTGGAGACCATCATCGGGACCAATTCGTACACGAACACCAGCGGCTGCACCGAACCGTCGCACTTTCAGCGGGTCGACGTGTACAAGGCCTTCATCGATTCGTACCTGAACGCGGGCGATGCCGGCGCGCCGACCGACGCGGGAACGGACTCGGGGACCGATGCGGGAACGGATTCGGGAAGCCCGGCCGACGCCGGAGGGGGCGAGCCTTGCCCGACGCCCGAGCGCGAGCCCAACAACCGATCGACGCAGGCCAATCCGCTCGGCCAAGGCTGCCTGCGGGGCACGCTCGGTTCGCCCGGCGACGTCGACCTCGAGAGCTTTTCGCTCTCCGGGAGCATCGAGTACGACGTCAACTTGGAAGCGAGCGGCGATGCGGAGCTTGCGCTTTTCAAATATTGGAACGGCGGTTGGTACTACGTCGAGAACACCACGCCCACCCGCGTGCACCACGTCTCCGACGGCGGCGGAAGGTACCTCGTGCGCGTCACGTCCCCGAGCTACACGACCCAGAGCTACACCAGCACGTTGACCCTCGGCGGCTCGCCGTAAACATCCCATCCCTGCGACCTAAACCCTCGGCTGGTTTGGGAGGGGGGCCGGTTCAGGAGGGGTGCGTTGCAGGGTTGCGTGGACCTTTGGTACGATCGCTGTCCGCGATTCGGGGGTCCGCATTGACCATTTACGGTGGACACGAAGGCACCGAGCACGTCGGCCGTGTGCTCGGCGGGCGATGGCTCCTCGATCGGCTGCTTCGCGAGGGCGGCATGGGGGCCGTGTACCGTGCTCGCGATCTCGAAACCGGCGCCGACGTGGCGGTCAAAGTCGTACTCGGACTCGACCCCCACGTCGCCTCGCGGTTCGCGCGCGAAGTGCGTGCCCTCGCGCAGCTTCGGCATCCTCGCATCGTGCGCTACGTCGGCCACGGCGTGGCCGATTTGCCGTACCTCGTCATGGAGTGGCTCCAGGGCGAAGACCTCTCGGCACGGCTCGCGCGCGGTTCGCTCGACCCAAAGGACACCGTGGCCCTCGCACGGGCCGTCGCCGGAGCCCTCGCGGCCGCACACCGCGAGGGCCTCGTTCATCGGGACATCAAGCCCGCGAACATCTTCCTCGTCGACCGCGATCCTGCGCGGGCCAAAGTCCTCGACTTCGGCTTGGTGAGCGCGGGGCATGGCGTCTGCTCGAGCATCTCGCGCGGGTTACTCCTCGGTACGCCCGCGTACATGTCGCCCGAGCAAGCACGCGGCGCGCAATCGTCGGCGGTCGATGCGTCATCGGACGTCTTCTCGTTCGGCGTCGTCCTGTACAAGTGCCTGACCGGGCGTGCCCCGTTCACGGGCGACAACGTGCAGGCGCTCGCGCTCAAGATTGCGCTCGAGGATCCTCCACGCGTGGCATCCCTTCGTCCGGGTGTGCCGGCGGAGCTCGACGCGTTGATCGCGCACATGCTCGCGAAGGAGCCCGCCGGGCGTCCGCGCGATGGGGCCGAGTTGCTCGCGCGCCTCGATGGGATCCGGCTCGTCGAGAGCGATCCCCCCGCGTGGCTCTTCGCCGAACAGCACCTGGTGTCGTTGGTGCTGCTGGATCTCGGATCGCACGCGCAGGAGGCGCGGCGCTTGGCCGACGTCGTCCGTGCGCACGGTGCGGAGGCGCGTCCACTGGGGCCGGGTGCGCGCTTCGTCGCGCTGCTGGAGGTTCGAGGCAGCGCGACCGATCACGCTGCGCGTGCCGCCCGCATGGCCATGGGACTGCGCCGCGCGTTCCCGCATGCACCGCTGGCCGTCGTCACGGGGCGGGCCGTCCTCGGTGGCGCGCATCCCAGCGGCGAATCCGTTGATCGCGCGGTGCACCTGTTGCCGCGTGCACGCATCGCCGGCTCGATCGTCCTCGATGACGTGACCGCCGCATTGCTGGAAGGGGTCTTCGACGTCGCACGCGACGCCGGCGGGGCTCGCCTGGGCGAGGCGCGCACGCCCACCGCCCCCGGGCGCACCTTGCTCGGAAAAGTGAGCCCTTTCGTCGGCCGCGACCGCGAAATGCAGATCCTCGAGGGGGCGCTGGCCGAGTCCATCGCCGAATCGGTGGCGCGCGTCGTTCTGGTGACGGCGCCCTCGGGCATGGGAAAAAGCCGTCTCCGCCGCGAGCTCGCGGCGAAGCTCGACGCCTCCCGCGCGGCGAACCTATGGCTCGCCGTCGGGGCGCCCCTCGCCGCGCGTTCGCCCTTTGGGTTCCTGCGCGATCTGGTTCGCTGTGCCGCCGGCCTGCGCGATGGGGCACCCGATGCCGAGCGGCGGGTCGAGCTTCGCGCACGCACGGCCGCGGTCCTCGGCGGCGAGGCCGCACAGCTGCGGGTTCACGAGTTCCTCTGCGAGCTGCTGGGCATCGGCGATCCCGCTGCATCGAGCGCCGCGCTCGTGGCGGCACGGCGCGATCCCGCGCTGATGCACGACCAGATCCGCCGCGCCTGGATCGATTGGACGAGCGCCGCGTGCGCCGCACACCCGCTGTTGATCCTGCTCGAAGACCTCCACTGGGGCGACGCCCCGAGCCTCCACGCCATCGAGATGGCCTTGCGCATGTTGCAGGATGCGCCGCTCACCGTCGTGGCCTTCGCGCGTCCCGACGTCGAGGAAGCCTTTCCCTCTCTCTTTCGCGAGCGCGGCGTGGTCGAGATGCGCCTCGACGCATTGCCGCGCCGGGCGAGTGAGCGCTTCGTGCGCGCGCTTCTCGGGGACTCGGTGCCGCCAGCTCAGCTTGCGGCGATGGTCGAACGCGCCGGGGGCAATGCCTTCTACTTGGAGGAATTGATCCGCGCCGCCGCGGAGGGCTCTTCCGAACTACCGGCCACGGTATTGGCCATGGTGCAAGCGCGCCTCGAGGCCATGGAGCCAGGCGCACGCCGCGTGCTCCGGGCGGCCAGCACCTTCGGGCGCGTTTTCTGGCTGGGCGCCGTACGAGCCCTTCTCCAAGGGCAGGAGGACGCGGCCTTTTGGCTCGCGGAGCTCGCCCGCCGCGAGGTCATTGTGCCGTGCCCCGAATCGCGCTTTCGCGGCGACGCCGAATACGCCTTTCGTCACGAGACCGTCCGCGAGGCGGCGTACGCCATGCTCACCGACGACGATCGGCCGCATGCGCATCGCCTCGCCGGGGAATGGCTCGTCGCCGCCGGCGAAGACGACGACATGGTGCTCGCGGAGCATTTCGAACGCGGCCACGATGCCGCGGCCGCGCGAAGCTGGTATGCGCGCGCGGCGGAGCGTGCCCTGTTCGCCAACGACTTGCAGGGCGCGCTCGATCTCGTGCGCAAAGCGGAGGCTTGCGGCGCGTCCGGCGAATCGCTGGGGACCTTGCGCCTGGTCCAGGCCGAGGCCCACGAGTGGCTCGGCGATACCGTGACCGCCGAGGCCTGTTCCAGCGAGGCGATGCTTCTCGTGCCGCGCCATTCCGACGCCTGGTACCGCGCCGCTGCGGCGCTCGCGGTGTCGATGCGGGCCACCCAGAATTGGAACCGCACCCTGCAACTGCGTGCCGAGCTCCTTTCCGGCGCGGCGCCGCCGCCCCGCGCGCCGGCGCTCGTGGCGCTTCTTTCCGTGGCCAGGGTGCTGTTCTACGGCAACCGCTACGACGAGGCGGCGCATGTCGTTCGTGGTGTTCGCGAGGCGGCGGAAGCCATCGGCAGCAACGATCCGAACCTGCTCGCGCACCTGCGCCACGAGCAATCGGACATGGCGTACCTCCAGGGCGAGCTCGATGTCTCGCTTCGCCTCGTCGAGGACGCCGCGGAGCTTTACGCCAGCATCGGTGATCGCCGCCGCGTACTGCGTGCCCGAGCCGCGGCCATCGGGCTCTTTTATCGCCTGCTCGGTGCGTACGAGGAATCCGTGCGCATCCTGCGCGCGTGCGTCGAGGAGGCCGAGCGGCTCGCGCTCCCCGCGATGGCCGCCCACGCGCGCCTCAACTTGGGCCCCGCGCTGGCCATACTCGGCGAGGGCGCCGAGGCCGTCGCGTGCGAGCGCGAAGCCATCGGCGGCATGCGCAACAACCCGCGCCTGCATGCCACCGCGCACGCGTACTTGGCGCTGGCCCTGGAGTCGAGCGGCGATCTCGCCGGTGCGGAGCGCTCTGCGCGCGCCGCCCTGGAGTCCATCGGCGACAAGAACCCGCAGAGCCGGTCCGCGTTCGCCGGCATCCTCGGCGGCATCCTTTTGGCGCGCGGCCGCCCGCGCGACGCGCTTCTCTGCGCGCGCGAAGGGATGGACCTTCTGGCCTCCCTCGGCGGCGTGGAGGTCGGCGAGATCCGACTGCGCTTGGTTCACGCCGAAGCCCTGCGCGCGACCGGCGAGCGCCCCGCCGCCCGCGAGGCCATCCTACGCGCCCGCGCGCGCCTGCTCTCCCTCGCCGGCAAGCTGACCGAGGGCGCACTCCGCACATCCTTCCTCGAGCGCGTCCCCGAGAACGCCCGCCTCCTTGGGCTGGATCTTTAGGAGCTTCAGAACCGACAGAGGATCGCGTCGGGTGTCCGATTGGATCCGACGCGGCCGGTGTACGCGACCCCGGCGATGTACTCGTTGGTGGCGCACTGTCCTTTGTAGTGGCCACGTGCGAAGTCGCCACCGCCCGATGAGCGGTTGTCGCCGCGGTCGAACCATACCGTGCGTCCGTTGCGGCCCAAGGGCGTGGGCGACTTGGCGCACAAGCCGGCGTCGAACGCGGCACCCTTGACGCTGTAGCCGACGAGGTAGTGGTCCGGCGGGCACTGCACTTTCGTGTACCCCGAGGCCCAATCCGCCTCCACGTAGGATTCGTCGCGGACGACTGCGTACCCCGACGACGTCCACGCGCCGGTGCAGAGGCCACGGTTGCCGGTGTGGCTCAAGCCGATCACGCGTTGGCCGTCCGGGCAAGCGCCCTTTCGCGCACCAGCGTTCCAGTCCGGCATCGCGCGGACCGCCCGTGACGCCTGGAAGTCCGCATGATCGAGGTTCAGCATGGACCACCGTTCGCTCTGCGGGATCGGGCCGGACCGGCTGGCCGCGTTCATCAGCCGCGTCCAGGCGGGTTGGCGCCAGTCGTCGCCGTCGTAGAGACCCATTCGGTTGCCGGCGGCATCCCAGTGCAGCAGCGCCCAGCCGTTGCCGGTCCTGTTGGTGTGGAATCCGACCAACGGCCAGAACGCGAAGTCGGCGTCGGTCTGCACGAGGTAATCGACGAACCGGTTGAACCAGTCGCGCGACTTCGGATCGTTGTTCTCCCGACCCCCGACGCCGAACTCGCTGAACCACACCGGAGCGTTGAAGTGCGTCCCGGCCTCCGCCGCGACGTAGAACGCTTGCCGGTAGACGACATCTCGAAGTTCCTGCGGGCTCAGGTCCTGGTAGCGCGGATCGTGCGTCTCGCCCACGCCGGTCGCGCCACTGTGATTCGGGCCGGTGTAGCCGTAGAAATGCGCCGAGTAGACCAGCTTCCCCGAGTCGATCAGCGTGTGCGAAAGATCGCGAACCGGCTCGAGGGTCGGGCGGCCGTGCGGCAGGCCGTCGGCGGGAATGCCGAACCAATTGATGCCCTCGACGATGATCAGCAGGTCCGGGTTCGCCTCCAGTTGGATCCGGTCGGCCACCCGCTGGCTCGCCTGCTGCCAATCGTGATCGTCGCCCAATCCCCAGTTCGGATCGTCCAAAATGTCCCGGCGGACCTCGTTGTAGAGGTCCGCTCCGACCACGCGCTTGTTCGCCTTGTAGCGGCGGGCCATGAAGACCCAGTCGTCCTGCCACCGCTGGACGGTCTGGCTGGTGTTCCAGCGCTCGTTGCCGTCGACGCCGCAGCACCAGCGGGACGTGTTCGTATGGTTGTTGAGGATGACCGCAAAGCCGCGCGCCGTCAGACGCTCGATGACCGCGTCGTAGATCTGAAGTGGCGTTCTTCCGCTCAGCCCAGGGTTCTTGGGGACCTGCACCGGGGTGGTGTCGTGGATCATCTGGTTGGAGAAGGGCAGTCGGATGCTGTTGATCCCCAACTCGGCGAAGCCGTCGAGGATCTCCTCGAGCGAGGCCCGGTCGAGGCCGAGCGGGATCTGATCGGCTTTCTCGCCCGCATGGTGGTTTGCCGGGTCGGCGATATCCCCCGAGCCGTTCCACGTTCCGCTGGCGCCGTGCCAGTTCCCGGACTTCAGCTTGAACCGGTCGCCGTTGGCGTCGACGACGTAGCGTCCGCGCGTGCTCAGCGGGCCTACCCAGGTCGCGGTGGCCTCGGCCGGCCCGGCGATCATCGCGATGTTCGTCCCCAGCAACGCGCCCAGCACGACGTGCGGAAGCTTCATGCCGCGCAGGATAGAGGTCCGCTCATGACGCGTCGATGGGTACTGCCAGCCCAACCTTGACCCGGCTGGTGACGACGTTGGTGGTGAAGCGCCGCACATTGCCATTTTCATACAGGGCGCGGCGCGTGAAGGTCTCGAAGTCGGTCATGTCGCGCGCGAGGATGACCAGCACGAAGTCCGTCGTCCCCGTCACGCGGTAGCACTGTTGCACCTGCGGCTCCGTGCGCATGGTGCGCTCGAAGTCGTCCAGATCCGTGAGGCGCTCGCGGTCCAACTCGACGGAGACGACGAAGGTCATCGCCTGGCCGAGTTTGAACGGGTCGACCACGGCAATCTCCTTTTGAATGACGCCCTCTTCGCGCAGCCGTTTGATGCGCCGCTGAACGGCGGCGATGGAGAGTCCCACGTCGGGCGCCATCGCCTCGGCGGTCACGCGCGCGTCCTCTTGCAGGTGCGCGAGGATGGCACGGTCGATACGGTCGAGAACGTCATATCGATCTTTGCGCATTATCCGCACTGTATGGCATATATGCGCGGTTTTGCCGCGCCTTTGTGCCATACAACGCGGTATTTTTGCACGTCGGAGCGCTATATTGCCATGCATGCCGACGTCGAACCCGTGGCGCTTGGACCTTCACATGAATCGCCGCCCGGATGGGCCCCTCACCGGCGACGCGCTGGCCTTTGGCGCGCAGCATGTCGTCCCCGCACGGGCGCTGCTGTCCGAGTTCATGAACTATGCGCCCACGCCGCTGCGGCACCTTCCGTGGATGGAGCGCGAGCTCGGCGTCGGCGCGGTGCTGCTGAAGGATGAAGCGGGGCGCATGGGCATGGGCAGCTTCAAGGCCCTGGGCGGCGCGCATTCGGTGCTTTGCCACGTGCGCCGCCATGGCTCGGCGTCCACCACCGTCGCCTGCGCGAGCGCCGGCAACCATGGCCTCTCCGTCGCCGCCGGCGCACGGGCCGCGGGCGTGCGAAGCGTGGTGTGCTTGAGCGAGGCCGTTCCCCAGAGTTTCGAAGCGCGCTTGCGTGCCCTGGGCGCCGAAACGCTGCGCGGCGGGCGAGACTACGAGGCGAGCCTGCGTCTGCTGGAGGCACGCGCCAAGGAACGCGGCTGGACGATCATCTCCGACACCGTGCCGCTTCACGCGGCCGGGCAGGATGCCACACCCGTTCGCGAGGTCATGCAGGGCTACACCGTCTTGTGCGACGAGGCGGCGACGGATTGCGAGGGGCAGGGCGGGCCGCCCACGCACGTCTTCGTGCAGGCGGGCGTTGGCGGACTCGCGGCCGTTTGCGCATCGTATTTTCGCGAGCGCTGGGGCGACGTCGTCTTCGTCGTCGTCGAGCCCATGTCCGCCGCGTGCCTGCTGGAGAGCGCCCGGCGCGGGGCGCCCGGGCACATCGCGGATCACGCGGCGGGGGCGACCATCCTCGGACGCCTCGATTGCCGCGAGCCCTCGGTCCTCGCCTTCCGCGTGCTCTCGCCGCTGGCCGATGCGTTCGCCGCCATCACCGACGCGGCCGCCGAGGAAGCCGTCCGCGCGGTCGCGCGCGACGGCGTCGCACAGTCCCCGTGCGGTGCGGCGGGGGCCGCCGGCCTTCTCGCCGCGTGCCACGACGCGGGGACGCGTTCGGTCCTGGGCATCGGTCCCCGCGCCCGCATCCTTCTCATTGGCACCGAAGCCCCCGTACCGTCATGAACATTGGCCACCTCGCGGCGATATGCCGTTATCCCATCAAAGGATTTCACCCGCAGAAGCTCGCCCGCGTCGAGCTTTTGGCCGGCGGCGGAATCCCGCACGATCGACGATTCGCCATCGCGAACGGTCAGGTACGCCTCGCGCTGGAGGGCGGCAACGTGCCCGCGTGGGTGCCCTGCCAGGCCTTCGTGCGCCTCACCCAGAATACCGATTTGCCGTCCTTCGACGTCGACTTCGACGAGGACGGCCTCGCACTTCGCATTCGCTCCCCGCGCGGCGACACGATCCATGTCGATTGCACCGATCCAAAAAGCGTGGCCGCGTGCAACCTCGCCTTGGCCGGCTGGTTCCCGGAGGGGCCGCAAGGCTCGCCGGGGCTCGTCGAGGCGGAGGGCTTCGGCTTGTGGGACCATCGGGACGCGGAGATCTCGATCATCAACCTGGAGACCGTTCGCGAGCTCGCGCGGGCTGCAGGGGTCGAGCTCGATCCCCTGCGGTTTCGCGGCAACGTCTACCTCGAAGGGCTCGCGGCGTGGGGAGAGCTCTCGCTGATCGGGCGGCGCATTCGCATCGGGGATGCCGAGTTGGAGATCATTCGCCCCATCGATCGGTGCAAGGCGACGTCGGTCAATCCGAGCACCGCCGCCGTCGACGTGCACGTCCCGCTGGTGCTCGCGCGGACCTTCGGGCACGTCTTTTGTGGCGTCTACGCGCGCATCGTGCGCGCCGGCCGGGCTGCGGTGGGGGATGGTTGCCACGAGGTAGGCATCGCCTCGGACCGCACGCGGTTCGGGGGCGCCGTCGACACGGCGCCCGCGCCGCACGAATGGGCCCGCGCGGCCAAGGTCGAGCGCCGCAGAGACGAGAGCCCGCGCGTGACGAGCTTTTGGCTGCGCGATGCGCTCGCGCACCTGCGGGGCCCGTGGCGGCCGGGTCAACACGTGCGCATCCATGCCTCGCCCGCGCTGGATGCGGCGGCGGGGCCTGCGTGGCGTTGCTACACGGTGTCCGACGTCACCGACGATGGCCTGCTCCGCATCAGCGTCAAACGCGAGCCGGAGGGCCGCCTCTCGTCGCACCTGCACGACGCCGTGCGCGAAGGCGATGATCTCGTTCTCTCGGGCCCCTTCGGCGAGTTCACCGTGCCGCCGGATCCGCGCACGCCGCCTCCGCCCCTGGTTTTCGTCAGCGCGGGCATCGGCATCACGCCCATCGCGGCCATGCTGCGCGGCCTGCCGCGCGACTACCCTGCGCCGATCCACATCGTGCACGGCGCTCGAACCGAGGACGAACTCGCCCTCTGGTCGGAGGTCACGGCGCTCGCCTCCGCGTTCCCCTCGGCGACCACCGAGCTTTACCTGAGTCGCGCCAGCGAGGCGGCCTGCGCGCGGCTCGGCGCCCGGCCCGGTCGCATCGACTTCGGGCGGCTCCGTCGAACATGGCCCCTGGAGGGCGCCGGCATCTACTTGTGCGGGCCGGACGCCTTGCTGCACGCGGCCAAATCGGCCTGGCCACACCCCATTCACTACGAGGTGTTCATCTCCCCGCGCCGTGCCGCACCGGCCAACGCGAAACCGCCGGCCCCGGGCCCCTTTCGCGTGCGCTTTGCGCGCAGCCGGGTCGAAGCCACCTGGCGCGAGGGCGATACGCTGCTCGAACTGGCCGAGCGCGCGGGGTTGGCCCTCGCCTCCAGTTGCCGCAGCGGCGTATGCCAGAGTTGCCGCCACCGCGTCACCGAAGGCTCCGTCGCCCACGTCGCCGATCTTCTCGAGGATCCTGCGGCCGGAACGGCCTTGCTCTGCTGCGCCGTTCCCACGAGCGACGTGTGCATCGAGGGTTGATGCTCCGCGTCAGCGCCGCATGGGTTGCAGCTTGCCGTAGGTGAGGCAGCGCCACGCCCACTCGAACGGTCCGAATCGGAATCGCCGGAGCCAATACGTGCTGAGGATGCATTGCCCGATATACACGGCCACGCCGAGCACCATCGCCCAGGCCACACCGACCGTCGTCAGCAGGCCAAAGGCGTATCCATAGAAGAGAGTCGTGAAGAAAAAGGAATGAGATAGATAATTCGTAAATGCCATTTGCCCGAGGGGGGCGATGCGCAGCAAGGCCGCACGGGCACCGGGGCGTTGCAGCAACAGCAGGAAAAGCGCCCCGTAACCCAAGGTGAATAGGCGCAGAATGGCACTGCTCGAGGCGCGAAGGATTTCGTCCTTGGCATGCGGATTCAGTGCTTCACCGGCTGGGGTCAGGCGGAGAATGGCATAGCCCGCCCCCACCGCGATGCCGATCCGTGCCACCCAAACGAGCGGGTGCCGGTAGCGTTCGACGTCGCGAAGGATGCCCGCGTGCCAAATGCACGCGCCAATGAGAAAATTGCTTACCTCGGTGGGGACTTCCAAAAAGGAAAACCGAAACATGAAATACCAAACTTCGGACGCGCGGAACTTCACCACATCGAAATAGCTTCCCGATCCATAGATGGAGAGCGCATCTCGATAGTGCTCGGCGGTGGCGCCGCCCGAGGGCGGAATCAGGGTGGGCCAAAGCCAAAGAATGAACGCGCGCCCCCCGAGCAAGGCCACGGCCACGGCCAGCAGGGTGGCCGGGCGTCTTCGGATCAATGGGAGTGCGATGAGCCCGGAGACGGCATACGACGTGAGCACGTCCCCATTCCAAAGCAGGAGCATGTGCGCGAGGCCGAATGCGAGCAGCACGATCAGGCGGCGCGCGAGCAGCGGGATGGGCGACGCTCCACGCGCCTGCGCACGCTCGTAGAAGATGCACATGCCCACGCCGAACAGCAGCGAGAACATGGTCATGGCCTTGCCTTGGAGCACCACCGCGAGCACGTTCTGGGCGGCCCGATTGACCCACGATGGGTCGGGTGTAAGCGGAAAACGCAGCGGGTAGGGGACGCGGAAGCCGTCCACGAGGTTCATCATGAGCACACCCAGGAGCGCCGCGCCGCGGAGCACGTCGAGGTCTTGAATGCGCGAGGCGGTGCCGACCGGGGTTGCGCGTGAAGCATCGACGCCACCGTCTCGAGCTTCTGGCAATGCGACTTCCAGCATGGGACAACCTCCCATTGTCGCTTGCCGTTAGAAGGAATGCGATAGGTTTCCCCGCGAGAAATATGCAGCGGGTGGTCACGGTGGTTGCCGGCCCCGCGAAAAGGCCGCGGGGATCGCGTTTGCACCCTCCAACCCTCCAACCCTCCAACTAACCCCCCCGCGAGCGAAACGGGCTCTCCGTCGGCCGCCGAAGGGGATGCCGGTCTCCGCCGCGGAGTGCCGAACGAGTTCGCGCGATCGGTCTCCTTCGAATCGTGCATTGGCGCTTTCGAAAAATGGACGCTGCGCACGACCACCGATCGGACGCTCGCGCGCCGGCGACCGGGCGGACTCTTCGCCGGCCTGACAGCGTCGTCAGCGTCGGTCCTCGGAGGCTGCACGTTTTCGATGCGATGGTTCCCGTGGAGCCCGCGACCTTGCCCGGCGCCTCGAGGTTGCCGGCTTCGCGATGTCGCGGTCCAAACGGACCCCGGGGCGCGCGTTCAAGTTCTGCGCGCGCAAACCTCGAGCGCACGCGGAGGCCGAGTGAGCATCATCTATTGAGTCTCGCGTCTTGGGTGGACGCCCTGCGTACGAAACCGACGCGCCCCAAGCGAGTCTGCAGGCCGCACGCATGACGATTCGTTGCACCGCGAAACACGCGCGTTGCACGGCGAGACAAGGGCGAAACATCCGAGTGACCGCTGCGTTTCGCCGAGGGGGACTCGTACTCTCGTGCGAGTCGTCCTCGCTACATCGCTAGAAATTAATTGGATTACGCAACGGATGAAGTGAATTTTGGAAACAATTGATTCGATGTTAACAAGATAATTTCCTTGCACGTTCCAGGCGTTCGACGTAACACCTCGAGTTCTGGGCGAGGGGTCCGGGCTATGCATCGGCGATTGCGACGCACGCAATTGTGATGGCTATTACACGGGGACGGGGTATGGCAGCGGCCGTCGTAACATCCGGGGAAGAGGCGCGGCGCAGCACGACCAATGGGGTGCTGCATGCTCGTGGTTTGGGGCCAGTGCCGCGGCGTGATGTCGATATGATGACGAAGCGGGTGTTCCCTCCGCTGCGTGCACTCCTGCGAACGGGATACATCTCGCTCAGCGTCGAGGGGGCCGAGCACGTGCCGCGGAGCGGCCCGGCGATTTACGTTGGGAATCACGCCGGCTGGTTCACGATGGACACGTTCCTCGGAGCCATCGCCCTGGCAGACAACGTTGGAATCGATCGGCTCCCCTGGGGCGCGGTTCAGGATGAACTGCTGCGATTGCCCAAAATAGGTCGATTTTTCGAGGCCTTTGGCGGCTTCCCCGCATCCTGGCTCAGGACGCCGGAGTTGATTCCGCGCGAGATGGAAGTCTTCTCGATCTACCCGGAAGGTACCGAGGGGAACTGCAAGTCGTTCCTCCACGCGTACCGCATGCGCCAGTGGCACACGGGCTTTCTCCGCATTGCCTTGGCGCGGGGCGCCCCCATCGTTCCCGTCGCCATCGTCGGTGGCGAAGAGTGCTTGCCCGTTGCGTGGACGCTACGCTTCGTCAAACCGATCTTGGGCACGATTCTGCCGATGCCCTTCACCGTGCTGCCGCTGCCGTCTCGATGGAAGTTCATTTTCCACGAGCCCATAAAGCTGAACGCGAGCGACCTCGGTGACGAACGTGAGCCCGTCGAGATAAGGAAACAACGTGCTCACCGTATGGCCACGAAAATAAGAGACCGTGTCCAACGAACACTCGACGAACGTACTTCGGGTCATATGTTGGCACGGGTTTCGAAGTTGCTCCTGCCTGCAACGCTGTCATCCGTATCCGCGTCGGCGTCGCGTCTCGGTTTTGGCTTTGGGTCAGCTTCGAATGGCTCTGTTTAGTTATTAGTTTCGAAATCGCTTTTTAAGAAACGCTTTCGAAACGAAAAAGATACAACGTTGTTTTTGGTGTGCTCGGAGGGGTCATGCAACGGCACGGTGTGCACACGAATGGATTGTCGACGATGGGGACGTGGTCGCCGAAGACTGCGGCGCCCGCGTTCGAAGCGCAGGATCTTCTCCACGCGATCCCACAGGTCCGCGAGCCCGCGTACGTGATTCGCGAAGCGTCGAGCGGCCGCATCGGCGTCGGTACCGGCGGCGAGGCAAATGGCGCGCGCGATGGCGGCTACGCGCTCCTCGCGAGCTTGCCTCCGCTCTACCCGGAGTGGCTCGGCGATCGCTCGTTCTGCGAGGCGCACCGCACGCGATTTCCGTACGTCGCCGGCGAAATGGCCAATGGTATCGCCACCACGGCGCTGGTGATCGCCATGGCGAAGGGCGGCATGCTCGGCTTCTTCGGTGCGGCGGGTCTCGGCCTCCCGCATGTAGAGAAGTCGCTGGACGAGCTCGAACGAGCGTTGGGCAGTACCGCGCCATGGGGGATCAACCTCATTCACTCGCCGAGCGAGCCTTCGCTCGAGGAGCGCGTGGCGGACCTCTTGGTTCGCAGAGGTGTCGCACGGGTGTGCGCCTCGGCCTTCATGGGATTGACCCCGGCGGTCGTGCATTATGCCTCGAGCGGTCTCCATCTTGCGCCCGACGGACGTATCCGGAGACGGACTCACCTGTTTGCGAAGATCTCGCGGCCGGAAGTGGCCACCCGTTTCATGTCCCCCGCGCCCGCCGACATGCTGGCCGCGTTGGTGGAGCGCGGAAAGCTCACCCAGGAGGAGGCGGAGCTCGCGAAGCGCGTCCCCGTGGCGGAGGACATCACCGTCGAGTCGGACTCCGGTGGTCACACCGACAATCGTCCGCTCGGCGCGCTCTTTCCCTCGATTGCCGCCTTGCGCGCGGACCTCGTCGAACGACATGGCTACACGCGCCCGATCCGCGTGGGTGCGGCGGGCGGTCTCGGCACGCCCACGGCCATCGCCTCCGCCTTTGCCCTGGGCGCCGATTACGTGCTCACGGGGTCGATCAACCAGGCCGCGCTCGAATCGGGTTTGTCCGTGGCCGGAAAACAGATGCTCGCCCAAGCCGACTTGGCCGACGTCATCATGGCGCCCGCCGCCGACATGTTCGAGCTCGGCGTGAAGGTGCAAGTCTTGCGTCGCGGGACCATGTTTGCGACCCGGGCCGCCCGCCTGTACGAAGCGTACGTCACCTATCCATCGCTCGAGGCCATTCCGAACGATGCGCGCAAGCGCCTCGAGAAGGAAGTGCTCAATGCGTCGCTCGACACCATCTGGTCGGAGACACGCCAATTCTGGCTTCGTCGCGATGCCGGTGAGGTCGAGCGCGCCGAGCGGGACCCCAAGCATCGCATGGCGCTCGTCTTCCGCTGGTACCTCGGCAAGTCCAGCCGATGGGCCATCGATGGCGATCCTGCGCGGCGCGCGGATTATCAGATCTGGTGCGGCCCTGCGATGGGCGCATTCAACACGTGGGTTCGCGGGTCATTTCTGGCCAATCCCGAAAACCGATCGGCCGTGCAAATCGCACTGAACCTGCTCGAAGGCGCCGCGGTCATCAGCCGCGCGCAGCAGCTGCGCGCCTCCGGCGTTCCGGTGCCCGCCGCGGCATTCCACTTTCGTCCTCGCCCGCTTTCCTGAGCGAGCCCCTCTCCCCCTCAGCTCCAACTCGGCTTCGTGCCCACTGCATAAAAGGCGTGGAAATGTCCCAGACTCCCATTGCGGTCATCGGGATTAGTGCTCTCTTTCCCGGGTCCACCGACGCGAAAGGCTTTTGGTCCGATATTCTTGCCGGCCGCGATCTGGTCTCCGAGGTGCCTCCGACGCACTGGCTCATCGAGGACTATTACGATCCGAACCCCGCGGCCCCGGACAAAACGTACTGCAAGCGGGGCGCATTCCTCGGGCCCGTCGACTTCGATCCCATGGAGTTCGGTGTCCCGCCGAACATCATGCCTGCGACCGACACGGCGCAGCTTCTCGCGCTCATCGTGGCGCAGAAGGTGCTCGACGACGTCGGCGAGTCCTTCCGGTCCATCGACCGGGAGAAGGTGAGCGTCATCCTGGGCGTGACCTCGGGTCAGGAATTGCTCGGGTCGATGGTGAGCCGTTTGCAACGGCCCATTTGGCTCAAGGCGTTGCGCGACTCAGGCATTCCCGAGGCCGAGGCGCAGGGCATTTGCGAGCGCATCGCGAACCATTACGTGCCCTGGCAGGAATCGAGCTTTCCCGGCCTGTTGGGCAATGTGGTGGCCGGTCGCATTGCGAATCGCTTCGACCTGCACGGTACCAATTGCGTGACGGACGCCGCGTGCGCGAGCGCACTCTCGGCCCTTTCCATGGGCATGAACGAGCTGGCCGTCGGTCAGAGCGATCTCGTGATCACGGGCGGTGTCGACACCATGAACGACATCCTCATGTACATGTGCTTCAGCAAAACGCCGGCTCTGTCGCCGTCCGGCGATTGCCGCCCCTTCTCCAGCGCGGCCGACGGCACCTTGCTCGGTGAAGGAATGGCCATGTTGGCGTTGCGCCGTCTCGAGGACGCCGAGCGAGACGGTAATCGCATTTATGCCGTCATTCGCGGATTGGGCTCCTCGTCCGACGGGCGCAGCAAGAGCGTGTACGCACCGCTGCCCGAGGGGCAGGCGCGCGCGCTCCGGCGTGCCTACGAACAAGCAGGGTACGGGCCCGAGTCCGTCGAATTGATGGAGGGGCACGGCACGGCCACCAAGGCGGGGGACGTGGCGGAGTTCACCGCGCTCAAACAGGTCTTCGGCGAGAGCGCACGCAGCGGCGAGAACAAGCCGTGGTGCGCGCTGGGATCGGTCAAGTCACAGATCGGCCACACGAAGGCGTCGGCCGGTGTCGCGGGCCTGCTCAAGACGGTGCTCGCCCTGCACCACAAGGTGCTGCCGCCGACCATCAAGGTCGATGCGCCGAATCCGAACCTCGAAATCGAGCAGAGCGCATTTTATCTCAACACGTACGCGCGTCCGTGGATTCGCGAAAGCACGTTTGCACGGCGCGCATCGGTGTCGAGCTTTGGCTTCGGCGGCAGCAATTTCCACGTGGCGCTCGAGGAGTACGTGGGGACCGCGCCCAAGGCGTTTCGTCTGCGTTCGCAGCCCAGCGAGCTTTTCGTGCTCAGCGCGCCCTCCGCGAAGGAACTCGCCTCGGCGTGCCGAACGCATGTCGCGAAGGTGAAGGAGTCGGGGCTCGCGTCTTCCGCGCGCGCCTCGCAGGCGGCGTTCGAAAGCGGCGAAGGCTCGCGCCTCGCGGTGGTGGCCAGCAGCGGCGACGATCTCGTGGCCAAGCTGGAGCAGGCGGCGGGGTTGCTCGATTCCGGCGGGGGGAAAGCGTTCTCCACGCCGACGGGTATCCATTACGACGAAGGCGCCCCCGAAGGAAGCATCGCGTTTCTCTTCTCGGGGCAGGGCAGCCAGTACGTCGGCATGGGCGCCGATCTGGCCATGGCCTTCGATGCGGCGCGCGAGGTCTGGGACGATGCCGCCGCGCTCCAGTTCGACGGTGCGCCGGTGCACGAGGTCGTGTTCCCGCGCCCGGTCTTCACCGATGCCGATCGCGATGCGCAGGCCGCGCGCCTCACGGCCACGGAGTGGGCGCAGCCGGCCATCGGGGTAACCAGCCTGGCCGCGCTCTCCGTGCTGCGCGAGGCCGGGGTGCATCCGGACGCCGTCGGCGGGCATAGCTTCGGCGAGGTGACCGCGCTGTGCGCGGCCGGTGCACTGGATCCGATGTCGCTCGTGGCGGTGGCGCGGGCACGCGGCACCCTGATGCGTGACGCGGCGACGACGCCGGGCGCGATGACCGCGGTGCCGCTCCCGATCGACGAGGTTCGCCCGTTGCTCGAGGGCACCGAGGTCGTCATCGCGAACCACAATCACCCGACGCAGGTCGTTCTCTCCGGCAAGGTGGAGGCCATCGAGCGGATCGAGCGCACGCTCGCCGGGAAGAACGTCAACGCGAAGCGCCTGCCCGTGGCCACGGCGTTTCATAGTTCGCTGGTTGCGGGCGCGAGCGCGCAATTCGGCGAGTTCCTCGGGAAGACGCCCTTCCGGACCCCGGTGCTCGACGTGTATTCGAACACCGACGCGGACGTGTATTCCGACGACGTGCGCACCCGCCTCGCCGAGCAATTGGCGAAGCCCGTGCGGTTCGTCGACCAAATCGAGAAGATGTGGGAGCGCGGCGTGCGGACCTTCGTGGAAGTCGGTCCCGGTGCGGTGCTCACCGACTTCGTCACGCGCACCCTGGGCGAACGCCCGCACCGTGCGATAGCGACGGACCGCAAGGGACGTCACGGCGTCACGAGCTTGAACGAGGCGCTGGGCCGGCTCGCCGTGGCGGGCGTCGCGGTGGACTTCTCGATCTTGTGGTCCCACGACGCACCCGTGCGCGATACGCCGGCGCGCAAGCCGCAGATGGCCATTGCCATCACCGGCGCCAACGTCGGAAAGCCCTACCCGCCGCCGCATCCGCAACCGAAAGCGCAGCGGGTGGTCGAAGTACCGAAGCCGCGCGTGGTCGAAGAGCCGAAACCGCGCGTGGTGGTCGAAGAACGTCGTGCGCCGGTGCACATAGCGAACGGAGCGAACGGAATGAACGGAACGAATGGGCTGAATGGATCCAACGGGACGAATGGGTCGTCGTTGACACACAAGCCGGTGAGGGCGCATGCCGCGCCCATCACGCGGGAAGTGGAGAAACGCGAACCCGTTGCGTGGTCGCCCGATGCCCAAGTGGCATGGTTGCAGGCGTACCAGGAGGCGCAGCGCACGATGGCCGAGGCGCATGCGACGTACCAACGCATCACGGCCGAGAGCCACATGGCCTTCCTCAAGGCGGCGGAAACGTCGTATTCCGCGCTCGCGGCGATGGTCGAGCCGTCGTCGGCGGTGTCGGTGGCATCGGCACCGGCGCTGATCACGTCGTACGTGGCACCGCCGCCACCTCCGCCGCCGCCGGTGGAGGAGGTGTCGTACGTGGAGGCGCCACCCGCACCGCCGCCTGCACCCGTGGCCGCATACGTCGCGCCGGTCGCGTCGGCCGCGCAACAAGCTGCGCCACCTCCGCCGCCGAAGGAAGCGCCTGCGCCGGCCGCGGCGCCCGCGCCCGCACCGGGCGTCGATCTCGAAGCGTTGCTGCTCACCGTGGTGGCCGACAAGACCGGGTACCCGGTCGAAATGCTCGGCATGCACATGGAGCTCGAGGCCGATCTCGGCGTCGACTCCATCAAGCGGGTCGAGATCCTCTCGGGCATGCGGGAGCGTGCACCGGGGCTGCCGGAGGTCGTGGCCAGCGAAATGGCCGCCTTGCGGACACTGGGGCAGATCGTCGGTTACATGCGCGAGCGCGGCGCCGTTGGAGAAGGCGGTGCCCGCCCTTTCGTCCAGACGGGGAGGGGAACATCTCCTCTCCCCAGCGCGCCTGAGCGTGCGCGCACCCAACGCTATGTCGTGCAGGAGCGTCCGGCTCCGGCGGCAGGCTTGGCCCAAGCAGGTCTGCTCGGCGCCAAGCGCGTCGTGCTGACCGACGACGGAACCGGCGTGGCGCAGGCCCTCGCGCGCACTTTGGTGCGCGCGGGCCTGCCCGCGGAGGTCGTGACCGAGGTTCCCGAGGACGCCGATGCGGTGATCTTCCTCGGAGGACTTCGCCCCGTGACCAGCGTCGACGAGGCGCTGGCCGTGGACACCGAGGCCTTTCACGCGGCGCGCGCCGTGGCGAAGCGCTTCTCGAACGAGCGCGGCGTCTTCGTGACGGTGCAGGACACCGGCGGTGATTTCGGTCTGTCCGGCAAAGAGCCGCTGCGCGCATGGCTCGGCGGTGTGGCGGCCTTGGCCCGCACCGCGGCGCTCGAATGGAACCAGGCCTCGGTCAAAGCCATCGACGTGGAGCGCGCAGGGCGCTCGGCCGAGGTGCTGGCCGAGGCGCTGGCCGCCGAGTTGCTCGAAGGTGGCAGTGCGCGCGAAGTCGGCTTGCATGGCGACGGCACGCGAACGACCTTGGCCAGTGTCCCGACGCCCATCGAGAGAGGGGCCATTGCGGCAGGAGCAAACACGCTGAATGAACAATCCGTGCTCGTCGTCTCCGGCGGCGCGCGCGGTGTGACAGCCTCGTCGCTGGTGGCGCTGGTCCGCCAAACGCGCGCGCGGGTGGCACTGTTCGGACGCACCCCGCTGACCGACGAACCGGCAGTATGCCGCGGCCAGCGCGACGATGCATCCCTCAAGCGTGTACTTCTGGCCGACGCGAGTGCGCGCGGTGAAAAGCTCACGCCGGCGACGTTGGGCGCGCAGGTCGCGCGCATCGTGGCCAACCGTGAGATCCGCGCCACGCTCGATGCCATCGCCGATGCCGGCGGCCAGGTGCGCTACTTCGATGTGGACGTGCAGGATACCGCACGCCTCCACGAAGCGCTCGCCTCCATCCGGCAGACGTGGGGCCCCATCACCGGCATCGTGCACGGTGCCGGGGTTCTCGCGGACAAGTTCATCGCCGAGAAGACCCCCGAGCAGTTCGCCCGCGTCTTCGGGACCAAGGTCCTCGGGTTGCGCGCCTTGCTCGATGCGACGGCGAGCGATCCTCTCGCGGTCATCGCGCTCTTCTCGTCGGTGGCCGCGCGCACCGGCAACCCCGGCCAGAGCGATTACGCCATGGCCAACGAAGTCCTCAACGCCGTCGCCTCCGCCGAACGCAATCGTCGTCAGGGCGCGTGCGTGGTCAAGTCGATCGGCTGGGGACCGTGGGAAGGTGGCATGGTCACCCCCGCACTCAAAGCGCTCTTCGAGGAACGCAAAGTGCCGCTCCTCTCCATCGAAGACGGCGCGAACCGTTTCGTCCAAGAGCTGCAAGGCTCGCCCGACGAAGTGGTCACCGTCATCGGCGGTGAGCTCGGCGCCGCGCCGGAACGGATCACCTCCGTCGAAGCGCGCGTGAATCGGGACTCGCACCCGTTCTTGATCGACCACAGCGTGGGAGGCCGCGTCGTTCTCCCCATGGTGATGGCCCTCGATTGGCTCGTGCGCGCAGCCCGCGACGGATCGCCCGAGGCGCGATGCATCGAGCTGCGCGACCTCAAGGTCCTTCGCGGGATCAAACTCGATCGCTACGACAGCGGCGGCGACGTCTTCACCGTGACCTGCCGCCCGCGGGCCAGCACCCAGGGTGAGCAGCTCCTGCAGGCCGAGTTGCGCGGCGCCGGAAACGCGCTGCACTACAACGCGACCCTCGTCCTCGCGCAAGGTTCACCCACCGTGCAACGCGCCTCGGTGACCGAGCCTTCGCTCGGACCGTGGACCAAGGTCATCTACGACGGCCATATCCTCTTCCATGGGCCGAAGTTCCAGATGGTCCGTGCCATCGAAGGCGTCTCGCGCGATGGCCTGATCGGGACCCTCCACGGCGTGCGCGAGCTCGGCTGGAGCCATCCCTCCTTCCAGACCGATCCCGGGATCCTCGACGGCGCGCTGCAGCTCGCCGGCCTCTGGGCGTGCCACGTACTCGGCGGGGCCACCTTGCCGATGGCCATCGCGCGCTACCGCATCCACGAGGCCCTGCCCCAAGGCGACATCCGTTGCATCGTGCACGGGCGTCAAGTTCACCATGCGCGCGGCGTCGCCGACGTGGCGCTCGTCGATGCGCAGGGCCGACTCGTCGGCGAGCTGCTCGGCGTCGAAAATGTGCTCCGCCCCGGCGAAGGCCCCAACGTGTCGACAGGTACGGCCCATGCAGTTTGAACCCATCGCCATCGTTGGCAGTTCCTGCACCCTGCCCGGCGCGCTTTCGCCCGCGTCGCTCTGGAAGAACGTGCTCGCCGGGCAGAGCGCCATCACCCACGTGCGCAAGGAGCGCTGGGACTCCGAGCGCATCGGCACCGAAGCGTGGTCCGACGCCGGCGGGTACGTCGAAGGCTTCGATGCCGGCTTCGACCCGAACGGTTTCTCCCTCCCCGCCGACGACGTGCGCCGTCTCGACCCGGTCTTTCAATGGGTCCTGCACGGCGCACGCGAAGCGCTCCGCGGCATCGGGCACGAAGGCCGCTCCCCGCGCGCCGGCTTGATCCTGGGCAACCTCTCCTTCCCCACGCGTGCCCTGGCCGGCTATTCCGAGAGCGTCTGGCTCGACCGGCAGGGCAGCGGCTTTCTTCGGGGCAAGGCGCGCGAGATCGCCGGGATCGAGCGCCCGCTCGCGTACGACCGCTTCATGTCCGGCCTGCCCGCGAACCTCGCGGCGCGCGGCTTGGGCCTCGAGGCGTGCGCCTTCGCGCTGGATGCGGCGTGCGCCTCGTCGCTCTATGCGATCAAGCTCGCATGCGATCGCCTTCACGACCGCAAGGCCGACGTCCTCGTGGCCGGCGCGGTCAACGCGTCGGACACCTTGTTCATCCACGTCGGCTTCTGTGCGCTCTCGGCCATGAGCCGCACCGGCCAGAGTCGCCCGTTTCACCGCGACGCCGACGGCCTCGTCCCCGCGGAGGGCGCCGGCTTCGTCGTGCTCAAGCGCCTTCGCGATGCCGTGGCCGCCGGCGACCGCATCCTCGGGATCATCCGCGGGATCGGCCTCTCGAACGATGGCCGCGGTCGCGGCCTCCTGGTGCCCTCCGAGGAGGGACAGATCCGCGCGATGCGCCTCGCGTACGCGATGGCCGAGCTTTCGCCGCGCGATATGTCCGTCGTCGAATGCCACGCCACCGGCACGCCGGTGGGCGACGCCACCGAGGTGCGCAGCATGTCCCGCGTCTTCGAGGGCGTGCGCGATTTGCCCATTGGTTCCATCAAGTCGAACCTCGGGCACTTGATCACGGTGGCCGGCATGGCCGGCGTGATCAAGGTTCTATCGGCCATGGAGGCCGGCACATTGCCGCCGACCCGCCGCGTGGAGGCGCCCATCGACGCGCTCGCGGATTCGCCCTTTCGCTTGTTGACCTCCCCCGAACCGTGGGGGACGGGTTCGCCGCGCCGCGCGGCCGTGAGCGCCTTCGGCTTCGGAGGAAACAATGCGCACCTTCTTCTCGAGCAATGGACGGGTGTCGAGACGTGGTCCCGCACGCAGGTTGCAGTCCCGGAGACGGTTGCCAGCACTTCGCCGCCGGTGGCCGTCGTGGGGCTCTTCGCCGCCATGGGCGAGGACCGCGACCTCGCGGATTTCACATCGCAGCTTTTTTCGGCCGAGCCCAGTGCAGGTGCGCGGCAAAGCGTCACCGTTGCGCTCGAGGGCTTCCGCTTTCCGCCCAACGACATCGCGCATACGTTGCCGCAGCAACTCTTCATCCTCGAGGCGGCGCGCGAAGCTGCGCGGGGCATTGCGCTTCCCCGCGAGCGCACGGCGGTCCTCGTCGGCATGGGGACCGACCCCGAGGTGGCGCGCTACGGCGTGAGGTGGAAGATCGCCTCGTGGGCCGAGCGGTGGGCGTCATCCCTCGGAACGAAAGCCGACCCCGCCTGGGTGAGCGCGGCGCAGGATGCCGCGCAATCGCACCTCGTGTCGGCCGGCGTGCTGGGCACGATGCCGAACATCCCGGCCAACCGGATCAATAGCCAGCTCGATCTCGCAGGTCCGAGCATGACCGTGTCGGCCGAAGAGTCGTCCGGCGTGGCCGGCCTGGAAGTCGCCGTGCGGGCCCTGCAGAAGCGCGAGCTCGATGCGGCGCTGGTCGGCGCGGTGGATCTCTCCGACGAGACCGTGCACCGCACCGCGCTCGCCGAGCTGGGCGTGCACCGCATGCCCGCGGACGCCGCCGTCGTGCTGATCTTGAAGCGCCTCGACGATGCGCTGGCCGATGGAGACCGCGTGCTCGCCGTCCTCGACGAGAGCGCGGAGCCGTCGCTGCAGGTGAGCGAACCTCTCGCACCGCGCGGAAGCGCGCACGCGGCGGCAGGTTTGCTCGACGTCGCCGCCGCGGTCCTCATGGTGCACCACGGGCTGCGGTTCGAGGCCGATCGCACCACCACATCGTGGGCCGGCGCGCGGGTGGCGCGTGTCCGCACGGCGTCGCTCCTCGGCCCCTCGATCGACATCACCGTGCGCGCGCACGGTCCTGCGGAGCCGCTGCCCCCGGCCGATGCGCCGCACACGCAGCCCGGTCGCGAGATGACCGTCACCGTCGCCGCCCATCGCCGTGATCTCTTGCTTTGCCCAATGGAAGGGGATGTCCAACTCATGGATCCTGCGCCGCACCTCGCGCCCATTCTCGATGAATCCGACGCCGAGCCCCTGCCGCGTGCCGCCCGTCCGGCCACCGCCCCGGCCCCGCGCCGTACGGTCGCTCCAAGGTTGGCCACAGCCCTCGCCCATGCCGGCGAGCAACAGGCGCGCGTTGCCGCCGTGCACGAGGAATACCTCACCGGCCAAGCCGCGACGTACCAACGCTTCCTTGCATTGCAGCAAACCATCGTGCGCGATCTCTTGGCCCGCGCACCGCGCCCGTCCGCCCCGAGCTTCCGGCCCGTAGCGCCGCAGCCGTCTCTCCCGGTGCCCGTGCCAATCCCTGCCCCGGTGCCGCACAAGGTGACGACGTTCTCGCGCGCCGAGCTCGAGGTGCACGCATCGGGACGCATCTCGTCCATCTTCGGCCCCGCCTTCGAAGGCCAAGATCGATTCGCACGCCAGGTTCGCATGCCGGAACCGCCGCTCTTGCTCGTCGACCGCGTGACCGGCATCGAGGCGGAGCCCAATTCGATGCGCACGGGCACCATCCGCACCGAGACCACGGTGCGCGCCGACGGCTGGTACCTGCACGATGGCCGCATGCCCGCGGGCATCATGATCGAATCCGGCCAGGCCGACTTGATGCTCATTTCCTGGCTGGGCATCGATCGCTTCAACCGCGGCGAGCGCGTGTACCGCTTGCTGGGGTGCGAGCTCTCCTACCAAGGCGAACTTCCGCGCCCAGGCGACGTCCTCGATTACGACATCCACATCGATGGCCATGCCCAGGACGGCGACACGCGCCTCTTCTTCTTCCACTACGACTGCCGCGTGAACGGCAAACCGGCACTCCGCGTGCGCGGCGGGCAGGCCGGCTTCTTCAGCGACGAGGAGCTCGCGAACTCCGCCGGCGTCCTCTGGGATCCCGCGGCCGACAAGCCCACCACCGGCGCCAAACTCGACCCGCCGGTGGTGAATCCCACGAAGTCGAGCTTCGACGCCGAGGACCTGCGCGCCTTCTCCGAGGGCCGCATCGACGAGTGCTTCGGCCCGGGCTTCGAACTGGCCCGCACGCACGTCCGCAGTCCGCGCATTGCCGCCGGCCGCATGCTGCTCCTCGAAAAGGTCACCGACCTCGCCGTGCGCGGTGGTCCGTGGGGCCGCGGCTACCTCCGCGCGGAACTGCCCATCACCGAGGACCAGTGGTTCTTCGACGGGCACTTCAAGAACGACCCGTGCATGCCTGGCACCCTCATGTTCGAGGGGTGCCTCCAGGCCATGTCCTTCTACCTGGCCGCCCTCGGATTCACCCTCGACCGCGACGGCTGGCGCTTCGAACCCGCGCAAGGCACCACCTCGTGGATGCGTTGCCGGGGTCAGGTCACGCCGGCGTCGAAGATGCTCGTGTACGAAGTCTTCGTCCACGAAGTCTCGGGTGGCACCCATCCCGAATTGAAGGCCGATTTGCTCTGCACCGTCGACGGTGTCAAAGCCTTCCACGCCGCGCGATTCGCCATTCGGTTGGTGCCCGATTGGCCGCTCGAAGCCTGGAAACTCGGCGCGTACCACGAACCCACCACCGCCGGATTGCCCTTGGCGAAACTCGGCGGCCTTCAAGGCTACGTGGAGCCCAAGCCCGTGGCGACCCACGAAGGTTTCGCCTTCGACTACGGCTCGCTGCTCGCGTGCGCCTGGGGCCGGCCCACCACCGCCTTCGGCCCCTTCTACGAACGGTTCGACAGTGCACGCCGCGTCGCCCGCCTTCCGGGCCCGCCCTACCATTTCGTCTCGCGCGTGCTGCGCGTCGACGCCGAAATGGGCGTGATGAAGAATGGCGCCTCGGTGGAAGTCGAATACGACATTCCGCCCTCCGCCTGGTATTTCGACCTCGCGGGCACCATGCCGTTCTGCGTCTTGATGGAGGCCGCGCTGCAGCCGTGCGGCTGGCTGGCGAGCTTCATCGGCAGTACGCTCTCGACGGACATCGATCTGATGTTCCGTAACCTCGACGGCACCGCCACCCTCACGCGCGAGATCCGCCCCGACTCCGGCACCCTGCGGACCCGAGCGCGCATCGTCAACATCTCCAAATCGGCGGGGATGATCATCGAGTCGTTCCTCGTGGAATGCTTCCTCGGCGACGAGCGCATCTACGAGATGAACACGGTGTTCGGCTTCTTCCCCAAGGAGGCCTTCGAGAACCAGAGCGGCCTGCCGGTGACCGACGACGAGCGCACGCGCATCGCGCAGCCTGCTCCTCTCTCCATCGACCTGCGCACCCGCCCCGCGCGCTACTTCGATGGCGCGCCGCGCGTCCCCGGCGGCATGCTCTGCATGCTGGACCGTATCACCGCCTTCGAACCCCAGGGAGGGCGCAAAGGCCTGGGCTGGGTGCGCGGCGAAAAGGATGTCGACCCCGCGGAGTGGTTCTTCAAGGCCCACTTCTTCCAGGATCCCGTGCAACCCGGATCGCTGGGCATCGAGGCGTTTTGCCAGCTGCTGCAGGTCTTCATGATCGAACGCGGCATGGCGGCCGGCATTCCCGGACCGCGCTTCGAGCCCGTGGCCATCGACCGCAAGGTGTCGTGGAAGTACCGCGGCCAGGTCGTGCCGAAGAACCGTCTGATCACCACCGAGATCGAGATCACCGAGATCGGCACCGATGCGCGCGGTCGCTACGTGCTCGCCGACGCTGCGCTGTGGGTCGATGGAAAATGCATCTACAACGCCAAGGGCTTCGGCATGCGCATCATCGCATCGTCCGAGCCGCCCGACGACGAGGAGGTGCTCGACCCCAGCCGCGATACGTGGCTCGACGATCACCGGCCGACGTGGACACTGCCCGCGTTGCCGCTCATGTCCATGGTCGACCGCATGGCGGCGCGCGCTCAGGGAAGGGAAGCCTTCTCCGACGTGCGCGTCCACCGCTGGCTCGTCTTTCCAGGCGGACCCGTTCGTCTCCGCACGGACGTGCGCGAGGAGGGCGAGCGCCTGGCCATCACCTTGAGCGCATGGCGCGAGTCGAAGAACGCCGCACTTTCCCGCTTCGAGCCCGTGGCCACCGGCTACGCGGATCGCACGCCGCAGGGCGAGACGCTCCCCGAACCGTGGCCGCCCCTCGACGAGGGCGCGATCATTTCGTCGCCCTACGAAGCGGGGTCGCTCTTTCATGGCCCCGCGTTCCAGATGCTTCGCTCGCTCCGCCTGGGCGCGAAGGGAGCCTCGGCCGTGCTCGACGCCGGTGCGGACGCCGTTCCGCCGGGCACCCTTCGCCAGGGGCTGCTCGACGGGGTGACCCACGCCATCCCGCACGAAGCGTTCTCGCGATGGTCCTCGGACATTCCCGATGACCAAGTGGCCTATCCCCACGCCATTCCCCATTTGCGATTCTACGGTGCACTTCCCTCCAAAGGGGACGTGCGCATCGAAGTCCGATTCGCCGGCTTCGATGGCGACCCGCGTCGCCCCATGGTGGATGCGCAAATCATCGCCGACGGGCGCGTGCTCGCCGAGCTCCGTCTCGTGGAAATCCTGCTGCCGAAAGGCCCCATCGGCATGGCGCCGCCGGAGGCGCGCCGCGCCTTCTTGCGCGACCGAATCTACGTCCCCGGCGTGGGCCTCGCCCAGCACGAGGCCGAGGCCACCCGCCTCGAGCTCGGCTCGGTGCAACAGAGCGATTGGCTCCCCGGCAACGTCGCGCGCATCTACGACACCCGCGCGAATCTCCCGCTCCTCGAACAAGTCGCCATCAAGGAGCATGTCGCGCGCCGCGCCGAAGTGCACCCCGCGGACATCCGCGTGGCCGACGATCTCGCCTCCGCCGTGTCCGCGAGCCGCCCGCTCCGCAACTACCCGTTCCGTCTCGAGCGCGGTGCGGACCACGCCCTCGTGTCCGCCACCGGCGAATCCACCCTGGACATCTCGTCGGTGACGCAGTTCTGGCGCGAGCACTTCGCGTGCGGCGCCTGGCCCGTGGAAGACCTCTTCTACGGCCTCGTGGACCACTTCGTCGGCGATGTCGTCCTGACCGATCCGCGCGCCCTGGAGGCGATCCGCGGCCGCAGTGTCCTCTACTTGGCCAATCACCAAGTGGGCATCGAGTCCCTGATGTTCTCGGTGCTCATTCCCGCGCTCACCGGAAGCATCAGCATCACCCTGGCCAAGGCCGAACATCGCACTTCGTGGCTCGGTGGCCTCATTCGCCACTGCTTCACGTACCCCGGCGTGCACGACCCCCAGATGATGACCTTCTTCAACCGCGAGGATCAGTCGGAGCTCATCTCCGTCGTGCAAAATCTCGCCGCGGAGATGCGCACCAACGGCAAGAGTGCCATGATCCACGTGGAGGGGACGCGCTCGCTTTCCTGCCGGCAGCCCGTGGTTCGAATGAGCTCGACGGTCCTCGACATGGCCCTCGGCGTCGGCTGCCCCATCGTACCTTTGCGCTTCAGCGGCGGACTCCCCGTCGAGGACCTCGAGGAGCGCGAAGAGTTCCCCGTCGGCTACGGCCGGCAAACCATCTGGGTAGGCCGCCCCATCGAGGCGGAGCAGGTTGCCCGCCTGCCGCTCAAAGAGCGCAAACAGTGCATCATCGAAGCCATCAATGGCCTCGGACCCGCGTGCTCCGACGAGCAACCGAGCGCGCCGAATCCCGAATTGAAATCCGCCGTACAATCATGGATCCGCGCCACGGGTGTCGTGGCGAGCGACGCCGTACTCTTTTCCGTGTTGAACGCGGCGCGCACCACCCGGTCCGCGCTGACCGAGCGCCTGCTCGAGGGCGCACGAACGGGAAAGCTCGTGCTGGGCGGCAGCACGGAAGAGCAATGGCTCGGCGCGCTGGCACTTCGACTTTTCGGACCGAGGGGGCCCTCGGTCGAATCGTCGTAACTCTTGTTTCTCGACGAAGAAGGAGGTCCAAAGATGGTGAACGGCACCGCCGACGAGGTGCATTCCGTGGGGAGCCCAGGGGCGTATACCCGTGAACAGGTCATGCTCACGCTTTCGTTCATATCCTATTTGGGTATTTTCGAAATCCTGGACGATGCGAAAACCTCGGCACAAATCCTCAATCAAATCAACAAAGCCCTGGCGAAGACTCCGCCCGTAGCGGGCAATTGGCAGGTCATTTGGGGACCTGCCCGCTACGATGGGTTTTTGACGATCTTCGACGAAAATCTCATGTTCGTGGTCCAATCGATCCACGACCCGTCGCAGTATGCCATCGTCATCCGCGGGACGAATCCCGTCTCGCTCACCAATTGGGTGCTTCAGGACTTCGCCGTCATCCGGCAGATGGCCTGGCCGTACAACGCGCATCCGCCGGGGCTCAAACCCAAGATCTCGCAGGGCACCGCGCGCGGCCTCCAAGCCCTGCAAAACTCCAAGCCCGTCCGGGGCATCCCGGGCGCGGGCTCCACTTTGTACCAATTTCTGGCCAACGAAGTCCGGCGCAATCCGAGCCCGCGCCTCACCGTGGCGGTCACCGGCCACAGCCTCGGCGGAGCGCTTTCGCCGGCGCTCGCCCTCTGGCTCTCGGACACGCAGCACGCCTCCGACGAGGTGGCGACGCCGCCGTGGGATCCGAACCTCAAATCCCGCATCGAGGTGTATCCCTTCGCCGGTCCGTCACCCGGAAACCGTGATTGGGCGAAATATTACGATTTGAAGCTGGGCGCGAGCACGAAGCGCGTATGGAACCAGTTCGACGTGGTTCCCCACGGCTGGACCGAGGTGGCGCTGAAGAAGTTGCCCCAGCTCTACGATCCCGACATCACCCCCGATTGGCTCATCAACCTGCTCCTATGGAGCACGACCGTCCTCGCGTCGCGCGGAGACTACCTCCAGATTCTCCACGAGACGGAGCCCCTCGGCGGCGGCAAAACGTGCGGCTTCCTCAAAGATTATCTCGGGCAGATGATCTACCAGCACACGGCCGCTTACCCCGAGCTCCTCAAACTGCAGCACGAGCTCGATGCGAATGCCCATTTCCAATACGACGACCAGCTTCGCAACGCCGTGATGGAGGTGGCCAAGGCCTTTCACTCCAAGCAAGCGATGGGCAATGGCAACGGGGACGCGAAACGCGCGGCCATGCCCGCGGTGGTCCCGAAGATCGAGGACGACGACGCCCTCGACGGCTTGTCCGCCGCCGACGCCGAGGTGAAAGCGGCCGAGCCTCGCGTGCTCCGCATTCCCAAAGCTCTCAACCCCGTTTCCCTAGGACTCAAGCGAGCGTACCGCGTGTCCGCCAGCGTTGCGATGCAATTCGTTCCGCACTACCTGGCACTCCATAGTCTCTTCAAACGCCGCTCCCTTTATCGAGATCGCACCCGCCGTCGTACATCGGACTTTGACTTTGGAGCCTGGAGGTGAGCGCCATGTTGAAAATGTCGACTTCGAGCCAAATCGAGGTAGCAGAAGCCCCCGTTTACGACACCGTGCAACCCGAGCCCGCCGGTGCCGATGTCATCGTGGCCGGAAGCGTGCGCGCCCCCATCAACCTGGTATGGCAGCTTTTCCGGCCTTTCGGGCCGGAGATCATGCGCTGGTGGCCCATCTACGATTGGGTCAAGCTCGAGCCCCCGGGGCACGACGTCGTGGGTGCCGTGCGGCACTTCAAGTCGAACGGCCGCACGTACCGGGAACGTCTCATCTTGCGCGATGACTCGACGTACACCGAGCAATACGAATTCGTCGACAGCGACGTGCCCATTCCCATCGAGCGGGCCATCACCACCGTGCAAATGCACGCGGTCAGCGACCTGGAGACGGAGGTGCGCTGGTCGTCGGAGACGAAGGTGAATCCCCTGTTTCTCCCGGTGGTCAAGTTCACGCAGCGGCAGGCCTACTACGGCGCCATCGAATCGCTGGCCCGGTATTTCAATCCGGCCGTGGAGATTCTCGATGTGCGCGTCGTGGGCGCCACGCTCCACCCGATCTGGGGCGTGGTGCCGCCGAACGCGTACGTCGAGGCGCGCATCGGCTCGTCGCAGTCGCATCGCACGCGCGTTCGTCCGCTGAATACCCGTCCGCGCTGGAACGAGAATCTGCAGTTCAACCTCGGCGCGATGGATCGCAACATCGATATCTCGATCTGGAGCGCGAGCCTCGGACGCGATACGTTGCTCGGCACGGCCAAGGTGGAAATTCCGTCGGCGCTCGGGACCGATTGGAGCCAGCTGACCGTGATTCTTCACGGCGCGGCGGCAGGGGAGCTGGTCATCGCCGTGCGGCGACGGCCGGAGTTCCAAGTGCTGCGCGAGACCATGTCCCTGGCGAAAACCCTGGGCAGCCGCCTGGGGAAGTTCGTCCCGCCGCTGGGGCAACTCGGTTTCGAGATCAGCATGCTCGACATGGCGTTCGCGAACATCGAATCGGTGGCGCAGCGTTACCTGTCGCAGACGGTGGGGACGGCGCTGCACCTCGGCAATGGCCAATCCGCGACCGACCTCGCGGGCACGCTGCTTTTGGACATCGGGCGCGCAGCGGCCGGTGTGCAGAACACCATCGAGGGTCTGGCCGGCCAGGCGCTGGCACTCGCGCAGCAGGTCATCGAGAGCATCAAGCAGGGCGACCAGGCGGTGTACTCGTACGAGCGGTACAAGCGTCTGGCGCAGATCCCCGACGTGCCGCTGGAAAACCTCCCGCGCATGGTCAAGGGCCTCCCTCTGCAGGAGCTTTTGACCCCGCCGCAACTGGGCGCCATGCTCCAGCGCGGACTCGAGTACGCCTATTCGCAATTCAATTTGGTCGAGCGCTTCAAGACCGCGCTATTGCAGCGCAAGGACCCGTACGAGTCCTTCCTGCACGGCTGGGTGAAGAAGCAGCCCGCCGTCGTCGACCATTGGAAGGACGATGCGGAGTTCTGTCGGCAGCTGATTCAGGGTCTCCATCCGCTGGTCATCCGCACGGTGCGAAGTCTGGCGGAGATTCCGCCGGCGCTTCTGAGCCTGAGTGCGCAGGGCAAATCGCTCGAGGAACTCATCCGCGATCGGCGGCTGTTCATTCTCGACTATGCGCTCTTGGCGGAGCTCAAGCTCTATCGCAATATGGTCTTTTACGCACCCATCGTCCTCGTGTACCGCGAGCTTCTGGACGATGGCACCTCGCGGCTCAATTTGGTGGGCATCCAATTGACGCGCAACCAGGGGCTCAACGTGGTGTACACCGCGGCCTCGTCCCCGCCGAATCGCTACTTGTACGCGAAGATTCAAGTGGCGTGTGCGGACAACCAGTACCACCAATTCATCTCGCACCTGGGCATTGCGCACTTGGCGATGGAGCCCTTCATCATTGCGCACCACAATATCTTCTATGCGCACCCGGAGCATCCGATTGGCCGATTGCTCGACCCGCATATGCGGCAGACCATCGGCATCAATTACATGGCGAGGCAGACACTCGTCGCGCCCAAGGGTGCCTTCACCGACACCACGTTCGCCCCGGGCACGGCGCAGGCGCTGCAGCTTTTCCTCTCCGCCTGGGAGATGTACGACTTCACTGCGAACAGCTTCCCCGAGGACCTCGCCGCGCGCGGCTTCGACGAGGCGGGCACCGACGGTGTGCAGGGCTACTATTACCGCGACGACGGCTTCAAGATCTGGCGCGCACTCGAGACGTACATCGGTGAAGTGGTGAATGCCGTTTACGCCAACGACAACGCGGTGGCCGCCGACGCCTTGATCCAGCAATGGGCCCTCGAAACGAGCGCCCCCGATCGAGCCGACATACCCGGCTTCCCGAGGGCCATCACCTCGCGCACGCAGCTCGTGCGCACCCTCACGAACATCGTCTTTCAGGCGAGCGCGTTCCACTCTGCGGTGAACTTCCCGCAGATCGATTACCTGTCGTACATCCCGAACCGTCCGGACTCCACCTTGAAGAAGATGCCCGAGGGCGAGGACGACATCACGATGGACTTCATTTACTTCCAGGCGTTGCCCAACTTCTTCGTGTCGAATTTCCAAGTCAGCTTCGCCATGTTGCTGACCACACCGGCCATCGACACGCTGTGGAATTCGCCAGGTCTGGCCAAGGAGTTTCCCGAGATCCACCGGCGCTTCAAGGAGAACCTGCAGAAGATCTCCTCGGACATCAACGAGCGAAATCTCGCGCTCGAGGCGCTCGGGAAGCAGCCGTATCCCTACCTCGATCCTCTCCGCATCGCGACCAGCGTCGCGATCTGACGTGCCATGAGCGCTCCGTACGTGGCATTGATTACGGGGGCGAGCACCGGCTTTGGCCGGCTGCTCGTCCAGACGCTCGCCCGGCGAGGGCACATCGTCTTTGCGTCGATGCGCGGAATCGCCGACAAGAACGCGGGGGCGGCGGCCGAGCTGGCGTCGTTGGCATCCCGCGAGAACCTGGCCCTTCAGGCCATCGAAATGGACGTCACCGACGATCCTTCGGTTCGCAAAGCCATCGACCACGTCATGGCGGATGCGGGCCGGCTGGACGTCGTGGTGAACAACGCGGGCGCCACGGCGTTCGGGCTCTTGGAGTCCTTCAGCGTGGAGCAGGCACGCAAGGCCTTCGAGCTGAACTTCTTTGGCCCGCTGCGGGTCAATCGCGCGGCGCTTCCCATCCTGCGGGCACGTAAATCGGGGTTGTTGGTCCAGGTGACCAGCGCCGGTGCGAGGTACGTACTGCCCTTCTTCGGTCCTTACACGGCGGCGAAATTCGCGGCCGAAGCCCTTGCCGAAACGTACCGCTACGAGCTGGCCTCGGAGGGGATCGATTCGGTCATCGTCGAGCCAGGCGGGTATGGGACATCGTTGGCGAAAAACGCCATCATGGCCGACGACACGGCGCGCGTGCAGTCCTACACGCGCGGGAAAGAGCTGCTTGCGGCCGCCGTCCGCGGCATGACGGCGGCGGCCTCCACGGACAATCCGCAGGAGGTCGCCGACGCCATCGCGGCGCTCATCGAGACACCGCACGGCAAGCGCCCCTTGCGCACCGTCGTGGGGCGGCTCGCCAAATCCTTGCTGGAGGACCTCAACTCCGCCACGGATCGCATCCAAGCCGAGCGCCTCCGTGCCCTCGGCATGGCCGAAATGCTGCAACTTAAATGAAGCTTTTCGCGCGCGGCCAGAGCTCCTTCATCGGGATGCGAAGGCCGCGCGCGATCCATATGGGCTTGTCGTTCTCGTAGGGCATGCAATCCACGCACGTGTACATGGTCCCGAGTTCCACGCTGGTGAACAGCGGCTCCAGTTCGGTCCGTCGCTGGCCGATGACGATGAGCACCTCCCCGGTGCAATCGCGCGGGCCCCAGATCCAATACATGTTGTGACCGGATATGGCTTTCGGAAGCCCATAGCGCGGACCAAAGAGGTCGATGGCACCGGCCTGTCCATAGTTCTGCGCGAAAATGCAGGCCTTGGCCCGCTCGTCCGGCGGCAGTGCCGCATAGACGCGCGCGGTGGTCTCGGCCAATTCGGGCCAGCCGTGCATGTCTGCGAACAGCTGCGGAAGGCGCCCCAAGGCTTGCCGCTCCCCCGAGGAGGGCTTCATCCCGATGGCGGCCATGTAACGCACGAGTGCGTCCTCCGACAAGACCGGCTTTGCCAAGGGCAAGGAGAGCAATCCTCCGCCCCCGACCAGCGTGATGGCCGCGGCGCGCAGCAACTTGCGTTGCGCCGCAAGCCGCTCGACGAGGACGCTGCCGCCGGCAAACAAGCCGGTGTAGGCGGGGGCGAGGTAATACGGTTTCGCATTGCCGGCCACGAGGAAGAGCGCGAGCACCGCGAGGTAAGCCCACCCCAGCGCACGGTAGCGCGCGGCCTCGCGGGAAAAGAGGAAGTAGCCGAGCCCCCCGAGCCAGAGCGGCGCGGAGAGTGGCCCCATGAGCAGGAATTGCTCGAGCACGAAGCTCGCCGGCGAAAGCGCGACATTTTTGAGCTCGCGGGCGCGGGTCATGAATTCGCGCAGCGGCCAACCATGCACCTGCTGCCAGACGACGTAGGGTACGAAGAACAGCACCGCCAGGCCGGCCCCGAGCCAGAACCCGCGGCTGCGCAGGTGGTTCCAACGGCGTCCTAGCACCAGGCCGACGCCCACGCCGAAACCCAGGAACAAGATGCTGATCTTGTTCTCGAGCCCGATGCCTGCGACGGCGCCGAACACGAGCCAGAGGCGCGTGTCGTCCGTTTTGAGAATTCGAATCACCAGCCAGACGCAAATCGCCCAGAACAGAATGTCGAAGGCATTCATCGACAGAATGCTGGTCAGCGACACCACGACGGGGGCGAGCATCATCCCGATCCCGGCCAAGGTTTGCGCGAACCGCCCGCCGCCCAGCTCGCGGGCCGACTGCGCCGTGAGTCCGACGGTCGCGGCTCCAGCGAGCGCGGGCGTCAGCCGAATGCCGAACAGCGAGGTCCCCAAAACGGCGCGCACGAGGGCCGCGATGATGCCGATCAGCGGCGGATGCTCCACGTACCCGAAACCGAGGTGCTCGCCATTGGCGAGGTAGTACATCTCGTCGCGGAAGTAGCCGTACCCGCGGATGGTCAGCAGGTGAAAAACGAGCGTGATCGCTGCGAGTACGATGGGCACGAGAGCATCTTTGCATGGCGCCCGATACGAATCGATACACATCGTTACCATTTGCCGACGGATCGGGCTGCGCGCGGGAGCTAAGGACAACGCATGCAACGTCGCGCGTTTTTGCAGCTGCTTTCGTATGTGTCCGTCCATCTCGTCGCGTGCGCCGGGTCGAAGGGGGACGCTGGGTCGGAAACCGTGACGGAGTCCGAGGTAAACGCCATCATCGACCGGCGCATGGCCGAGAAGGTCGACGCGGACGCGTTCGTGTCGGTGCTCACATCGAACCCGAACATCCTCCGTCGCGCGCCCGCAGTGGCCGGTGGCTACCGGGCCGCCCTCGCGGATGCTGCGGCCCTCGAGGAGTTCAACCAGCGACGCATTCGGGCGCTGAAGCGCCTTCGGGCAGCGGATCTCGAGCCGAAGATCAAAATGTTCATGCTGGATCTCCAGCTCGAGAAGGTGGACCACTCCGTGGCCATGTGCATGGACCACTTCGTGGGCGTCTACGAGATTCTCCGCCAATGGGGGCACCCCGATGACGTCGCCTTCGTGGGACTCTTTCATGCCATCTATGGCACGGAATACAACGTCATCGATTTGCTCGATTACCATTCATCCGCCGACCGCGCTCGTGTCGCGCGCATGGTCGGCGAAAAGACCGATCGCTGGATCGCCTTGTATGGCCTCATGAACGCCTGCCACTTCGCACTCGGGACGCGCGACACCGGGGCTCCGATCACCCGCGTCGAGTTCTTCGAGCCGGCCGGCGGTATGGCGAATACGCTCTCCCGCGAAGACTTCTCCGCCCTGGCCGAGCTCCAAGTGGCCAATGCGTACGAGCCCTACGTGGCGACCGGACAAACGCGTGAACTCGGCATTGCGCGCAAACTCACGCCGCTTCGGGACTATTTGTCCTCGGGTGGAAAAGCCGCCATCGACGAAGTGCTCAAAGCTTTTCCTACTTCGAGCAATGAAGAGATTGGCTGCGCTGTTGTGCCCGTTGCGCCGTGACCGAGGAAGGTTTCGCCCCGCCCCACTGCTCCAGGACGAATCGGTACGCATCGCAGGCCCCGGGAACGTCGCCCGCCTTCTCTCTGGCCATACCCAGCCAGAGGTGAGCCCGCACGCGGAGTGCACCGTGGCGCAGGCCCATGCAGGTTCCCGCGGCGGTCTCCAGGAGCGGCATCGCCCGGGCCACGTCGCCCGCGAGAAGGTGAATGTGCCCTTCGTAAGCTTCGAGCACGCCAATGAGCCCGGGCTCGTTGTCCACCATGGGGATCGCGCCCCCGTCGGCGCGCGGATCGCTGCGCAGGGCCTCGGCGGCTTGAATGTGCTCCCCGACGGCGGTCCCCCAGCGCATGACCCATTGCTTGAACGGGTCGATTTTCGGCTGGGTGGCACGCTCCCATTCGTCCGTGGCCTGCTGCCATTCCGCGCGCGAAAGCTGCCCGTGTTCGAGCGCCGCGGCGAAGAGCAACGGCTTCGTGTAGTCGGAATGCGTGACCGCATCGCCGCGGATCCAAGCCTCGTGGCGCCGCAAGAACTTCGAGGCCACGACGGCGGCCTCCGCGCTGCGTCCGAGCTCGGTGAGGGCGTCGACCTGGTCGAGCGCCGCGAGCAAATGCGGTTCCACGGTTCGCGCGCCGGCGGCACGCTGTTCCAGTTCCTCCGCGGTGCGTAGCGCCGTTTCGAACTGGCCGCTCCAAATCGCGAGCCGCGCCCGATCGCCGAGCTCGGCGAGCTCGCGGCCGTCGGGCGGAAGGTCTTTCCATCGCATTTGGAGCGCTTCCTCGATGCCTTCGCCGGAGGCCCCGCTCCCCACCAACGCATCGGCGAGCTCTTGGTACGCCCACGGCTGCTCGCCGTCCCACGCGACCCATTGGCGGGCTTGCGAGGTCGCTTCGCTGCAACGGCCGACACGGCGCAGATCCGCGCTGCGGTCTTCCATGCAGTCGACCGCACCCGGCGCCGCCTCCAGGCAGCGATCGAGCGCGCGAATCTCCTCCTCGTGGCGCCCGAGCCGGCAAAGCACGGTGGCTTGGAGTTGCCAGCCATCCGCGTAGCCTGGATCGATTTCCGTCGCGTGCCGGATCGTGGCCAGGGCCTCTTCGAGCTGGGCGGGAAGCATGGGCACGGCCGAGCGCCGCAGGGTCGCCAGCACGCGAAGCTCCGCATCTTCGGGAAAGCGGTGAACGGCTTCGTCGAGAAGGCGCACCGCTTCGCTTTCCGCAGGCACCTCCGGCGAGATCAACACGGTGAACGCGTCCAGCACGAGCCGATCGCGCTCGCTCAGCGCGTCGCGCATGGGCAGCGTGTGACGCAGTTGTTCGATCTGGCGCGCACGCGGCCAGCGCTTTCGCGGAATGACGGTCAGCCGAAGCTGCGTCTCGGGGCACGCCGGATCGAGTTGCGCCGCCTTTTCGAAGAGCGTCGTCGCCTGCTTCCAATTCGCCGCGCGCAGCGCGTTCAGGCCCTCGCGGTGCACGGCCACCGCCGCCGGTGCGCACGATGGTGAAAGGGAAAGCGCGACGACCGACGTGGGCTGCGCCGACGGGGCAGGGGCCGGCGCGGAAGGTGGCTTGCGCGCCCCCAGCCCGAGTCCCAACCCGGCGGCGGCGAGCGCGGTCATGCAAAGGAGCACCTTGCCCTTTCGACCGAGCCGCTGACCCACCGCCGGCGGTCGCGCCGCAGCGTCGAGCTCTTCGACCAGCGCCTCCATCGAGGGGAAGCGCTCTTCCCGCCGCTTGTGGAGCGCGCGCCCGATCACGGGCGCGAGTGCCGGCGGCAGACCCGCCAGATCGGGCTCGCGTTCGAGCACGGCGGCCATGCTGGCCAAGGGATCGGCACCTGGCCACGGGAGTCGGTGGGTCATGAGCTCGTACGCCATGACGGCCCACGCGAATTGATCCGTGCGGCCATCGAGTGGCTCGCCGCGAATCTGCTCGGGGGCCAAGTAGGCCGGCGTACCGACGACGCATCCCGGCACCGCGGTGGCGAGGCCGAAGTCGACGAGTTTGATCGTCCCGTGATCGGCGATCATCACGTTGTCCGGCTTTACGTCGCCGTGCACCACGCCCGCGCGATGCGCCGCCCCGAGCGCCCGCGCGATCTCGTGCAGCCAGCGCATCTTGCGCTCGGGGTCCACCGACGGATCGCCCACGTACGTGCGCAGGTCTTTGCCGTCGATGCACTCGCTCGCCAAAAAGGGGATGCCTTCGTGCTCGCCGACGTCGTAGATGGTCACGATGTTGGGATGGGTCAACGCCGCCGCCGCTCGCCCTTCGCGCACCAAGCGCGCCGAGGTCGCGCGATCGGGCGAGCCTCGCAGCAGTTTGAGCGCCACCGGTCGCTCCAACTTCGTATCGGTCGCACGAAACAGCTCGCCCATTCCACCGGCGCCCAAGCGTCCCTCGAGGATGTAGCGCCCGAAGACGGCGCCCTGCGGGGCCGTCGATTCGCGCATGCGGGGTCTCGCCGCGCGCGGTGCGCTTTCCGCGGCGATGTCCTGGGCGATGTGCTCGAGCATCTCGCGCACCGACACCGCCGAGGTTGGGCGCTGGGCGCGCTTCTTTGCGAGCAATGCGGCTACGAGTTCATCGAGCGCCGGGGGAACGTCCGCGCGCATCTCGGACACGCGCGCGGGCTCGAAAAGCACCAGTCGGGCGAGTGTGGTGAGGGCGCGCGAGCCTTCGAAGGCTTCGATATCGGCCAGGCACCGGTACAGGAGGCATCCGAGCGAAAAGAGGTCGGCGCGCTCATCCAAGTCCGAGATGCCGTGCGCTTGCTCCGGGGCCATGTACCCCGGCGTTCCAACGATGCGTCCCGTGGCCGTGACCGTCGAGACGCCCTCGGCGAGAACCGGATCGCCCATGGTGCGCGCCAATCCAAAGTCGGCAACCTTGGCTTCCCCCAGGTCACCGTTGGGCAACAAGACGTTGCTCGGCTTGATATCGCGATGCAGGATCCCGAGAGCGTGCGCAGCCGCGAGGCCGTCGGTGACGCGCCGTGCGAGCTTCAGTGTATCGCGAATGTCGAGCTGCCCGCGGTGCAGGCGCGCGCTCAACGATTCACCGTCGATCCATTCGAGGATCAAATACATCTGATCGTCGTCGGTGATGCCGTGGTCGATGTAGCGAACGATCGCGGGGCTCTGCAGCTTCTCCAGGGCCATGGCCTCGGCATTGAACCTGCGCAGGGCGGCGTGTCCCGTTTCGCGCAGCACTTTGAGGGCTACGGTCTTGCCACTCGCCGTATCGATCGCTCGATAGACGACGCTCATGCCGCCGGCACCCGCCTCGCCTTCGATCTGGAATCGACCGGCAAAAAGCGTCGTGTGCTCGTCCAAGCGAGCCCCATTGGCTAGGCGATTGTTCACCCCGGCGTATGGAAGCGTATCACCTGGTATTGATCTTGTCGCCCCCCGAAAGATGGCGCCACCTTAACGGCGGAGATCGATTGGCTCACACCCTGAGGCGGCATCTTTGCCGTGTGATCGTGAAGCCCGATCGTTGGCATTGGCGCGGTCGAGCAGTTCGCGGAGGAGGGAGACGACTTCGTCGGGTGTGAAATCCATGGCATTCTCGCCAATCGTTATTTCGAATCGACAAGAGCGTTCGTCGGGCGAACGGAGCACGCGTCGGAACAACTGGATGCCGCGTTCGGCCAATATCGCATCGGCCGCGGCTTCGACGGCCCGCTTGGAGGCGGGAAGATGGACGTGAAAAAGAGGCGTTTGCGGGTCCTCGGGTAGGGTATGCGCACCGCTATCGCGATTGATGGCCGCGGCAAGTGTGATGGCATAATCGCGAAAGCCTTTCATGCGCGGCAAGACGTCGTCGAGGCCCAAGAGCGCGGCTGCGGCCAATGGCCACGCATCGGGGATGCTCCCGCCGAGGCGCATGCGCCACACGGAGGCTTCGGCCACCAGCTCCTTGCTGCCCGCGAGTACGGCGCCCCGAATACCGCGCAGCGATTTGTAGAGCGACACGTAAACGGAGTCGAAGAGCCCCGCAATGTCCGAAAAAGGTCGCTCGTAAAACGTTTGCGCTTCCCACAAACGGGCGCCATCCATGTGCACGGCCGCCCCGCGCTCGCGCGCCCAGGCCACCTGTTCGCCGAGCGACGCCCAGCTCGGAAGCTGGCCGCCGATATCGCGTTGGGGCAGTTCGAGGACGAGGGCCGCGAGGGGTATTTTTACCTCGGAGAGATCCTCGAGCGTCAACAAGGCGTGCGGATCGCCCGCGGGCTGGAATCGCAAACCGTGAATGACGCTATAGCCATTATCCTCCCAAACGGCGAGGTGACATTGAGGGTGTGCGGCAAACGTGCTCCGCCCCCGCTGCTCGGCGTGAATGCGCAGCGCGACTTGTTGCGCCATCGTCCCGGTCGGAAAGAACAGCGCAGCCTCCTTTCCGAGCAACCGCGCCACCCGCTCTTCCAGCTGCGCAACGGGCCCGAGCGGCCCCGACCCGGGCGTGTCCGGTGGCATTCGCTCGAGGAGCCGCATCAGCATCTCGCGAGGCGTGTGCCGCACCGGCGGCCCGTGCAAACAAAGCGAACGTTTTATCTCGGGCGGATGGTTCATGGTGGCCATTTTCGACGAACGTGTTTACGGCAATCAAGTGAGGAGGATCACGTCGAGCACCATGTCGGCCAGCTGGTGCGAAAGCCAAGGGGCCAGGAAATTCCCCGTTCGCGCATAAATCCACGACCAGATGAAGCCGCCGAACGCCACGACCGCGCGCAGCGGCAGAGGATACTGCTCGTGACCGAGTGCGAAGACCAGCCCGGAGAAGAGTGCCGCGGCCAGGCGTGATCCAAGTGCGTACCACGCGGCCGTGAAAATGAGGCCACGCTCGACGAGTTCCTCGTACCCATTGGAGACGACATTGGCTGCGAGCACCCAGCCGCGGATCCTGAACCCGAACGGAAGGCCCATGCCCTTTGCCACCGCCACCACTGCCACCACCCCGATGAGCGTTGCCCAAAGGGCATCGGTCACCGCACGTCGAAGGTCGCGGGTGAGCGACAGCGGTTCGAACCGCCGGGAACGAATCAAGAACGCTAGCGTGATGCCGCTAAAAATGGCCATGGGAAATGTCCACACCAAGACGTGTCCCGCGACCGTCCGCGCGTCCCTCGGGAGCGAATGGACCCACGGGTCGATGCACACGCGCCAGCGCGGGGTCACCACCTGCCGCGCGACGTACACGACACCCAACGCCGCCAAAAGCACGAGCGCGCGATCGATCGGCCCGCGTCGCTCTCGAATGAGGGTGCTCATCGTCCTGTCATCGGCCAAGGTCATGGGGCGGTTGCCAAGTTTCGGCCGGCGCCCCATGCTCACGATGCACCGATGAAGGCCGTTTTGTTCGACTTCGACTACACGTTGGCGGATTCGTCCCCTGGAATCATTGCGTGCGTCACGCACGCGCTCACCGTCATGGGCATTCCGCTCGCTTCGGACGATGCGATTTGCAGGACCATCGGCCTGTCGTTGCCCGACACCTTCTCGCGCCTGAGTGGCATCGACGACGAGCAGGCGCGCATCCGATTCAAAGAGCTCTACCTCGAACGAGCAAGGTACGTGATGGTGGGCCTCACGGAGCTCTTCCCCGGGGTCCGCGAAACGTTGCACGCCTTGGCCGCACGAGGCCTTCGTCTCGGCATCGTCTCGACCAAGATCAGCCCCACGCTTCGCAAGATCCTCGAAAAGGAGGATCTCTTGTCGTTGTTCGGCGTGATCATCGGCGGCGACGATGTCACCCGAACGAAGCCCGAT